>NZ_JBEZZJ010000017.1:0-127168 GCF_040639095.1 Micromonospora sp. NPDC023966 | reverse complement strand
TCAAACGCTGCCTCAAGCGCTACATCGCCCGCGACCTCTACCGACGCCTCGAAGCCGCACCCCAGACACTTGACGCGGCATAGGAGCGTCCCCGCAACGCGAGGGGCCCGCCGTCGTCCGGCGGGCCCCCTTTCGCGTACCCCGGGGTCAGGCGCGGGATCGGCGGCGCAGCAGCAGGCCGGCGCCCAGCGCGACCAGCACCACGGCCGCGCCGATCGCCCACAGCCAGCCCGTACCCCCGTCGTCGTCCACCTCGTCGGCGGCGGGCGTCGGGCTCACCGCGGCGGTCGTCGGCGGGGCGGTCGGGGTGGTCGGGACGGCGCTGGTCGGGGCGGCGGTGGCCGACGGCGGCGCGGCGGCCGTGCCGGTGGTCAGGGTGAACCGGATCTCCCCGGTCACCGGATGGCCGTCGGCCGAGCCGACCCGGTAGGCCACGATGTAGAGGCCGGCGGCGCCCGGGGCGAACGGCACGCTCACCCGGTTGCCGGCGAAGGTCGGCGCACCGCCGGCGGCGGGCACGTTGTCCGGCCCGGTGATTGTGATCTTCGTCGTCGCGGGCGCCGGCGAGGCGAGGAACCGGAGCTCGATCCGCTTCGGCGCGGCGGCCACCCGCGCCCCGTTCTCCGGATCGCTGCCGGTCAACGAGTTGTGCGCGGCCGCCGGCGCGGCCGGCAGCAGCATCGAGATCCCGGCCGCCACCCCGAGCACCACCGACCAGCCACGCGCCACACGGGCGACCCTGCCCCCCATGAACCCCTCCATCCGGGTACGATCCGGCCGCTGATCATCGGCCGCTCTGTTGGTCGGTCGCAGATCGCAAATAGTTCCAAATACTCTCCCAGCGAGTGCAACCCTGCGCCATTCTGCGGAGTCTTTGAGGTGGACGCCGGTCCGCGCCCGGCGGCCACCCCTCGGCCGATCCAGCGCGACCTGTAACGAAGCCACCCATCGAACGGGGCGAGGAGGCGGCGATGGTCCGTAAGGTGAGGCGGCTGCTGGCGGCCGTGGCCGGGGTGGTGGTGGCGACGGCATGCTCGCTGGCCCTCGCCGCCGCGGCGGCGCAGGCGGCGCCCAAGCCCAAGCTCCCACCGGCCGGAGTGGACATCACCGGCCACCAGCTCGACCAGCCGCTGCAACTGCGCGCCGACACCCGGCCGGCCGAGGTGAACATGGTCGTCGACCAGGTCGAGTGGCTGGGCGCCAGCGGCCAGCAGCGCGGCCCGGCGGCCAAGGACCTCGGTCCGAAATACACGGTCGTGCTGCTCATCGGCGACAACCCGATGAAGACCTACGACCTCTACCCGCTCGCCAAGGGCGGCCCCCGGGTCTACCGGCCGGCCAAGCAGCCCGACCTGAGCAAGACCCGGGCCGGCTGGTTCTTCGGCCGGCTCAACATGTCCGAGACGCTGCGCGCCGCCGGGGTGCCGCTGGAGCGGCAGCTCGACACGCTCAGCGGCGGCATCGGCGGCGGCGAGCGGGTCATCCCCGAGGAAGCGCTCGACCCGGTGCAGGACATCGACGACGCGCTGGGCGAACTCCAGCGGCTGCTGCTGCTGAACGTCGGGGTGATGGTGGTCATCACCGCGGGCCTCGCCGGCATCGCGCTGCTGGTGCGCCGCCGCACCCGCTGAGCCCGGCTCAGACCTCCAGCACGACCTTGCCCCGGACGTGCCCCGCCGCCACCAGGCGCTGCGCCTCGGCCGCCTCTGCCAGCGGGAACGTCCGGGCCACGTACACGGTGAGCCGGCCGGCGTCGACCAGCCCGGCCAGCACGCTCAAGTCGTCCGTGGACGGCTTCACGAAGACGTAGCTGCCACCGAGCCGGGTGACGTGCTCCGGGTCGGCCGTGGAGATCAGCCGCGCCGGCCGGGCGAGCAGCTCGGCGGAGACGTCCAGCGCGTCGCCGCCGAACAGGTCCAGCGCCACGTCCACCCCGTCGGGCGCGACCGCGCGGACCCGGTCCAGCAGGCCGGCGCCGTAGCTGACCGGCTCCGCGCCCAGCGACCGGACGAAGTCGTGATTGGCCTCGCTCGCCGTGCCGATCACCCGGTGGGCCCCGAGCGCCCGAGCCAGCTGCACCGCCAGGTGCCCCACCCCGCCGGACGCGCCGTGCACCAGCACCGTGTCGCCCGCGCCGGTGCGGGCGAGCTGCAACGCCTGGTAGGCGGTGAGCCCGGCCAGCGGCAGCCCGCCGGCCTCGGCCCACGACGACTGCACCGGCTTGTCGGCCAGGCACCGCTCCGGCGCCGGAACCAGCTCCGCGTACGTGCCGTGCTGCACGTCGTCGCGCCGGACGTAGCCGATCACCTCGTCACCGACCGCGAACCCGGCCACCGCCGGCCCGACCGCCTCGACGACCCCGGCGGCGTCCCAGCCGGGCACCAGCGGGAAGTGGTTCGGCATGAGGCCGGCCAGGTGACCCTCGCGGATCTTCCCGTCGACTGGGTTCACCCCGGCGGCCCGCACCCGGACCAGGACCGTGTCGGGCCCCCACGGCGGGGTGGGCAGGTCGCGCAGGGTGAGCTGGTCGGCGGGGCCGTACGCGTCGATCGCCATCGCCTTCACCCGGCCCACGCTAGCCGCCGGACGGCGGCCGCGGGGTCAGCACCAGCGGCGCGGGGGCCTCTCCCGGCGCACGGTGCGGGTGCGCGGCCGGACCGGACCGTGCCGGTGCGCGCCAGCCCAACCGGGCAGGTCGCTGCGGCAGCCCTGCGCCGGCTCCGCCTCGGGCCCGGCCGGGGGCACCGGCTCGGCGGCCCGCTGACGGGGCACGGGCGGCTCCTCGTCCGCGCGCTCGGGCGTCCAACCCGCACCCGGCTCCGCCGGATGGGTCAGGCCCGTCCGGCGCGGGTGCTTGGCGGGCGCCGGCTGTTCGTGGTGGCCCAGCCGGCAGGGCTCGCCCTGGGCGCAGCCGTGCTCGGCCTCCCCCTGCGCCATCCCGGTCTCCTCACGTTCGCCATCGCCCGTCGGGCGGTCGTCACCCCGACGTGCTCTGACACCGTACTGGCCGGGCCCGACGGGGTGTTCAGCGCGTACCCGTGGAGATCGTCCGGGACGGGAACGGGTCAGGCCGGGCGGGCGGCGTCCAGGTCGGCTCGGGTGAGCAGGGCGCGCAGCGCGATGCCGTGCCCGGCGAGCGCCGCCGCGCCGCCCTCGCCCCGGTCGATCACGCAGAGCGCGTGCTCGACGGTGGCGCCCAGCTCGCGGAGCTGGCCGGTGGAGATCACCACCTGGCCGCCCGAGGTCACCACGTCCTCGACCACCAGCACCCGCCGCCCGGCGACGTCCGCGCCCTCCGCGAGCCGGGCCGTCCCGTACGCCTTGGCGGTCTTGCGGACGAACGCGCAGGGCAGCCCGACGTGCCGGGCCAGCGCGGTGACCACCGGGATGCCGCCCATCTCCAGGCCGGCCAGCACCTCGGTGCCGGGTGGGACCAGGGCGGCCAGGCCGGCGGCGACCCGGTCCAGCAGCACCGGGTCGGCCTCGAACCGGTACTTGTCGAAGTACTCGTCGGCGATCCGGCCGGAGCGGAGCACGAACCGTCCGGTGAGTCGGCAGGTGGCGTCGATGGCGCGGGCGAGGTCGGCGAGGTCGCGCGGGGTGTCGGTCACGGGAGATCATTGTCACCGGCCGCCGCCGCCGATCCGCCGGCGGGCGGGGCTCGGAGTGGAGCCGCTGGTCAGCGCGTGTCAGGCTGGTGCGGTGAGCGAACCGGGCGGGACCGAACTGTCGGCGACGCTGCGCCGCATCGAGCGGGCGGCGGGCGCGCTGTCCACCGCCAGCGTGGCGCGGATGGACGAGACGCTGCCCTGGTTCCGGGAGCTGCCGGCCGACCAGCGCTCCTGGGTCATGCTGGTCGCCCAGGCCGGCGTCCGGTCGCTGGTGCAGTGGCTGCACCAGGGCGGCGGCGCGACCGACAGCACCCAGGAGGTGTCGGACGAGGTCTTCGCCGCCGCGCCGCAGGCCCTCGCGCGCTCGATCACCCTCCAGCAGACCGTGGCGCTGATCAAGGTGACCATCGAGGTGGTCGAGGAGCAGGTGTCGCACCTGGCCGTGAAGGGCGAGGAGCAGTTGCTGCGTGAGGCGGTGCTGCGCTTCTCCCGGGAGATCGCGTTCGCCGCCGCCCGGGTCTACGCCCGCGCCGCCGAGACCCGCGGCTCCTGGGACGCCCGGTTGCAGGCGTTGCTGGTGGACGCGCTGCTGCGCGGCGACTCGCCGGACGTGCTGGCCAGCCGGGCGGCGGCGCTGGGCTGGTCGGACGCGCCCCCGGTGGCGGTCGCCGTGGGCCGCTCCCCCGGCGGCGAGGTGGCCGCCGTGCTGCACACCGTCTACCGGCAGGCCCGCCGCATCGGGGTCGAGGTGATCGGCGGCGTGCACGGCGACCGGCTGGTCATCGTGCTGGGCGGGGCGCCCGACCCGGTGGCGGCCACCGAGAAGCTGCTCACCGCGTTCGGGGAGGGCCCGGTGGTGGTCGGACCGGCCGTGCCCAGCCTGGACGAGGCGACCGACTCCGCCCGCGCCGCGCTGGCCGGCTTCCGGGCCGCACCGGCCTGGCCGACCGCTCCCCGCCCGGTCCCCGCCGCCGACCTGCTGCCCGAGCGGGCCCTGGCCGGGGACGCCGAGGCCCGCCGCCGGCTGCGCCACGACGTGTACGCTCCCCTGGCCCGCGCCGGCGGTGAGCTGCTGGAAACGCTGGACGCCTTCTTCGCCGCCGGCGGCACGCTGGAGAGCGCGGCCCGCGCGCTCTTCGTGCACCCGAACACGGTGCGCTACCGGCTCAAGCGGGTCGCCGAGGTGGCCGGTTTCTCGCCGCTCACGCCGCGGGACGCGTTCACCCTTCAGGTGGCGTTGACGGTCGGTCGGCTCGACCCGGTGGTCCCGGGAGTCGCACCGGTCCCGACCCAGACATTGCCCTCAGGGGCCGGCAAAACGCCACAGACAGGTGATGATCGGCGCCGATCTTTGTAGGGATCCTCCAAAGCTTCTAGTGCGGTTTGGTGCCGTGCGTTACAGCGCGACCCGCGAGTATCCGTCAGAGTCGTAGACGTGCTCGCCGTACTCTCACCCGGACAGGGTTCCCAGAAGCCCGGTTTCCTGACCCCCTGGCTCGACCTGCCCGGCGCGGCGGCGCGCCTGACCTCGTGGTCGGCGCTGGCCGGGGTCGACCTGCTCCACCTGGGCACCCAGGCGGACGCCGACGAGATCAAGGACACCGCCCGCACCCAGCCGCTGCTGGTCGCGGCCGCGCTGCTCGCCGGCGAGCACCTGCCGATGCAGGACGTCGCGCTGGTCGCCGGCCACAGCGTCGGCGAGCTGGGCGCCGCGGCCCTGGCCGGGGTGCTCTCCGCCGAGGCGGCCGTGAGCCTCGCCGGCGTACGCGGCCGGGAGATGGCCGCGGCCTGCGCGCTGGAGCCGACCGGGATGGCCGCCGTGCTCGGCGGCGACCCGGACGAGGTGCTCGCCGCCCTCGAGGCGCACGGGCTGCACCCGGCCAACCGCAACGGCGCCGGCCAGATCGTCGCCGCCGGCGCGGTGGCCGGCCTGGAGAAGCTCGCCGCCGAGCCGCCGGCCCGGACCCGGGTCATCATGCTCAAGGTGGCGGGCGCCTTCCACACGCCGTACATGGCCCCGGCCGAGGCCGCGCTGGCCGAGGTCGCCACCGGCATCACCCCGGCCGACTCGGCCCGGATCCTGCTCTCCAACCTCGACGGCACCGCGGTCACGCACGGCCGGGAGATGGTGCAGCGGCTGGTCCGCCAGGTGACCGCCCCGGTCCGCTGGGACCTGTGCATGCGCACGCTGGCCGACCTCGGCGTCACCGGCGTGATCGAGCTGCCGCCGGCCGGCACCCTGGCGGGCCTCGTCAAGCGGGAGCTCAAGGGCGAGGGGGCGCCCGAGATCGTCACCCTCAACACCCCCGACGACCTGCCCGCCGCGCGGGACCTGATCGCCCGGCACCGCGCATGAGCCCGCACAACGAGCCGATCCTGCGGGTCCCGCAGTCGCTAACGGAAGGTATCCACTGATGGCCGGCAGCCGGATCGTCGCGATGGGGCACTACCAGCCCTCCCGCGTGGTCACCAACGACGACCTCGCCCAGATGGTCGACACGAACGACGAGTGGATCCGCGACCGGGTCGGCATCGTCACCCGGCGGATCGCCGGTGACGAGACGGTGGCCGACATGGCCACCGCCGCCGCCGGAAAGGCGCTGGCCAACTCGGGCCTCACCGCCGCCGACATCGACCTCGTCGTGGTGGCCACCTGCACCTCGGTGGACCGCAGCCCGAACGTGGCCTGCCGGGTCGCGGCCAAGCTGGGCATCGCCGCCCCCGGCGCGTACGACATCAACACCGCCTGCTCCGGCTTCGCCTACGCGCTGGGCACGGTGGACCACGCCATCCGGGCCGGGGCGGCGCGCAACGCGATCGTCATCGGCGCCGAGAAGCTCTCCGACTTCACCGACTGGACCGACCGCTCGACCTGCATCATCTTCGGCGACGGCGCCGGCGCGGCCGTGGTGACCGCGACCGCCGAGGGCGAGCCGGCCGGGGTGGGCCCGGTGGTGTGGGGTTCGGTGCCGGAGAAGAGCGACGCGGTCCGGATCGAGGGCTGGCGGCCGTACATCGCGCAGGAGGGGCAGGCGGTCTTCCGCTGGGCCACCACCGCGCTGGCCCCGCTCGCGCTCCAGGCCTGCGAGAAGGCCGGCGTGGACCCGTCGGAGCTGGCCGCGTTCGTGCCGCACCAGGCCAACGCCCGGATCATCGACGGCATCGTCAAGCGGCTCAACATCCCGAACGCGATCATCGCCAAGGACATCGTCGAGTCCGGCAACACGTCGGCGGCGAGCGTCCCGCTGGCCCTGTCGAAGCTGGTCGAGCGGCGCGAGGTGCCCTCGGGCGCCCCGGTGCTGCTGTTCGGCTTCGGCGGCGGCCTGACCTACGCCGGTCAGGTCGTCCGCTGCCCCTGAAGACCCCCTCGGGCGCGAGCGCGCCGAGGTGCGACGACCGGCGTCGCCGGCCGTCGAGTGAACCCCCGATGAGAGGAACCAACCGCAATGACCCGTGACGAGATCACCGCCGGCCTCGCCGAGATCCTCGAAGAGGTTGCCGGGGTGAACCCGGACGACGTGGCCGAGGGGAAGTCCTTCACCGACGACCTCGACGTCGACTCGCTCTCCATGGTGGAGGTCGTGGTGGCGGCCGAGGAGAAGTTCGGCGTCAAGATCCCGGACAACGAGGTGCAGAACCTCAAGACCGTCGGCGACGCCGTCAGCTACATCGCGGCGCAGTCCTGATCATGAGTCGTCCCGACGTCGTCGTCACCGGGCTCGGCGCGACGACCCCGCTCGGCGGGGACGTCGCGTCGACCTGGGACGCCATGCTCGCCGGCCGCTCCGGGGTGAGTGCGCTCACCCAGGAGTGGGCCGCGCAACTGCCCGTCCGGATCGCCGCGCAGCTCGCCGTCGAACCCTCGGCGGTGCTGGACCGGGTCAAGCTGCGCCGGCTGGACCGGTCCGAGGCGATCGCCATCGTGGCGGCGCAGCAGGCCTGGGCGGACGCCGGCCTGGCCGACTCCGGGCTCGACCCGGAGCGGCTGGCGGTCAGCGTCGGCTCGGGCATCGGCGGCGCCACCACCCTGCTCGCCCAGGACGACATCCTGGAGGCGTCCGGCCCGCGGCGGGTCTCCCCGCACACCATCCCGATGCTGATGCCGAACGGTCCGGCCGCCTGGGTCGGGCTGGAACTCGGCGCCAAGGCCGGCGTGCACTCGGTGGCCAGCGCCTGCGCCACCGGCGCGGAGGCGATCGCGCTGGGCCTGGACATCATCCGCGCCGGCCGGGCCGACGTGGTGGTGGCCGGCGGCACCGAGGCGGTCATCCACGCGCTGCCGATCGCCGGGTTCAGCTCGATGCGGGCCATGTCGACCCGCAACGACGAGCCGGAGAAGGCGTCCCGCCCCTGGGACAAGGGCCGCGACGGCTTCGTGCTCGGTGAGGGCGCGGGCGTGGTGGTCCTGGAGCGCGCCGACCACGCCGCCGCCCGCGGCGCCCGGGTGTACGCCCGCCTCGCGGGCGCCGGGATCACCTCGGACGCGTACGACATCGTGCAGCCGCACGCCGAGGGTGAGGGCGCGATCCGGGCCATCGCCAAGGCGGTCGCGGACTCGGGCATCGCGAAGACGGACATCAGGCACGTCAACGCGCACGCCACCTCGACCCCGGTCGGCGACATGCTGGAGATCGGCGCGCTGCGCAAGGCGGTGGGCGACCACCCGCTGCTGTCGGCCACCAAGTCGATGACCGGGCACCTGCTCGGCGCGGCCGGTGCGCTGGAGTCGATCGCCACCATCCTGGCGATCCGGGACGGTGTCGTGCCTCCGACGATCAACCTGGACGACCCGGACGAGGGGCTGACCCTGGAGGTGGCCGCGCACAAGGCGCGCCACCTGGAGATCCCCGCGGCGCTGAACAACGCGTTCGGCTTCGGCGGGCACAACGTGGCTCTGGTGTTCACCCGAGCCTGAGCACGGCGTACCCGCTCCGGGCCCGCGTCCGCACCTGGACGCGGGCCCGGCGGCTCTCCGCCCCGGTTGCCGGGATGCTGCGGGAGGTCACCCTGCAAGCGCCCGTGCGCCGGCCGTATCCGGATTCGCCGCGGGGCAGGTCCGGGGTCGCGGGGGCCGTTAGGGTGAGGGCCGCCGAGCCGTCGAGGAGCACCACCCGTGGAAGCGACCGAGATCCGCAAGCTCGCTGCGCTCGAGGACACCCACTGGTGGTACCGGGAGCGGCGGGCCCTGCTGGGCCGGGCGCTGCGCCGGTTGGCGGCCGCGGGTACCCGCCCGGGCCGGGCGCTGGACATCGGCGCAGCCGGTGGCGGGAACACCCGGGTGCTGCGGGAGCACGGCTGGCAGCCCCTCGCCCTGGAGTACAGCGCCGAGGGCGCCGGGGTGGCCCGGGAACGGGGCCTGGACGTGATCCGGGCCGACGCCCGGCACCTGCCGGTCCCCTCGGCCGGCCTGGGCCTGGTGGTCGCCTTCGACATCCTGGAACACTTCGACGAGGACCACCTCGCGGCGGCCGAGATCCGGCGGGCGCTGCGCCCCGGCGGGACGGCCCTGATCGCGGTGCCGGCGGACATGCGGCTCTGGTCGGCGCACGACGTGGCGGTCGGGCACGTCCGCCGCTACGACCGTGCCGGGCTGCGGGCCGTGGTGGAGAAGGCCGGCCTGGTGGTCGACGAGCTGTGGAGCTGGAACGTGCTGCTCCGCCCGGTGGCCGCCTGGCGTCGCCGCCGGTCCACCGGCTCGGACCTGGACGAGCTGCACCCGCTGGTCAACCTGGGGCTGCGCACGGTCGTCACGGCCGAGCGCCACCTGCCGGTCAAGGCGCTGCCCGGGGTCTCGCTGATGCTCCGCGCCCACCGTCCGGCCTGACGTTCCAACCGGTCGGCGGTGGCCGCGTGTCGCGGGATCGGCGCGCACAGGCGCCGGACGCGATCGGGTCAGCGGGGCGCGGGCACCGCCTCGCGGGCCAGGGTGAGCGCGCCGAACAGCGCGGCGTCGTCGGCGAACCGGGACAGCACCACGTCGGGCCGGTGCGGCAGCACCTCGGTGAGCCGGTCGACCAGCAGCCCGCGAATCAACGTGTTACGGGCCACCCCACCCACCAGCACCACCCGCTGCGGATCCAGCAGCAGGCAGCAGGTGACCAGGTGACGGGCCACCTCGTCAACGCGGGCGGCCAGCGCGTCGCGCGCCGGCCCGGGACGCTCCGCCGCAGCGGCGAGCCCGGCCGCACCGTCCGGCAACCCGAGCTCCTCGGCAAGCCGGTCCAGGGCCCGGCCGGAGAAGTCCAGCTCCAGCATGGTGCCCGGCCAGGGGCCGCCGGCCACGGCGTACCCGATCTCGCCGGCCGCACGACGGTGTCCGGCGACGACCACGCCCCCGACCGTCACGGCCGCCGCCACGCCGGTACCGATCCCCACGACGAGGCCGGGGTCGGCGTCGCGCAACGCGCCCAGCCGCAGCTCGGCCAGGGCGGCCGCGTTCAGGTCGTTGTCCACCGCCACCCGGGCGACGTCGAGCGCGTCCCGGACCGCGTCGGCCAGCCGCAGCCGCTCCCACCCGGGCACGTTGGGGGCCAGGTCGATGCCGTCCGGGCGGACCACGCCGGGCGACGCCACCCCGGCGGCGGCGAGCGGCCCGCCGACCCCGGCGAGCAGCTCGCCGGCGAGGTCCAGCGCCCGTTCAAGCGCCTGCGGCGCGCCTCGGTCGGCGTACGTGGGGACCCGCCGGTGAGCGAGGAGCCGCCCCTGCGCGTCGGCCACCCCGACAGCCATCTTGGTGCCGCCGAAGTCGATGCCGAGCAGCAGCCCGTCGACGCGGGTGCCGGACAGGGGAGGCCCTGAGAGCCGCACGCTCACCGGGCCACCAGCTTGGCGGCGATCGCGTCGAGCGCCGTGTCGGCCCGGCCGAGGCGGTCGCGTAGCGCGGCCAGCCGGTCGGCGGCACCGGCGAAGGCGGCGCGGAGCGTATCCACCTGAGCGCGGACCGCGCCGGCGCCGGGACCGTCCGCCTGGGCCCGGTTCAGCACCAGGTCGGGACGGACCGCGGCAGCGATGAGATCGTCGACCGCGGTGTCGTCGAGCGGGCCGGTGAGCCCGTCGGCGGCGGCCCGGACGCCCTCGGCGGTCCAGGTGTCCGGCGCGCCGGCCCGGACCAGCCGGCCGACCACCGAGTGGGCGGCCCGGAACGGCACGCCGTGCCGGGTCAGCGCGTCGGCCGCCGCCGTGGTGGTGGCGCCGGAGGCGACGATTTCCTCCCGAGTCGGCGGGGACAGCGGCGCGATGTCCGCGAGGAAACCGCCGATCAGGGCGAAGAACCGCTCCGCCCGGTCGTTGCTCTCCCAGAGCCGGACCTGCACGTCGGTGGTCGCGTTGTTGGAGTCCTCCCACCAGGCGGCGCCCACGTTGTTGAGCACGGAGGCCGCGTCGGCGGCGGCCTGGCCGGCGTACGACACCAGGTGCTCCAGCACGACCGGGTTGCGCTTCTGGGGCATGATGCTGCTGCCCTGGGTGAAGTCGGCCGGGGTGGTGACCCAGTTCCAGCTCAGCCAGTCCATCAGGGTGCGGGCCAGCCGCGCCCCGGTGGCCAGCGCCTGCGCGTTCAGGGTGCCGACGCGGACCAGGTGGTCGGCGCCGGCGACGGCCTCGTAGGAGTTGGTCACCAGGCCGGCGAAGCCGAGCAGCTCCGCCACCCGGGCCGGGGCGATCTCCAGGTCGGTGCCGGCGAACGCGCAGGAGCCCAGCGGCGAGACGTTGAGCTGGTCGATCAGGTCGGCGTAGGCGTTCGCCTCGCAGGCGAGCGCCTCGGCGTACCCGGCGAGGGCGTGCCCGATGGTGGTGGGCTGGGCCGGCCGGCGGTGGGTGTAGCCGGTGATCACCACGTCCGCGTACCGGTCGGCGCTGTCCAGCGCGGTCCGCCCGGTGGCAAGCACCCGGTCCAGCACATTGAGGAGCTGGTCGCGCAGCAGCATCCGGAACACCCCGGCGTCCAGGTCGTTGCGGCTGCGGGCCATCTGCACGTCCAGCTCTGACGTCGGGATGCCGCACGCCGCGGCGAGCCGCTTCTCCAGCAGGTAGTAGGTGTCCTCGAAGGTGCCGTCGTACGCCGGCGCCGGGGTGCTGTCGGCGCGCAGCTCGGCCAACCCGCGCAGCAGGCGGGCACCCCGCTCGGCGGGGATCAGCCCCTGCTCGGTCAGCATCACGACGTGCGCCTGGCTGGCGCGCACCATCGCCGGGTAGAGGTGACCGACGTGGTGGTCGTACGTGGGCGCCAGGTGGTGCCGCTGGTAGGTGGTCAGCGCGGGTGTGCTCATCGGGGTTCCTTCCAGTCCGCGGGCGCCCGGTCGGGCGGCCCTGCGGGTTCGGCCGGTCAGTCGGTCAGGCCGAGCAGTCGTTCGGCGTTGCCGGCGAAGATCGCCCGCAGGTGGTCGTCGGGCATCCCCAGCTCACGGCAGACCCGGAGCTGGTCGTCGAGGTAGCGGGTGACGTAGCCGCGCGGGAACCAGGACGAGTCGCTGCCGAAGACGATCCGGTGCGGGCCGATCGTCTCGTAGCAGCGGCGGAAGAGGTCCTCCAGCGTCAGCTTGTACGGCATCCAGCGCACCCACTGGTTTGAGCCGGACGTGTCGATGTGGATATTGGGACAGTCCCATGCGGCGAAGAAGAGCTCCTGCACGTGCTGCACGCCGAAGTGCGGCACCACCACGGCCAGCTCCGGGAAGCGGCGGGCCATCCGGGCCAGCTCCTCCGGGCCGCCGTACCGGCCGATGCTGAGGCCACCGGCGCTGCCGTAGTGCCCGATGTGGATCAGGACCGGCACGCCGAGGCGCTGGGCGGTGCCCCAGAGCGAGTCCAGATCCTCGTGGTCCAGCGACCCGCGCAGCAGCGGGGCGAACAGCTTCAGCCCGCGCAGGCCGCGCTCGGTCACCGCGCGGTCCAGCTCGCCTGCGGCGTCCGGGCCGTACGGGTCGTGGTGGGCGAAGCCGAGCAACAGGTCCGGGTGACGGTCGACCACGTCGGCGAGGGTGTCGTTGCCGCCGCCGGTGACGAAAACTGCCCTGCGGACTCCGACCGCGCGCAGCTCGTCGGCCCAGCGGTCGGCCTCGTCCTGCCAATGCTCGGCGGGCGGTTCCGGGTCGGGGAAGCCCCACGCCTGGCGCCACTGCCGGGCGTACGGGGCCGAACCGGCGGCCCGTACCGCCCGCTCGTGCTCGCCGCCCGGGTGCATGCCGGCGGCCTGCTCGCAGGCGTGGATGGTGTCGTCGGCGCCGATCCGGAAGTGCAGGTGGAAGTCGACGACGTCCAGTCCTCGATCGGCGGTCATGACTCTCCCCTGTTCGGCAGCGGGTCGGCGGTGGGCGGGGACGGCGGTGGGGCGGCCACCCAGGCGGCCACTGTCTCCCGCAGCCGCTCGGCGGCGAGCGCCCGTACCGTCCGGCCGGCCTCCTCGCTGGCCAGCGAGACGTGCCCCGACCAGCCCTGCCAGGGATCGGGGCGGGACTCGACCAGCACGTACGGATGGGTCACCGGCAGCTTGGGCTTCGGCGGCAGGTCGGTGGCGGCGTCGAGGCGTACCGCGCCGGGGTCGAACCCGAGCACCCCGGAGGTCTCGTACGCCCCCCCGTGTCCCCGGGCCGGCGCCGCACCGTAGATCTCCGTCGTCTCCGCCGGGGTGACGAGCTGGAACCAGTTGACCAGGAGCAGGCTGGCGGTACACCGGCCGGAGACCCACTCCATCGCGGCCCGGACCGTGGACATGTTGGCGTCGTGGCCGTTGACGACCAGCAGCCGGGGAAAGCCGGCCGTGACGATGCCCTCGATCACGTCGGCGAGGTAGCCGACCGCGATCTCCGGCCGGATCGCGACCGTCCCCGGCCAGGGCCGGGTCTGCCCCGGGCAGGCCGCGTACGCGACGGCGGGGAAGAGCACGCCGCGCGGCCCTGGGCCGGCCGCGGCGCTCTCCCCGGCGAAGCCCTCGGCGAGGATCAGGTCGGTGCCGAGCGGCAGGTGCGGGCCGTGCCACTCGACCGCGCCCACCGGGAGCACCGCGAAGTCCGCCGCCGCGGCGACCGCGGCGAGCTCCCCGCCGGGGATCCGGGCGGCGGGTAGCAGCCCGCCGCCCGCCGGCCAACGGTCCGTCACGCCGTCCACTGCGCCGCCTCCCGGCTGGCCTTCCGGCCGCTCTCCAGCCGCCCGGAGACCACCATCACCACGAAGATCAGGGCGATCTGGAGCATGCCGTACGCGGCGGCGGTGCCCACCTCGAACGAGTACATACGGTTGTTGATCTCGACGGAGATCGGTGCGGTCTGCGAGGTGTAGATGAGCACCGAGGCGACGAACTCGCCGACGCCGTGCACGAAGGCAAGCAGCGCGCCAGCGAGCACGCCCGGCAGCATCAGCCGCAGGGTGACTGTGCCGAACGCCCGCCACCAGGGCGCGCCGAGGTTGCGGGCGGCCTCCTCGAGCGACGGGTCGAGCTGGGCCAGCGTCGCCGAACTGGAGCGGAACACCAGCGGCAGGAACCGCACGAAGTACGCCAGCGGCATGATCCAGAAGGTGCCGATCAGCACCTGCCCGAAGCTGAACGCGTTGCCGGTGCTGAACGCCGAGATCAGGTTGATCGCCACCACCGTGCCGGGCAGCGCCCAGGCCAGCATGACCGCCACGTCGAGGAGGCCGCGACCGCGGAAGTCCAGCCGGCGCACCGCGTACGCGACGAGCACGCCGATCACGACGCAGCCGACGGTGGCGATCAGGCTCATCTGCAGCGAGTTGACGATCGGACGGTACGCCTCCGGGTCGGAGAAGATCGTGACGAAGTTCTGCGTGGTGTACGCCGCGGGGATCACCTCGGTCGTCCACGAGCCGTCCTGCGAGAACGCCACCAGGGCGATCGTGCCCACCGGGGCGAGCAGCACCACGGTGGCGAGCACCGAGGCGAGCAGGGCCAGCCATCGGCCGATCGGGTTGGTGATCTCCCGGCGGTGCGAGGCGACGCCCTTGGACTGGGACCGGTAGCTGCGCCGTCCCTCGTACCAGCGCATGCCGAGCAGGAAGAGCACCGACACCACGCCCAGCACGGCGGCGTACGTGGAGGCCATGGGCAGGTCGCCGTTGGTGCGGTTGATGTAGATCTGCATGGTCATCGTCTGGTCCACCCCGAACAGCAGCGGGGCGGTGTACGACGCCAGCGACGTCATGAAGACCAGCAGCGAGGCGGAGACCAGCGCGGGGGTGAGCATCGGCAACAGCACCGTGCGCCAGACCCGGACCCGGCCGGCACCCAGGTTGTACGCCGCCTCCTCCACCGACGGGTCCATGCCGACCAGCGCGGCCGAGGTCGCCAGGTAGAAGAACGGATACATGGTGAACGTGTGCACCACCAGCACTCCCGCGACACCGCTGAACGGCAGCACCGGGTTCTCCGTGCCGAACAGGTGCTGAAGGCCGCGCGGCAGGATGCCGGTCTCGCTGTAGAGCAGTTGGAACGAGATCGCCCCGATCAGCGGCGGCAGCGCCGCCGGCACCAGGATGATGGCCTCGATCAGCCGGCGGCCCGGGAACGAGAAGCGCTTGAGCAGGAACGCCATCGCCACCCCGACGATGCCACAGAGCACCACGCTGGCCGCGGAGATCCCCAGCGAGGTGACCAGCGAGGAGCGGGCCACCCCGTCGCCGCTGAGGAAGACGGTGTAGTTCGCCAGGCCGTCCGCCCCGACGCTCTCCGCGAAGGTGGCGAACATCGGCTGCACCACGTACCCGAAGAGGATCAGGGCCAGCGGGAAGACCAGCAGGTACGGGAACCAGCGGGAGTTGGCGCCGCCGGCGAGCCGGGCGGGCCGGCGGGCGCGGGGCGGCGTCGGATCCTCGGTGACCGGCGGGACGGTGGCCGCACTCGGGGTTACCGGGATGGTGCTCACGGCCGCACCACCCACATCCGCTCCTGCGGCAGGCGCAGCCCGACCTGATCGCCCGCTGCCAGCCCGACGGGCACGTCGATGGCGGTGACCTGCACCGGCTCGCCGGCCACGTCGACCATCAGGTTGGTGGACATGCCGGTGAACTCCAGCTCGGTCACCCGCCCGGTGAGCGCGCCCGCCTCGGTGGGCGAGGTGAGCCCGATGTGCTCGGGCCGGACGGAGACCAGCGCCGTCCCGTTCTCGCGCAGCCCGTGGTCGGCAGGCGCGGCCACGGTCACCTGCTCGCCGCCGGGCAGCGCCACGGTGACGGTCTGCGGGCCGGCGGCGGCCACCGGCAGGCCGAGCACGTTGCTCCGGCCGATGAACCGGGCGACGAACGCGTTCGTCGGCCGGTGGTAGATCTCCTGCGGCGCGCCGATCTGCTGGACCCGGCCGGACTCCATGACGGCGATCCGGTCGGACATCGCCATCGCCTCGGCCTGGTCGTGCGTGACGTAGATGGCGGTGGTGCCGCTCTCCTTCTGGATCCGGCGGATCTCGACCCGGGTCTCCTCGCGCAGCTTGGCGTCGAGGTTGGACAGCGGCTCGTCGAGCAGCAGGGTGCGGGGCCGGATGACCAGGGCCCGGGCCAGCGCGACGCGCTGCTGCTGGCCGCCGGAGAGCTGGTCGATCCGGCGGTCGCCGTAGCCGGCCAGGTGCACCTGGCCCAGCGCCTCCTCGACCCGCCGCTTCGACTCGGCCCGGCCGACCTTGCGGATCTTCAGGCCGTACGCGACGTTCTGCGCCACGGTCATGTGCGGGAAGAGCGCGTAGTTCTGGAACACCATGCCGGTGTCGCGCTTGTTCGGCGGCCGGTGGGTGACGTCCTCCTCGCCGAACCGGATCCGGCCAGAGGTGGGGAAGTAGAAGCCGGCCACCATGCGCAAGGTGGTGGTCTTGCCGCAGCCGCTCGGGCCGAGCAGGGTGAAGAACTCCCCGGCGGCGATCCTGATGTCGACGTCGTCGACGGCCGCGGTGTCGCCGGCGCGCGCGAAGCTCTTGCTCACCGACTCCAGCGTGACATCGATCATGATGTCTCTCCTTGCATGCGGTACCGGGTCCGACCGGTGGTGGGTGGGCCAGACCCGGTCTGGCGGTGCGTACGAGAGGCGGGGTGCCGGGTGCGGTCACGCGACCCGGCACCCCGGAGGTCAGCCCTTGTTCTTGATCTGGCTGTTCCAGTGGTTGATCCACTCGGTCTCGTTCTTGCCGACCACGTCCCAGTTGACATCCAGCGGCTTGAGGTTGAGCTGGTTCAGCCACTCCGGCTTCTCGGCGATGTCCACCGCCGGGATCTGGTAGTAGTCCTTGGCCAGGTCGGCGCGGAGCGAGTCGTCGAACAGGAACTCGATGAACTTCTGCGCGCCGGTGGTGTTGCCGCCCTTGACCGCGGCCAGGCCATCGACCAGGACCGGAGCGCCGGAGGCCGGCATCACGTACCCGAACGGCATGTTGGACTGGTTGGCCTGGAGCAGGATGTCCTGCAGGTTCCAGGCGCTGAGGACGCCCTGCTGGCGGGACATCTTCAGGTAGAGGTCGGTCGGGTTGGCCGCGTACGCGCCGGTGTTGGCGTCGAGCTTCTTCAGCCAGTCGTAGCCGGGCTGCGGGTTGCTGCCGTCCGGCGACTGCCGCTGGATCATCGAGGCGTAGATCGAGCGCATCGTGCCGGAGGCCGCCACGTCACGGATGATGATCTTGTCCTTCCACTCCGGCTTCAGCAGGTCGTCCCAGTCCTTTGGGGCCTGCTCCGGGGTAAGGGCCTTGTTGTTGTACATGATGACCTCGGGCAGCAGAATCTCGCCGAACCAGCGGCCCTCGGGGTCCTTGAACTTGGCGTCCATCTTGCCGGCGAAGGAGGGCTGCCAGGGGGCGAGCAGGTCCTCGGTGGCCCCGGCGGCCAGCCCCTGCTGGGTGCCGCCCCACCAGACGTCGGCCTGCGGGTTGGCCTTCTCGGCCCGGACCCGCTCCAGGATCTCCTGCGCGCCGAGGTTGAGCACCTCGACCTTGCCCTTGTACTCGGGGTACTTGGCGGTGAACTTGTCGACGACGAAGGTGGCGACCTTCTTGTCGCGGGCCGTGTAGATCGTCAGCTTCTCGGTGCCGCCGGCGGCGTTGTCGTTCGAGCCGCCACCGCAGGCCGTGCCGGCGGCGAGGACGGCGGCGAGCGCTCCGGCGAGAAGGAGTCGACGTCTCATGTGGTACCTCCGAGGGGTGTGGGGGAAATGCGTTGTTCTGAGGGGAAGGTCAGGGGACCGGCGGCAGGGTGGACAGTCCCGCGGCGGCGGCGGAGAGCGCGTAGCTGACCGCGCCGTGCAGCACCGCCCGGTCGCCGAGGACCGCCCGGCGTACCTCGGTCGGGCTCGGCGCGGCGGCGGAGACCAGGGCCTGGAGCCGGTCCACTGCGGCGTCGTCCAGCTCGGCGGCAGCTCCGCTGAGCAGGACCCGGCCGGGGTCGACCACGCAGGCGCAGGAGACGATGAGCCGGGACCAGGCAGCGAGCACCTGGTCCAGGTAGGCAGCAGCCCGGTCGTCGGCGGCGGCCAGGTCCACCAGCGCCCGGACGGACGACTCGGGACGGCGACCCGGGGCCAGGGCCACCACCTGCTCGGCGATGGCGCTCTCCGACCAGCGGGCCTCGAACGGGCCGATCCCGTCGTGCCCCCGGTCGGCCGGATCCAGCGGCAGGAAGCCCACCTCGCCGGCCGCCCCGCCGGCACCACGACGGACCTGTCCGTCCAACACCAGGCCGGCGCCGATGCCGTCGGCCACGTGCAGCAGGAGGAGGTCGGCGACGTCCACGCCGGCACCGGCGGCGTGCTCGCCGGCGGCCATCAGGTTCACGTCGTTGTCCACCACCACCGGCACGCCGAGCCGCCGCTGGACCGACTCCCCTATCGGTTGCCCCTCGACCAGGCCGACCGACGGGGCGAGCCGGACCGCGCCACCGGAGGAGACGCCGGGGGCGGCGATGGCCACCCCGCGCAGCGCTGGCAGCCCGTCGCCGGCCAGCTCGGGCACCGCCTTGCAGATCAGGTCGACGATGCCGCCGGTGAGCCGGACCGTGCGGTGGGCGACCACCGCGCCGTCGCTGTCGGCGATCTCGCAGCTGATCCGGGACGGCTCCAGCGAGACGGCGGCGACCAGTTCGGCGCGCGGGTTGAACTCCAGCATCGCCCGTGGCCGTCCGGCCCGGGACGCGCCGGGTCCGCGCTCGATCAGGTAGCCCTCGGCGATCAAATCGCGAACCAAGGGGGTGAGCGTGGCCGGGCTCAACCCGGTGAGTTCGGTCAGCTCGGCACGGGAGAGCACCCGCACCTGGCGGGCGGCGGAGATCACGGAGAGCCGCTTGATCTCCTTCGACCGCTCCCGGCTCACCGGGCTCATCGGTGGCGTCACCACGTCAGTCACAGTTCCTTCCTACGGCGAACGAAGTATCTAGTCAAGTAACGAAAACGTCTCGGCCGCAGCAGGAGGCGGTGATGAGCTGCGGAAATGTCCACGGGTCGACTGCCGTGAGACAGCGGTCCGTCGCCGAGCCGGGTCCAGAAGCGCCCATTGACGACCACTTAGTTTCTTCCGCAAATTAAGAAAAAAGCTTCCACAGCATTGACGGTTCGCCGCGCTGGTCCCTAGCGTCACCGGCGAAGGCCTTCCAGTGTGTACGGAGTCCCGTGCCGCTGCGTACCCGGTGACCCCGGGCGCCGGTGGGCGCCCGCCGTCCCGCCGCCCACCCACCCGACTGTCCGAACACGACCGCCACGTCGACGCAGTGCGCGTCCGACGGCGATGGCCGCTGTCCGGACCTCGCCACAGCCGGAAGGATCCGCATGCGAATCAAGGCGTTCCTGCTACCCACGGCACTCGCCCTGGCCCTCTCCGGGGTCCCGGGCCCGGCTCTCGCCGCCCCCACGGCCAGCCGCCCCGCCGACGCCGTCGACCTCGACGTGCTCTTCGTCAGCGCCCACCCCGACGACGAGGCGGGCAGCCTCGCGACCCTGGGCCAGTGGAAGGAGCGATACGGCGCGAAGGCCGGCGTCGTCACCATCACCCGGGGCGAGGGCGGCGGCAACGCCGTCGGTCTCGAGGAGGGCCCACCACTCGGCATCATCCGGGAGCGCGAGGAGCGCACCGCGATCGGCAAGGCCGGGGTGGAGAACCTGTACAACTTGGACCGGGTCGACTTCTGGTACACCGCCTCCGCTCCGCTCTCGGAGCGGATCTGGGGGCACGACGACACGCTCGCCCAGATCGTGCGGGTGATTCGGCAGACCCGGCCGGAGATCGTGATGACGATGAACCCGTCACCGACCCCGGGCAACCACGGCAACCACCAGCAAGCCGCCCGGTTCGCCGCCGAGGCGTTCTACGCCGCCGCCGACCCGACGGCCTTCCCGGAGCAGCTCGCCAAGGAGGGCCTGCGGCCGTTCCGCCCGGCGAAGTTCCTGCGTACGGGTGGCACCGGCACCTCATCCGCCGGCCCGGCGTGCGCGTCGAGCTTCGTCCCCACGGTGCCGACCGACCAGGTCTTCGGCGTCTGGGAGGGCACCCCGAGCAGCACCGGGAAGAGCTGGGCGGAGATCGAGGTGGACGCCCGCCGCGACTACGCCACCCAGGGCTGGGCCGGCAGCGCCGCCGCCCCGACCGACCCCGCGAAGATCCGCTGCGACTTCTACACCCTGGTCGACAGCCGGATCCCGTACGACCCGGCGGACACCTCCCCGGAGGCGGTCCTGCGCGGCTCGGTGCTGCCGGCCGCGGCCGGCGAGCTGCCCCGGGGCACCGAGCTGTACCTGACCACCGACCGGTTCGACCTCGCCCCGGGCGAGACCGTCGAGGTGACCGCGCACATCCGGGCACCCCGGAACCAGGCCCTGACCTCGCCCCGGCTCGCGTTGCGGCTGCCGCAGGGCTGGACCGCCACCGACTCCGGCTCCCTGGGCGGCGCGGTGCCGGCGGGCGGGCAGCGGACCGCCACCTTCACCGTCACCGTGCCGGCCAACGCCGACACCAACCAGCAGCGGCTGGTCGGCGCGACCCTGACCACCGCGCAGGGCGCCGGGCGTACCGACCGGGCGGTCCGGGTGGTCGCCGACGTGCGGGGCACCCTGGAACCGCTGCCCGAGGTGGGTATCTTCCGGGACTGGGCCGGCGCGAGCGGTTACCCGCAGCTGGACACTCTGATCAAGCCGGTCCTCAGCCTCGGCTCCGCGCAGAGCCGTACGGTCCGGGTGGACCTGCGCAACCACGGCGAGACCGCGCAGCACGGCGAGGTCAGCCTCGGCCTGCCGAAGGGGTTCGCCGCTGACGCGGCCACGAAGAGCTACCCCGACCTGGCCCCCGGTGCGACCGGCGCGGTGAACTTCACCGTCACCAACACCGACGCCACCCTGCCCACCGCCAACTCCGGTGGCACGGACGGCGACTACGGGATCACCATCACCACCACCAGCGCCGTCGGCAGCACCGTCGAGACCGGCGCCCTGGAGCTCGTACCCACCAGCGAGGTGCCGCACGCCGGGACCGGCCATGCGGTGGACGGGGTGGCCACTCCCGGCGAGTACCCCGGCCCGGAGCTGGACCTCTCCCGGATCTGGGAGGGCGAGGCCACCACGCCGCAGGACGCCTCGGCGACCGGCCGGATCGCCTGGACGGAGGACGCCCTGAAGGTCCTCGTACAGGTCACCGACGACGTGCTCGGCACGAAGGTGGTGCCGCAGGACTGCAAGCGGCAGCGCCGCACCGACAGCGTGGAGATCATCGTCGACCCGAAGGGAAACTCGGCGGACACCTCCACCGTGTTCAAGGCGGGCATCTTCCCGGTCACCGACGACCCGACCAAGGGCGACCCGCCCTGCTGGCAGCGGGACGCCGACAACCGCCAGGGGCCGGGCGCGGCGACCGCGCCGGGGATGACCGTGGTCAGCAAGGTCAGTGCGCCGTACACCGGCTACACCATCGAGGCGAGTATTCCGTTCGCGGTGCTGCCGGACGCGGTCGACCCGGCCCGGATGGGCTTCAACGTGCTGGTCTACGACTCGGACACCCAGGACCTGACCTCCCAGTCCCGGCTGGGCTGGTCCACCTTCACCGGCGTACGGGCCGATCCGTACCGGTACGGCCTGGTCACCCTGCCCGGGTACGCGCCGGCGGCCCGCCAGCCGAGCGCGCCGGTCTTCCCCGACACCGCCGCGCGAAGCGTGCACAGCCCGCAGACCATCGCCCAGTCGGCGAGGGACGGAGTGGCCCCGGCGGCCGTGCCGCGGTTGCCGGCGACGGCGCTGCGGCTTACCGGCGCCCGTACGGTCACCGGCGGCGTCTCGGTCACTCTAGAGGCGGACCGGGCCGGCACCGCTTACCTGTACGGCTGGGACGGTGACCGGCCCACGGGCGACCGCACGGTGCCCCTGACCGCCGGCTCGCCGGTGACCGTGGTGGTGCCGGTGACCGCCGGTACCCCGACGTCGCTGCTGGCCGCATACGAGGCGGACGGCGCGGCGCTGGCCCGCCAGCTCCCCCTCCGCTGAGGCCGAAGGAAGGGCCCCTTGTCACCAGACGTCTGTCAACAAGGGGCCCTTCCTGTCAGCGCAGCCGGTAGACGGCCGTCCGGGAGTTCTCGAAGCGCAGGTCGGCGAGCGTGCGCAGCGCCGGTGACTCGGTACCGACCTGGCGGTCCACCACCAGCCAGCGCACCCCGTACCGGTCGCGCAGGGCGGCGAGTCCCGCGGCGGTCGGTGCGGTGAAGGCCCTGTCGTTGGCGCGTTGCCGGTCGGCGTCCCAGAACGGCGCGTACGGGCCGTCCGGCCGGCCGACCATCCGGGGCGCGAACGCCCACCCCTCGACCAGCACCGACCGCTCGGCGTAGCCGCTGAGCCAGAACGAGCGGGCGTCGCACCAGCCGTCCACCACCTCCCGGCAGTGCGCGTTGGTGGCGAGCACGTCGTCCGGGGCGCTGTGCGCCCGCACCCAGCGGGCCGCCTCGACCCGGGAGGCGGGCATCGCCACCACCGGGTACGCCCCGCCGTTCGGGTGGACCCGGGTCGCCGCGGCGTCCAGCACCAGCCCCGGCGCCCCGGCGGCCAGCACGGCGGTGAGCAGCAGCAGCCCGCCCCGGCCGGCCAGCCCGGGCCAGCGCCCCACCAGGGCCGGCCAGCACAGGGCCGCCAGCACCACCGGCACGGCCAGCACGGCGGCCCAGCGCAGCAGCGGCAGCACCGGGGCGTACGCGGGAACGGCCGGCGTGCTGACCGCGGAGTCGAGCTGCACCGCGGTGAGCAGCACGGCGAACCCGGCGGTGCCCGCGCCCAGCAGCCACCGGCCCCGGGCGGAGAGGGCGGCCCGCTCGGCCACCTCGGCCCAGCCCCAGGCGGAGAGCAGCACGCCGAAGGCGAACCCGGTCCGGGTGAAGTACTGGTTGCTGCTGCCGGGATGCCCGACGAGCAGGTAGATCGCCGGGCCGGCGAGCGCGCCGCCGAGCAGGAACACCTGCACCGGCTCGGGCCGCCACCGGCGCAGCCGCAGCAGGGCCAGGGCGCCGGCCACCCGGAGCTGGAGGTTGAGCAGGAACGCCAGCGCGACCAGCACCCAGAAGAGCGTGGTCACCCCGGCCGGACGGTCGGTCGGCACGTACGGGCGCAGCCCGGAGAGCGGGTCGAGGACCACCCCGTGGCTCTCGAAGGCGAACAGCACCGCGGTGGCGAAGAACTGCGCGGCCACCGCCAGCCCGGTGGCGACCAGCAGGCGCCGGGGCAGCCGGCGACGGACCACCAGGGTCACCGCGGCGGTGAGCCCGAGCGCGGCCAGCACCACCGGCAGCGAGCTGGCCTTCGCGCCGGTCGACGCGACCAGGAAGAGCGCCGCCAGCGCCCAGGCGCCGCGGCCCAGCGCGGGCACGGTCACCCCGCGGGCCCGGCCGGCGATCTCGCCGAGCGCGGCGATCAGCGGCAGCAGCAGCAGCCAGCTGTACGTCATCGACGGGCTGCCCCAGACGATGAAGGTGGCCTGGCTGCCGAAGAGCTGCCGCCAGCCGTTCTCGAAGCCGAACTCGCCCACGGTGAACAGCAGCGCGGCGGCCACCACCCCGGCGTACGGCCGGCCGCTGATCCGCCAGCCGACCACGGCCATCAGCACGGCGGCGAGCGCGCAGAGCGCGGGGACGGCGAGCCGGAACAGCACCGTGGGCAGGTCGACCCCGCTGACCAGGCTGGTGGCGGCCAGGTGGGCGAAGCCGAACCAGTGGTAGTGCAGCGGCTCCCCGGCGACCTGCGGCACCTCCGGCGGCACCTGGTGGGTGGCCGCCCCGGCGATGGAGAGCTGGAAGGCCAGGTCGATGTACTGGGCCTGCCCCTCGTCGGTGGGGAGCACCGGGTTGACGGCGAGGAACGAGCCGTACAGGTAGAGGGTGAAGCCGGCCACCACCCCGGCCAGCGACCAGGCCCAGCCCGCCGGGACCACGGTGGGGTGGCGGACCCGCCAGTGCCGGCGCAGCCGGGGCACCACGGCGAACGGCACCACCACGGCCAGCGGCCAGAGCCGCAGCCAGCCGGGCAGCCCGACGGCGGTGAACCCGGCCCAGGCGACCAGTTCCAGCACCAGGCCGACGGCCGCGCCCATGGCCAGGTCCTCGACCAGGGTGTGCGGCCGGCGCCGCAGCGCGCGGAACACCAGGGTGCCGGGGAGCAGCACGGCCAGCGACGCATACGCGGTCCAGCGGGCGATCGCGCCGGCCGGGGTGCCGGCGGCGAGCAGCACGGCCACCACGGCGGCGTACCCGGCGACGGCCGGCGCCCAGCGCAGGGCGGCCGGACGGCGGCGCGGGCCGACGCCCGCCGGGGCGGCGCCGGTGGCGAGCGCGGTCACCGCAGGCTGTCGGCCAGCTCGGCGGTGTCCGGGCGGGCCGGCCCGCCGGCGGCGCTGTCCCCGGCGACCACGTACGCGGGCCGGCCCTGGACGGCGGTGTAGATCCGGGCCACGTACTCGCCGAGCAGGCCGAGGCAGAGCAGCTGCACCGCGCCGAGGAAGAGGATCGCCACGTAGAGCGAGGGCCAGCCGCTGACCGTGGCGCCGGCGAACCAGGCCAGCACCGCCACCACCACCAGCACCCCGCAGACCGCCACGCCGACCAGGCCCAGCCAGGTGGCCACCCGCAGCGGGGCGGCGGAGAAGCTGGTGACGCTCTCGGCGGCCAGCCCGGCCATCCGGGACAGCGGGTACTTCGTCCGGCCGGCGGCGCGTTCCTGCCGCTCGTAGGTCACCTCGGCGCTGGGGAAGCCGAGCCAGGGCACCACCAGCCGGAGCACCGGGCTGCGCTCGGGCAGCTCCCGCAGCGCCTCGACCACGGCCCGGCTGAGCAGCCGGAAGTCGCCGGCCTGGGCGGGGACCTGCTCGCCGACCAGCCGCCGGACCAGGCGGTAGTAGCCGCCCGCGGTCCACCGTTTGAACCGGGTGTCCCGGCTGCGGTCGGCCCGCACGGCGTAGACCACGTCCAGGTCGTCGGCGCGGGCCCGGCGGAGCAGTTCGACGATCACCTCGGGGGGGTCCTGGAGGTCGGCGTCGATGCTGACCACGTGTCCGCCGCGGGCGCGGAGCAGGCCGGCGTGCAGGGCGGCCTGGTGCCCGCTGTTGCGGCGCAGCCGGAGCACCCGCAGCTCGGGCCAGCCGACCCGGAGCGCGGCCAGCGCCACCGGGGTGCCGTCGGTGCTGCCGTCGTCGACGGCCACCACCTCGTACGCCTCGCCGAGCCCGTCCAGCACGCCACGCAGCCGGACGGCGAGCAGCGGGAGGACGGCCTCCTCGTTGAAGATCGGCACCACCACGGAGAGGGCCGGCTGCGGCGCGGTCACGGCACTCGACCCTCCGTTTCGCTGGCGGCGGCGGACGCGGCCGACGCTACCAGTCGGGCAGGCCGGGGCCGGGCCCGTCGCCCGGGCCCACCCCGGTCAGGTGCCGCAGGTGGTGGCCGGCAGGCCGGACACCCGCACCGGCGAGCGGCCGGTCGGGCGGGCCTTGCCGGCGAGCACCGCGGCCAGCGCGGTCATCGACGCCCGGGTGGACGAGTAGGTGGCCAGCAGGTTCGGCGACTTCGCCCCGGCCAGCACGTACGGGGTGTCCATGGCCACCGTCACGGCGGCGTCGGCGCGCAGGTCCTTGCTCCCGTCGCCGTACCCGACGAGGTGCACCACGGTGCCGCCGCTCGGCACCACCTTCACGCCGGCGGCGGTGAGCGCCTCGGTGAGCGCGGCCCGGGTGCGGTCCCGCCCGGCGGAGGAGGTGACGGTGACCGGGCCGGCCACCGGGCTGCCGCAGCGGCCGCGCAGCATGGTGACCGCGGCGGCGGCGAGGTCGGCGGCGGCCTTGCGGTGCGCGGCGCTGTCCAGCGTCGACAGCGCCGGCGCCGGACGGTCGGCCAGCTTGAACTTCATGGTCAGCACCCGGGTGACCGCCTCGACCAGCCGGGTCCGGGGCAGTGAGCCGTCCTTGAGCGCGGCCCGCAGGCCGTCGTACGCCTGGCCCACGTTCGGGGTCATCAGGATGAGGTCGTTTCCGGCGTTCAGCGCCCGGACCGCGGCCTCCCCCGGCGACCACCGCTTGGCCGGCGCCATGTTCATCCCGTCGGTGATCACCACGCCCTGGAAGCCGAGCTGCCCGCGGAGCACGTCGGTGAGCAGCTTGCGGGAGAAGGTGGCCGGGGTGCCCGGGTCGATCGCCTTGACGTCCAGGTGGGCGGACATCACCGCCATGGCGCCGGCGTCGATCCCGGCGTGGAACGGCGGGAACGCGGTGCGGTCGAGCACGGCCCGGGACTGACTGACGACCGGCAGGTCGGTGTGCGAGTCGGCGGCGGTCAGGCCGTGCCCGGGGAAGTGCTTGACGGCGGCGCCGACCCCCTCGGCCTGCAACCCGCGGACCGCGCCGGCGACCTGGGCCGACGCGGTCGCCGGGTCGGCGCCGAAGGAGCGGGAGCCGATCACCGTGCTGCGGGTGGCCAGCACGTCGGCGACCGGGGCGAAGTCCAGGTTGACGCCCATGGCGGCCAGCTCGGCGCCGGCGGCCCGCCAGGCGGCCTCGGTGAGCGCCGGGTTGCCGGCGGCCCCGGCGGCCAGCGGGCTGGGCAGCAGGGTCACCCCGTCGGTGATCCGGGTGACCACGCCGTACTCCTGGTCGGTGCCGATCAGGAAGGGGGCGGGGCCGGCGGGCAGCCGGCCGGCGGCCGCGCGCAGGCCGTCGGTCAGCGCGCGGACCTGCTTCGGGTTGTCGACGTTGGTGGTGGCCTGGTTGCCCGAGGTGGGGTCGTCGGCGCTGAACCCGACGAGGATCAGCCCGCCGAGGCGGTATTTCGCGACCATCTCCGCGGGGGTGTCCACCCCGGCCAGCGCCCGGTTGCCGGCCGCCGAGCCGGGCGAGACCTTCGTCGCCGAGCTGCCGTACGCGTACGGCATCAGCACCTGGCCGACCAGGTCCTCGTCGGAGAGCGTCGCCACCAGGGCGGCCGCCCGGGCGGCCGGGTCGGCGCCGGTCGGGGCGGGGGCGGCCGACGACGGGGCCGGCGCCGGGCTCGACGGGGTCGCTCGGGGCCGTTCGGGCTCACCCGAGCACCCGGAGACGAGCAGCGCGGTCAGTGCGGCGAGCGCGACGCCGGCGCGGCGCGGGGAAATCGACACGGGCCCCACCGTATCGGGGCAACTTGGTCTTCCGTCACCCCACCCGGGTGAGCAGCGTCACCGGCGCGCCGTCACCGGCGTACCGGTAGGGCTCCAGTTCGGCGTCCCAGGCGGTGCCGAGCGCCTTGTCGAGGGCGTGCGCGAGCGCCTCCGGGGCCCGGGCGGACGCCATGATGCTGCGCAGCCGGTCCTCGCCGAGCTGGATGTCACCGGCCGCGCCGACGGTGGCCCGGAACAGGCCGCGCCCCGGGACGTACATGAAGCGCTCGCCGTCGGCCCCCGGGCTGGGCTCCTCGGTCACCTCGAAACGGATCATGGGCCACTGCCGGAGGGCAGCAGCCAGTTCGGCGCCCGTCCCCGGGCTGCCGGTCCACCCGCACTCGGCGCGCCGCGCCCCGGGATCGACGGGCTGGGCCGTCCAGTGCAGGTTGACCGGCGCGGCGAGGACGCGCGCGATCGCCCACTCGACGTGCGAGCACACGGCGAGCGGGGTCGAGTGGACGTATACGACGCCACGCGTTGGCACGGTGACCTCCCGGTGAGCCGAGGTGCGTCTTCCCCTACGACCTCGTCCACGCGAGTGGCCTCTGCAACACATGATGACCTGAGTGACGGATGGTGCGCCAGCGAATCGGAAAATTCGCCGGTGCCCGGGGCCGGGAAATACCCGGGCGGCTGACCCGGTTGTGCTCCCTGACGGCGCGACGACCAGCCAGGCGTCGTGGTCGTGTACAGTTCTCTGGGCGGTTCTGTGCCGCCGCACGTCTTCGCGGGCTGACGCTCACCCCGGGCGTCAAACCGCACATACAGCCCCCGGACGTTTTCCGTCCTCCCGTACGTCTGCAAGGAGTACCTCCGTGGCGAGCAACACCTCTAAGACCGCGCGCGCGTCAGTCCGGGCCGGCCAGGCTGGCCAGGGTGGCGCCCTCAGCGTGCTGGGCGAGTTCAAGTACGTGATCCCGCTGAACGGCGGCAAGCACGCCTACGTGCGCAACCTGACCAACGGCAAGACCGCGCACCTGCGCACCGACTCCGAGGCCTTCGTCGAGGAGATCCGGGTGCTGGCCGCCGCCGGCCACGCCGCCAAGGTCCGCGCCGAGCTCAACGCGCTGGCCGCCACCCACCCGGACCACGGCTGGGACAAGACCGAGAAGCGTCTCGTCGAGGCCGGCGTCTTCGAGGGCTGAGCGCCCTCACCCGCGACACCACGAACCGCCCGCCGGGTCACCCCGGCGGGCGGTTCTGCGTTTCTCAGTCCTCCGGCAGCAGCGCCACCTCGCCGGTGGCCAGGTCGTAGAGGGCGCCGACCACGGCGACCTCCCCGGCCGCCACCGGGCGGGCCAGCAGGTCGTCGGCGCGCAGGGTGCCGACCGTGCGCCGGACGTGCCGGCGGATGGCGAGCCGGTGGGCGTCCGGATCGTCCGCGCCGACCTCGTACACCGCCGGAGCGATCCGGTCCACCACGTAGCCCAGCGCGCCGCCCGGCCGCCGCCCGGTGCGCAGGGCCTCGACCGCCGAGCCCACCGCGCCGCAGCGCTCGTGCCCGAGCACCATCACCAGCCGCACGCCGAGCTGCCCCACCACGTACTCGATGGAGCCGCAGACCGCCCGGTCGAGCACGTGCGCGCCGGTACGAATCACGCAGATCGAGCCGAACGTCTGGTCGAAGATCGCCTCCAGCGGCACCCGCGAGTCGATGCAGCCCAGCACCACCGCGTACGGCTGCTGATCGCCGGAGGCCACCGCCGCGGCGGCCGTGACGTCGTGGCCGTGCACCGGCTGCCCGCTGACGAAGCGGCGGTTGCCGGCGAGCAGCTCGGCCAGGGCGGCCCGGGGCTTCCGGGCGGCGGGGGCGGGCGGCATGCCTACAGCCTGGCCACCGACCCGACGTCGCGAAGCCGGTTGCGAATCTTCTCACCACCCCGGTTGCCGTGCTGTCATGACGGGTACGCCGGTGTCACCGCCGGGTCACTCCGGTGCAGACACCGGTCGGCCCGGGGGAGGTGGACCCATGCCCCAGCACCTGGAGGTGCGGCTTCCTGACGGCGTACGCCTACACGTGGCGACGACCGGGCCGGTCGACGCCGAGGTCACCGTGATCCTGCTGCACGGCTGGACGCTGGACGGGCGCAGCTGGCACCGCCAGCTCGCCGACCTGCGCGCCCGCTTCGGCGACCGGGTCCGGGTGGTGACCTACGACGCCCGCGGGCACGGCCGGTCGAGCTGCATGGCGCTGCGCACGGCCACCGTGGCCCAGCTCGGCGACGACCTGGCCGCGGTGGTCGACCAGATCGTCCCGTCCGGAAAGATCGTGCTGGTGGGGCACTCGATGGGCGGGATGACCGTGATGGAGTACGCCCACCGCCACCCCGACCACTTCGCCGCCCGCACCGCCGGCCTGGTCTTCGTCTCGACCACCGCCGAGGGCCACACCCACACCGCCTACGGGCTCTCCCCCCGGATCGCCCGGCTGATCCGGCTCGCCGAGACCACCGGGGCCGGGGTGCTGGCCCGCTGCGGCGCCTGGCGCCCGCCGCACGCGCTGCTGCGCGCGCTGCGCCCGAGCATCCGCTGGATGCTCTTCGGCGACCGCTGCGAACCGGCCGACATCCGGCTGGTCACCTCGGCGGTGGCGCACGCCTCGCTGCGCTCGATCGGCGGGTTCCGCGCCTCGATCGGGGCCCAGCACCGGCTGGACACCCTCGCGGCCCTGGGCCGGCTGCCGGCCGCCGCGCTGGTCGGCGACCGGGACCGGCTCACCCCGCCGCCCTGCGCCGAGTCGATCGCCGCGGCGCTGCCCACCACCGAACTGACCGTCTGCCCGGGCGCCGGCCACATGCTGATGATGGAGCGCCCCGACGAGGTGAACACCGCCGTGGCCGGGGTGCTGCACCAGGTGCTCACGGGGCGGGACGCGGGAACGTCCGGGGAGCGGGTGGGAACGCCCGGATAACGGGCAACCCGCACCGGCGGGCAGGCGGCAGCGGCATGGCCCCGACAATGGCGGGGCGGGCGGCCCGTACCCTCATTCAGCCCGCCGTCTGACCACAGGAGCCCCCGCATTGAGCGACCAGACCACCCTGGAACGGGAGATCGCCGTCGAACAGCGGCATCTCGACCGGGTGTACGCCCGGCTGGCCGAACTGCGTCGGTCGGCCGCCGACGCCGAGCGGGAGGGCTACCGGTTGGCCCGGGTCGGCAACTTCGGCGCGCTGGTCGAGCGGGACGCGATGGTCTTCCACGCGGCGCAGCGCCGGCACGTGCTGGACGCGGAGCACGAGGGGCTGGTCTTCGGCCGGCTGGACCTGCGCACCGGGCAGGTGCTGCACGTGGGGCGGCTCGGCGTGCGCGGGGAGAACGCCGAGACCCTCGTGGTGGACTGGCGCGCGCCGGCCGCCGCCGCGTTCTACCAGGCCACCCCGGCCGAGCCGCGCGGCGTGGTGCGGCGGCGCACGATCCAGTCGTCGGCGGAGCAGGTCACCCGGATCGAGGACGACCTGCTGGACCCGGAGTCGGCGCCGCCGGAGATGGCGGTGGTCGGCGACGGCGCACTGCTGGCCACCCTGTCCCGGGCCACCGGCCGGGGCATGCGGGACATCGTGGCCACCATCCAGCGTGAGCAGGACGAGGCGATCCGCTCCCCCGGCAACAGCGTCACGATCGTCTCCGGCGGCCCGGGCACCGGCAAGACCGCGGTGGCGCTGCACCGGGCCGCGTACCTGCTCTACTCCGACCGCGCCCGGTACGCCGGCGGCGGCATCCTGGTGGTCGGCCCGTCGAGCGTGTTCGTCCAGTACATCGCCTCGGTGCTCCCCTCGCTCGGCGAGGAGACGGCCACCCTGCACTCGCTCGGCTCGCTCTTCCCCGGCCTGTCCGTGACCCGCACCGATCCGCCCGAGGTGGCGGCGGTCAAGGGGTCGCTGCGGATGCGCCGGGTGCTGGAGCGCGCGGTCCGGGACGCGGTGCCCGACTCCCCCGCCGAGCTGCGCCTGCTCTACCGGGGCGAGCTGCTCCGGCTGGAGCGCGCCGAGCTGGACGCGATCCGGGATCGGACGCTGTCCCGCGGCGCGCGCCGCAACGAGGTGCGCCGGGCCGCCTTCGACGCGGTCCTCGCCGCGCTCTGGGCGCAGGCCCGCGCGCTGCGGATCGGCCGGCTGCCGGAGCAGCCCGCGTTCGAGGACGAGATCATCGAGCGGCCGGAGTTCCGCGACTTCCTCAAGGCCTGGTGGCCCCGGCTGCACCCGCGTCACGTGCTGGCCTGGCTGGCCCGTCCGGAGCGGCTGCGCCGGTACGCCGGCGGCGTCCTCTCCGGCGCGGAGATCCGGCTGCTGACCGGCGCGTACCGGAGCCTGGACGCCGAGGGGCTGACCATCGCCGACGTGGCGCTGGCGGACGAGCTGGACGCGCTGCTCGGCCGGCCGGTGCAGCGGGCGAAGCCGAAGCGGGACCCGTTCCAGCTGGCCGGCGGCGTCCGCGAGTTGAGCACGCTCGCCGACCGGCAGCGCGCCGCCCGGGCCGCGGCCCGGGAGCGTCCGGAGGACTACCGCGACTACGCCCACGTGGTGGTCGACGAGTCGCAGGACGTCTCGCCGATGCAGTGGCGGATGATCGGCCGGCGCGGCCGGCTGGCCTCCTGGACGGTGGTGGGCGACCCGGCGCAGACGGCCTGGACCGGCGACCCGCAGGAGCTCGCCCGGGCCCGGGACCAGGCGCTGGGCCGGCGCCGCCGGTACCGCTACGAGCTGACCACCAACTACCGCAACTCGGCGGAGATCTTCGCGGTGGCGGCCGCGGAGATCCACCGCGTCCACCCGGATCTCGCGCTGCCCACCGCGGTCCGCTCCACCGGCGTGGCGCCGGTCGAGCTGACCGTGCCCGCCGTCGAACTGCCGGCCGCCACCGCGGCGGCGGCCCGCACGCTGCTGGCCGAGGTCGAGGGCACGGTGGGCGTGATCACGCCGGTGCCACGCCGCGACGAGGTGGCCGGCTGGCTGGGCGACCTCGGTGGCCGGCTCCAGGTGGTGACCAGCCTCCAGGCCAAGGGGATGGAGTACGACGGGGTGGTGCTGGTCGCACCGAGCGAGATCCGGGCCGATCCCGGGTCGGGCGTCCGCACCCTCTACGTGGCGCTCTCCCGGGCCACCCAGCGCCTGACCACGCTCGACCCGGTCGGCTGACGACGGCTCCAGCCGCGGCGTTCACTTGCACATATAGCGATGTGAGCATAGATTGAGCCCGGCCGGTGCGACGGACGAGAGGGTGTGGGCGTGGGCGCAGGTCATGACCACAGCGGCGCGGTGGTCAACGCCGCGCACCGCCACCGGGGTCGACTCTGGGGCGCCTTCGCGCTGCTCACCGCCCTGATGGTGGTCGAGGCGGTGGCCGCGTTCGCCACCGGCTCGCTGGCCCTGCTCTCCGACGCCGGCCACATGTTCACCGACGTCCTCGGCATCGGCATGGCCCTCGCCGCGATCACCGCCACCCGGCACGCGGACACCGACCCGCAGCGCACCTTCGGGCTCTACCGCCTCGAGGTGCTGGCCGCGCTGGCCAACGCGGTGCTGCTCGGCGCCGTGGCCGTCTACGTCCTGGTCGAGGCGGTACGCCGGTTCGGCGAGCCGCCGGAGGTGCTCGCCGGGCCGATGCTCGCCGTGGCGGTGCTCGGCCTGCTCGCCAACATCGCCGCGTTCGCGCTGCTGCGCCCCGGCGCGGAGGAGAGCATCAACCTGCGCGGGGCGTACCTGGAGGTGCTGGGCGACCTGCTCGGCTCGCTCGGGGTGATCGGCGCCGCCGTGGTCATCGCGGTCACCGACTGGTGGTGGGCCGACCCGCTGGTCGCCGTGGCGATCGGGCTGTTCATCCTGCCCCGCACCTGGCGGCTCGGCCGGGCCGCGGTCCGCATCCTGGTGCAGGCCGCCCCGGAACACCTCCAGGTGACCGCGGTGCACGACCGGCTGGCCGCGGTGCCCGGCGTCGCCGAGGTGCACGACCTGCACGTCTGGACGCTCACCTCGGGCATGGAGGTGGCCTCGGCGCACCTCACCATGGCCCCGGGCGCCGAGGTCGGCGAGGTGCTGGCCGCCGCCCGGGCCGCGCTGCACGAGGACTTCTCGATCGACCACGCCACGTTGCAGATCGAACCCGGAGCGTCGCCCGGGGCCTGCGGCGCGGTCGAGTGGTAATTAGGACAATCTTAAATTCAAGTGGCTATTGTACACTTATGCCGGTTTTGACCGGGGCACGTGCTCCCACCAGCGGAGCCGTCCCGGGCCAGCGCCGGTAGGCTCGGTCGCGGCCTCCGCCGGGCGGCGCCCACCGGCGCCTGCGGTGGCCGTCGCCTAATCGCCCGCAGGGCGAGCCGGGGAACCACGTTCGTGGGGTGCATCCGCGTCAGCGGTAGGGATCTTCCGTCCCGAACCCGTCAGCTAACCCGGTCGGCGGTTGACGGAAGGACACGTGAATGCCCCCAGTGGCACCTGTACGACGGACGGTCGCCCGGTTGGCGGCCCTGCTCGTCGCGACGCTCGCCCTCGGCGTCGTGACCGCGCCGGTCTCCCCCGCCTCGGCGGCTCCCCCGACCGGTCTGCTCGCCGCCGCACCCGGCGACGACGAGGGCGGCACGCCGGCGCTGCGCGCCCAACTCGACGCGGCCAGCAAGGGCTGGCTGGAGGCGCGGACCGCGCTGAACCGCTCGGTCACCCGGCAGCAGCAACTCACCGCCCAGCTCAAGACGGTCAACGCCGAGTTGACCGTCCGGGACGCCAAGGTCGGCGAGATCGCCGGGGTGGCGTACCGGGCCGGGCGGATGGGCACGGCCGCGGCGCTGCTCGACAGCAGCAGCCCGCAGGGCTTCATGGACCGCGCCGCGGCGCTGGAGCAGGTGGCCGCGCACGAGGACCGGGCCCTGCGCGACCTGATCGAGACCCGGGACGAGGCCACCCGCACCCAGGATGCGCTCACCGGCGAGATCCAGGAGCAGCGCAAGCAGGTCGCGGTGATGGCCAAGCGCAAGCAGCAGGCCGAGCGCGCCCTGGAGGTGGCGAACAAGCGGGCGTCAAGCAGCGGCGGCGGCAGCGTCCAGGGCACCTCGTCGGCGAACGCCAAGCCGGCCCCGCGCAACGCCGACGGCTCCTGGCCGCCGGAGTCGTGCAGCGTCAACGACCCGACGCCGGCCGACGGCTGCATCACCCCGCGTACGCTGCACGCGCTCCAGCAGGCCAAGGCGGCCGGCTTCACCCGGTACGTCTCCTGCCACCGGCCCAGCGGCTCGGGCGAGCACCCGAAGGGGCGGGCCTGCGACTTCGCCGCGCAGAAGGACGGCTTCGGCGGCGTGGCCACCGGCGGCGACAAGACCTACGGCAACAACCTGGCCGCCTACTTCATCCGCAACGCCGACGCGCTCGCCGTGCTCTACGTGATCTGGTACAAGCAGATCTGGCTGCCCAGCAGCGGCTGGAAGGCGTACAGCGGCGGCAACGGCGACCCGTCCAGCGACCACACCAACCACGTGCACCTGTCGGTGTACTGACCGCTCCGCCCCGGCGACACCCGGCCTACGCCCCACGGCGTACCCCGGGTGTCGCCGGGCGGCCCACGACGCGGCGCCCGCGGCGGCCGAGCATCGGGGGCATGAGTAGACGACTCTCCCCCGCCGGACGCAAGGCCCTGCTCACCCTGCACCTGGTCACCTCGCTGGGCTGGCTCGGCGCCGACCTGGTGCTGCTCAGCCTCGGCGTGGCCGGGCTGCGCGGGGCCGACCCCGACGTGGTCTATCCGGCGGCCGCGCTCCTGGTCACCTGGCTGTTCGCCCCGCTGAGCGTGGTGGTCTGGCTGTTCGGGCTGGCCAGTGCGCTGCTCACCCCGTGGGGACTGCTGCGCTGGCGCTGGGTGCTGGTGAAGTTCGCCGTCACCACGGTGGTGCTCACGCTCGTGCTGCTCCTGCTCACCCCGCGGGTCCGGCACCTCGGTGAGCTGGCCGGGGCGGCCGACGCCCATCTGCGCGTCGACCTGGTGGTCGCGCCGACCGTCTCCAGCACGCTGCTGCTCGTCGTCACGGTGCTGTCCACGTACAAGCCGTGGGGGCGGCTGCGGCCGGCCCGACCGGCGGCCCGGCGACCGGTGCCCGCCGGACGCGCCGGCTGAGTCAGGCCGCCGACCCCTCCAGGGTGGCGCCGAGCCGGCTGGCCAGCCCGAGGTGGGCCGCCCGGGCCTGCCGGAAGGCGTAGCCGAACAGCGGCGCCGGGGCGGAGAGGGTGATCTCCACGTCGATCCGCACCACCCCGTCGGGCTCGTCGCGCAGCCGGGTGTGGTTGCGCACCGTGGTGGCCGGCTGCTGCCGGGCCACGGTGACCACCTCGTCCTCGTTGGCGATCAGCACGTCGGCCTGGTAGGTGACCGGGAAGTGCAGCGGGCCGAGCGCGAGCCGGTCGGTGATCGCGTAACTGGCCAGCGCGCCCGGCCGGGGCGGCAGTTGCCGGACCCGGACGATCAGCGGATGCAGCTCGCCCTGCCGGCTCAGGTCGCCGAGCAGGGCCACCGCGTCCGCCCGGGTGCACCGGGCCTGCACGGTGTAGCTGAAGCTGTCGCTGCTGAGCAAGCGGTACCCCCTCGCCGTCGTGGGTCCGCACGATCGTCCCGTACCGGAGCCGGGCTGGCAACGGGTCGGAAGTCCCAGGCCGCGTGCCGGGCGCGCCGCACCGGACCGGCGAGCCGGCGGAGCACGCGCGGCCCCGGCGCCGTCAGGGCGGCGAGCTGGAGTCGATCAACAGCGGACGCTCAGGCGCCCGGGAGCACCTCGGGGGTGCTGTCGGCGAACCAGGGCTCGGGCGCGCCGAAGAGGCCGAGCAGGCCGGTCACCCAGAGCTGGCGGTGCACGAACCGGCTCGGCTCGGTGACCACCAGCTTGACGCCGCTGACCTCGCAGGTCTGGAAGCCGGCGACCATGGCGCTGATGCCGACCGAGTCGATGAAGGTGACGAGCCGCATGTTGAGCTCGATCCGGGAGGGGCGGCCCTTGGCGAGCACCTCGGCAATCGCTTCCCGCACCTCGTACGCGGTGTCGACGTCGATCTCCCCACGCGGGGCGATCTGGACCACACCACCCGACAGCACCGACTTCACGATCGACAGGCTCACGCGAGCACCTCCACTCGCCCATCTGGGCGCCTCATCAGTACGCGGGCCGCGACCGAGAGTATTCCTCCGACGGCCTCGGTCGCCACCCCTCGGGATGAGCAATTCGCGGACTGGGCACACCTGGGCATCCCAATCCGGACCTTCGGTCTCCCTTTTTCCCCGCGGCGCGGGTCCCAACCGGTCGGTCGACCGGTCACGAGGCCGCCCGATCCGCCGACCCAGGGTAGCGGGCCGGCGCATGCCCGGGTGGCACCCGCCCCGGCGCGTTCGGGTGGTTCGTCCGGTGAGCGCCCTGCTCGGCCGCGACCCGCGCGGTCCGGGGTGTTTGCGCCGGGTCCGGCCGGGGCACTGGCCCCGGTGAGCGAACCGTCACGCGCCGGATGACCCGAAGTCCGAACTGGCCGCCGGACTTCGGCCCCCCGAGGAGGTAACACGATGTTCGGATCCACTCTGCTGGACCGCCGCAGCAAGCCCGAGCGGGTCGCCGACCAGGCGTGGCAGCACCTGCTCTCCACCGTCGGCTCCGCCGGTGACAGCGTGCGGGACGCCGCCCGCTCGGCCCGCCGCAACTCCTCCGGCCTCGCCGACGACGCGACCGACCTGGTCGGGTCCGCCGCCGAGGAGGCCCGCCGCCGGGCCAGCCTCGCCTTCGACGCGCTAGCCGGCCGCCGGCCGGCGCTGCCCTGGACGCTGCTGATCGCCGCGGCGCTGGCTGGCGCGGCGATCGGCTGGGCCGCCGGCACCGCCGCGCGGGCCGCCGGCAGCCGGGAGCGGGACGTCGACGAGATCGAGTTCGTCGACGTCGACCGCCCCAACTCCCCCGCCGGCCTGGACGGCTGAGCCGGACACCACGGTGGCCGTCCCCGACGTCGGGGACGGCCACCGTGGTGTGTGCGGAGTCGTCAGTGGGCGGTGCAGGAGAGCGTCGACGCGCGGTTGGCGCCCGGGTAGGTGCCGGTGAAGCCCACGGTGGTGACCCCACCGACGCCGAGGTTGCCGTTCCAGCCGGCGTCCCGGACCGTCACGGCCGACCCGGTCTGCGTGTACGACCCGTTCCAGAGCTGGGTGATCTTCTGGCCGTCCGGGAAGGTCCAGGCGACGGTCCACCCGGCGATCGGGGCGGTGCCGGAGTTGCGCACCGTCACCTCGCCCTGGAAGCCGCCCGGCCACGAGTTCGTCACCGCGTAGGTGGCCGCGCAGCCGCCGCCGGTCGGCGACGGGCTGGGCGAGGTGGGCGACGGGCTCGGGGACGTCGGCGACGGGCTGGGCGACGTGGGCGTCGGGCTCGCCGAGGTGGGCGTCGGGCCGGGCGTGCCGCCGAGCCGGTCCGCGACCAGGACGCCCCGGCCGTTGGTGCCCAGGTAGACCCGGCCGTAGACCCGCGGGTCCCCGGTGAGCGCCTCGCCCGCGTTGCCGTACTGGTGCTGGTCGTCGTTGATCCGCACCCAGGCCGCGCCGGCGTTGTCCGAGCGGTACACGCCGTGCGTGCCGTCGATGGTGCCCACGGTGAACAGCGCGGGGTAGGTCTGCCCGGGGGCGGCCCTGCCGAAGCCCACGTTGACGGCCGAGGTGACGCCGGCGAGCTTCGTGAAGCTCGCGCCGGAGTCGGTCGAGTGCCACAGCCCGCCCTCGCCGGCCAGCCACAGGTCGCCCTCCCGGCCGGGCACGGCCTTGAACTTGACCCCGGTGCTGGGCAGCCCGGTCGCCGCGGTGGCGGTGAAGCTGGCGCCGCCGTTGGTGCTGAGGTAGAACCGCCCGCCGCTGACGCCGTAGAACCGGTTCGGGTCGACCCGGTCGGACTCGACGACCGCGTTGGCAGGGATGCCGGTCGCGGCGGTCCACGAGGTCCCGAAGCCGACCGAGCGGACCACCGGCTGACCCGGGTCGCCCGGCGCCCAGACGAACTGGCTGCCGTCGGCGGACGCGGCCACCGTGCCGCCGCTGTTGATCCCGGACGGCTCGGTGCCCTGGAACCAGTTCGCGCCGCCGTCGATGGAGAACGCGACGTGGCTGTCGTTGGGGCGGTCCGCGTCGGTGAAGTTGCCGGCCCGCACCAGTACCGCCGGCTTGGTCTCGGCGTAGTCGAGGCTGGTGGTGCTCGTGAAGACCGGCTGGGTGAAGATCATCGGCGGCACCGCTGCCAGGTCCGTGTGGCGGAAGCCGCCGATGTCACCGAGCGCGCTGACCAGCGGCGCGCCCGAGGGCGGGCTGACCAGGTCGAGCACCGCCGTCTCCTCCAGCCCCTTGACCATCGGCCGGATGGTGACCTGGCCGCCGGTGTCCCACTTCGTCAGGTCGGTGGTGCCGTAGACGGTGGCGCCGGTGCCGTACATCATCCGGTTGCTGTCGAACGGGTCGATCTCCAGCGACTCGTTCATCCAGCCCAGTTTCGGGCTCTCCTCCGGCGGGGACGGGTTGGTGCCGAAGGTCAGCCAGGGCACCGCGGAGATGTCCATCGTGTACTTCTTCGCGCGGTTGGGATAGCCGGCGAAGTCCCAGATCCGGGTCCAGGTGGCGCCGCCGTCGGTGCTGCGCCAGAAGATGGCGTCCGGCCACCAGGAGACCTGGGTGGCGACCATCAGGGTGTTCGGGTGCTGCAGGTCGATGGTCAGCCCGGAGTAGCCGAAGTAGGCGTCGGCGCTGGACGACGGGACCGGGCTGATCTGCGTCCAGGCGCCGGTGGCCCGGTTGAACTTCCACACGTCGCCCTTGCCACCGTCGTACGGGCCGCCGGTGTCGCTGGTGGCGATGTAGAGGTAGCCGCCGACGGGGTCGACCACGCCCTTGTGGGCAAGGTAGCCGGTGGGCTGGCCGGGGATCCGCTCCCAGGTGGCGCCGCCGTCGGTGCTCCGGTAGACCGGATTCTGCTTGTCGGCCACGCCCACGTAGACGGTCTTCGTGGCGGTGCCGGCCGTACCCGTGCTCTTGTCGAAGCTGACCCAGGTCAGGCCCTGGTTCTGGCTCTGGTAGCCGGAGCTGTCGTTCGGGTCGGCCCGGTAGTTGCCGACGTTCGGGAAGCTGGCCACCCGGGCCCAGGTGGCGCCGTAGTCGGTGCTGCGCCACAGGCCGTTGCCGCCCTCGGCCCCGTAGTAGACGATGCTGTTCCGGTTCGGGTCCACGGCGAGGCGCTCTCCCATGCCGCGGCCGGGCATGTTGCCGCCGTTCTTGAACGGCAGCGCGGTGGCCTGCCAGGTGGCGCCCTTGTCGGTGGAGCGCAGGATCGCCCCGTTGTTCGGGTCCCAGTCGTTGGTGTACATGCCGACCGCGGCGTACACCCGGTTGGTCTGCACCGGGTCGGTGGCGAGGCTGACCACGCCGTTCCAGCCCCACCTGTCGGCGCCGACCCAGTCCAGCAGCGGCGTCCAGGACTGGGTCGACTGCTCCCAGCGGTACGCCCCGCCGATGTCGGTGCGGGCGTAGACCAGGTTCTTCTCGGTCTGGTTGAAGATGATGCCGGGGACGAAGCCGCCGCCGTCGATCCGGACGTTCTTCCAGCCGTACGGCTCGGCCGCCGCGGCGGCGGCCGGGGTGGCGGGTGCGGCGGCGAGCTGCACGACGGCCGCCGCGGTGGCGGCCAGCGCGGCGGCGGCCACACCGGCGAGACTTCTGCGCATGGGCGGTTCCTCTCGGTTGCCGGGGTGGTGGAACGGGAGCGACGCGGTGGCGGTCGGCGGACGACCGCGCCCTGACGACGTCGGGGGATCTCGGGGAGCTGCCCAGGGCTCCCGTCGGCGTGCTTGGCTCCCACAGCCGAGGGACATTCACCTTAACCGTTGTCTGCGCGCTTTGGAAGCGCTCCCAAGAACGTCGTCCACCCGGATCGGGTGAGGACAGGTCACCCGGGACACGCACAGGATCGGAGTTGCGGGACTCCGTGCCGGCCGCGGAGCCCGGCGGACCGCGAACCGATCCCGGGAGGGGAGGCCAGCATGGCCACCGCGACGACCACCCGTACCGACCAGGAGATCCAGTCGGCCGTCCTGGACGAGCTGACCTGGGAACCCCGGGTACGCCCCAACGAGATCGGGGTGACCGTCACCGAGGGGGTGGTGACGCTGACCGGCGGGGTGGACAGCTACGCCAAGAAGTGGGCCGCCGAACGCGCCGCCCACCGGGTGCCCCGGGTCCGGGCGGTCGCCAACGACCTCGCCGTCCGGATCGCCACCTCGGCCGAGAAGAGCGACCCGGAGATCGCCACCGCGGCGAGCCGCGCCCTGGAGTGGGACGCGTTCGTGCCGATCGAGGCCCTCAACGTGACCGTCGCCGACGGCTGGGTCACCCTGCACGGCGAGGTGGAGTGGGAGTACCAGCGCCGCGCCGCCGAGCGCTCGGTCGCCCGGCTCAAGGGCGTACGCGGGGTGAGCAACGGCATCACCGTGCGGCCCAGCGCCCGGGCCGACGGGCGCGACCTGGCCGAGCGGATCGTGGACGCGCTGGCCCGCAACCGCGCCACCGAGGCGGAGGGGATCAGCGTCCGGGTGCACGGCGACACCGTGCTGCTGGAGGGGCTGGTCCACTCGGCCGGCGAGCGCGAGGAGATCGAGCGGGTGGTGTGGAGCGCGCCCGGCATCCGGGAGGTGCACAACCACGTGACCGTGGGGCGGTGAAACCGGACCACCCGGGCCGGGTGATCCCGGCTCACCCCGCCGCGGGCGAGGGTGGGAACCATGAGTGATCCGAACTGGCTGATCACCCCCGGGCGCCCCGCGCCCGGGTTCGCCCTGCCGGCCACGCCCGATGGGCGGGTGGTGGCCTGATGACCACGCAACTGCAGGTCACCACCGCCCGGCTGAGTCTTCCGGTGACCGCGACGGACCACGCCCGCGGGCCGGCCGACGCGCCGGTCACCCTTGTGGAGTACGGCGACTTCCAGTGCCGGTTCTGCGGGGCCGCGTACCGCAACCTGGCCGAGGTGCTGCGCCAGCGCGCCGACACCGTCCGGCTGGTCTACCGGCACTTCCCCATCGTCAACGTCCACCCCTACGCGGAGAGCGCGGCGGAGGCCGCCGAGGCGGCCGGCCGGCGGGGGCGGTTCTGGGAGATGCACGACTGGCTCTACGAGCACCAGGACCAGCTCGACCCGGTGCACCTGTCGCTCGGCGTCGAACAGCTCGGGCTGCCGCCCGAGGAGGTCGGCGCGGAGGTGGCGGGGCAGGCCCACGCCGACCGGGTCCGGCGGGACTTCGTCGGCGGTATTCGCAGCGGGGTCAACGGGACCCCGACGCTCTTCGTCAACGAGGTGCGCCACGACGGCGGCTACGACCTGGCGGAGCTGCTGGCCGTCGTGGACGCCGCGGCGACCGCCTAGGCCGCCGTCAGATCAGCCGCAGCTCGCGCGCCCGCCGGACGGCTTCCCGCCGGCGGGTCGCGTCGAGCTTGCGGTAGATGTTGCGCACGTGGGTCTTCACCGTGTTGACCGACAGCGACAGCTCGCTGGCGATCTCCACGTTGGACAGGATGCTCTGCAGGTAGCGCAGGATGGTCAGCTCCCGCTCGGTGAGCGGCTCGTCCAGCGTCCGCTCCGGGCCGGCCGGGCGCTCCGGCGGCTCGTCGGCCCGCCGCTCGTCGGCCCCGCGGACCAGGTCGCTCACCATCGGCCAGTGGGCGGTGCCGGAGTCCAGGTGCACGGCGAGCAGGTCGCGCACCCCCGGCTCGGCGCGGGTGAAGACCCGCCGGTAGCCCTCCGGTTCGGCCAGGTCCAGCACCTGCTCCAGGATCCGCCCGGCCCGGCGGTCGTCACCGGCCGCGCCGGTCAGCGCCGCGTCGAGCAGCCCGGCGGCGAGCCGGACCGGCAGCGGCCAGGCATCCGCGTCCGGCCCGGTCCAGTCGGGCAGCGCCCGCCCGGCTGCGCGCGGGTCGCCGGCCCGCAGCCGCACCCGGGCCAGGGCCACGTCCAGGGCGGCCGCCGGGCCGGTCCCGGCCTCCCGCGCCCCGCCCGGCTCCCGGTCGGCCGGCCCCGCGCCGGCCGTCGGCGGGCCGACCGGGCGGGGCGGCAGGTCCGACGCGGTGGTCCTGGCGTCCGGCGCGCCGGCCCCCGCGTCGACGAGCAGGGCGCGGGCGCTCTCCAGGTCGCCGACGGCGGCACGCAGCTGGGCCTCGTCGGCGACCAGCCGGGCAACCAGCTCCGGGCCGGGTGCCGCCTCCCGGGCCGCCGCCAGCGCGCGCAGCGCCGCGGCGGGCTCTCCGCCGGCAGCCAGCAGCCCGGCCCGGCAGAGCGCGGCCAGCGCCGCCCCGCCCGGCTCCGCGGTGGCCGGCCCGGCCAGAGTCAGGTTCGCCGCGGCCTCCGCCGGCTCGTCCCGGTCCCAGGCCACCAGGGCGAGCGCGAGGTACGCGTACCCGCAGTCCAGCCGCGAGGACCAGCCCTCGCAGGGCGACATGGCCAGCGCCTCCCGGGCGGTGCGTTCGGCGGCCCGCAGCGCGCCGTGCGCCGCGTCCAGCAGCGCCGACCGGCTGGCACAGACCAGCTCGGTGCGGGGCCGGCCCGCCCGGCGTGCCGCCGCCAGCGCCTCGGTGAAGTGGGCGCCGGCCGCGGACAGCTCCCCCTCGGCCAGCGCCACCAGCCCGAGCGCGGTGCCTGCGACCGCCCGCACGTCGGCGTCCTCCGCCGCCCCGGCGCGCGGATCGTCATTCGGGCCGGCCGGGGCGGCGGTGGCGAGCAGCCGCTCGGCCGCCCGGCGTACCTCGTCGTGGTCCCCGGCGAGCCGGGCCAGGGTCAGCTCCACCGCCAGGGCCAGCCGCCGGAACCGGTCCCGGCGCGGGGCGGGCAGGTCGCGGGCCTGCTCGACGGCCCGCCGTAGCTGTCCCGTGGCCGCCTCGGCGTCCCCGGCGTACGCCCGCTCGGCCGCGCCGGCCAGCGCCAGCTCGGGATCCCGGCGCACCGCCTCGACCGGCGGTTGGGGCGGGGGCGGGGCGGCAGGACGGTCCCGCTCGTACGGCGCCAGCTCGGGCCAGCGGGAGATCAGCAGCTCGGTGGCGCTGTCCCACTCGCCCCCGGCCAGCGCGTGCCGCAGCGCCTCGGCCGGCCGGTCGTGGCCCGCGTACCAGCCGGCGGCGCGCCGGTGAAGCTCGCCCAGCTCGTCGGCGGGGAGCCGGTCCAGCTCGTCGCGGAGCAGGTCGGCCAGGAGCGGATGGCACCGGTACCAGGGCGGGCTGCCCCCGTCCTGCTGGACGAAGCCGCCCTCCCGTGCCAGGTCGGCCAGCACCTGGCCGGCGTCGGCCCGCCCGGTCACCGCGTCGGCCAGGTCGGCGCAGACCGCGGCGGCCACCGCGCTGCGGCGGAGCACGTCCCGGGCGGCCGGGTCCAGCGGCGCGAGCACCTCGTCACGCAGGTACCCGGCGACGTCCGGCTGGTCGCCGGCGAACCGGTCGACCGCGCGGGCCGGGTCGGCCTGGGCGCGCAGCGCCAGCGCGGCGAAGCGCAGGCCGGCGGGCCAGCCACCGGTCCGGTCGGCCAGCCGGGGCACCGCCGCGGCCGGCAGCGGCACCCCGTGCGCGACCAGCAGGTCGGCCACCTCGTCGGGGGTGAACGCCAGCTCCGCCGGGCCGACCTCGGTCAGCTCGCCGGCCAGCCGCCACCGGTGCAGGGCCAGCGGCGGGTCGGTCCGCGCTCCGGCCACCAGCCGCAGCCGCCCCTCGGTGTGCCGGAGCAGGAACTCCAGCCCGGCCAGCGCGGCCGGGTCGGTCGCCCGGTGCAGGTCGTCGAGGACCAGCAGCACCGGCCGCTCCCGGGCGGCGAGCGCCGCGGCGAGCAGTTCGAGCTGGTCCGGCCGGGGCGGGCCGTCCGGCACCGGCGGCTGAGGGCCCTCGTCCGGCACCCCCTCCGCGGCGGCCCGCAGCGCCGCCGCCAGGTAGGCCCAGAGCCGCTCCCCGGTGTCGCCCTCCTCCACGGTCAGCCAGGCCGGCGGCGGCTCGGCCCGCACGGCCCGGGCCCAGCCGGCGAGCAGCGTGGTCTTGCCCCAGCCGGCGGGCGCGAGGACCAGGGTCACCGGCCCGGCGGCGCCCCGGTCGAGCCGCTCCAGCAGCCGCGGCCGGACCAGGACCGGCTCGGGCAGCGCGGCCGGCGCCAGCCGGGACGCCAGCAGCGGCGCGCCGACCACCCCGAGGCCACCCGCCGACCCGCCCCCGCCCGGCGGCCCGCCGACCGCCGCACCCGCGCCGCCCGGGGCGAGGTCCGGCGTGCCGGCGGCGTCCGTCGCCGCGCTGATGTCGGTCGGCGTCGCGGCGACCTCGACGCGGTCAGCCTCCTCCGGCATGCGGCCCCTCCCCCGGTCGGTGCGGGCAGCGGTTACCCGGCCGGGACGGGTTCACCCCTTCGGGGCGAACCGGGGTCACCCGCCCCGGCCGCACGCTGGAGACACGCGGGCGGCCGGCGATATCCGGCCGCCCGGAAGCCCCCGACGAACGGGAGGGGCAGGTGGCACGGATGGGACGGCTGGTCGCCGCCGGCCTCGCCCTCGTGGCGGCGGGCGGGGCACCGGTCCTCGTACGCCGGCACGGGCGCCGGCCGCCCGGGGCCGCACCCGGCCCACGGCCCGGACGCTGGCAGGTGGTGACCGTGGCCGGCCGGCCCGAGGAGGTGCTGCCGCGCGGGCGCTCGCCGGAACCGCTGCGCCCGCTCGACGGCGCGGTGGAGCTGGCCGCCCGCCCCGCCCCCGGCGGGCGCGGCACCGAGCTGGCGCTCCGCCTGCTCGGCGGCGAGGCGACGCTGCCGGGCCTGGCCGCCCACCTGCTCGGCGACGATCCCGGCCGGTTCCTGCGCCAGCTGCTGCGGGAGGCGAAGCAGCTGGTGGAGACCGGGGAGGTGCTGCGGGCGGACCGCTCGCGGCTGGACCTGCCCGGCGCGGCCGGCTGAGGGCGCTCGACCCCGCGCCGTCCCCGCGAGCGGGCCGACGGCCGGAATCCGCCGCTCCTTGCCCGGTGATCCGAACGGCCGGGGATGGCACACTCGGCGGATGCGCGACGACCGCCCGTACGACCTCGTCCTCTTCGGCGCCACCGGGTTCACCGGCGGCCTGACCGCCGAGTACCTGGCCCGGCACGCCCCGGGCGGGCTGCGCTGGGCGCTGGCCGGGCGCAACCCGGGCAAGCTGGCCGGGGTGCGGGACCGGCTGGCCGCGATCGACCCGGGCCTGGCCGAGCTGCCACTGCTCACGGCCGACGTCACCGACCCGGCGTCGCTGCGCGCTGTGGCGGAGAGCGCCCGGGTGGTCGCCAGCACCGTCGGCCCGTACATCCATCACGGCGAGCCGCTGGTCGCGGCGTGCGCCGCCGCCGGCACCGACTACCTGGACATCACCGGCGAGCCGGAGTTCGTCGACCTCATGTACGTGCGGCACCACGCCGAGGCGGTGCGCACCGGGGCGCGGCTGGTGCACGCCTGCGGCTTCGACTCGATTCCGCACGACCTGGGCGCGTGGTTCACGGTCAAGCAGCTGCCCACGGACGGGCCGGTCACCGTGGACGGTTACGTCCGGGCCGGCGGGCGGTTCTCGGCCGGGACGTACCACTCGGCGCTGACCGCGTTCTCCCGGACCGGGGAGATGAGCCGGGCGGCGAAGGCGCGTAAGGCGGTCGAGCCGCGGCCGGAGGGCCGCCGGGTCCGGGCGGTGCCCGGCAGGGTCGGCCGGGTGAAGGAGTTCGGGCTGTGGGCGGTGCCGCTGCCCACCATCGACCCGCAGGTGGTCCGCCGGTCGGCGGCGGCGCGCCCGGAGTACGGCCCGGACTTCCGCTACCGCCACTTCGCCGCGGTGAAGCGGCTGCCCACCGTGCTGGCCGCCGGGGTGGGCCTGGCCGGCGTGGTCGGGCTGGTCAAGCTGCCGCCGACCCGGCGCTGGCTGCTCGGCCGGCTCTCCTCCGGGCAGGGGCCGAGCGCCGCGCAGCGGGCGAAGTCCTGGTTCCGGGTCCGGTTCGTCGGCGCCGGCGGCGGCCGGACCGTGCGCACCGAGGTGGCCGGCGGCGACCCCGGCTACGACGAGACCGCCAAGATGCTCGCCGAGTCCGCGCTCTGCCTGGCCCTGGACGACCTGCCCGCGACCGCCGGGCAGGTGACCCCGGTGACCGCCATGGGCGACGCCCTGCTCGACCGGCTGGTCGGGGCCGGGATCACGTTCCGGGTGCTGGGCGCTTGACCCTCGACCGGGTTGAGGGCCCAGGATCCGGCGTCGTGGAGAGCGAACTGCGCAGCATCGGCGAGCTGGCCCGGGCCAGCGGGCTGACGGTGAGTGCGCTGCGGTTCTACGACCGCTCCGGCGTGCTGGAGCCGGCGCTGGTGGACCCGGCGACCGGCTACCGCTGGTACACCGACGACCAGGTCGACCCGGCCCGGCTCGTCGCCGGGCTGCGCCGGGTCGGCATGCCGCTGGCCGGGATCGCCGAGGCGCTGCGGCACCGGCATCGGCCGGCGGTCGTGCACCGGCTGCTGGACGCGCACCTGCGCCGCCTGGAGGACGGCCTCGCCGACGCCCGCCGTGAGCTCTCCCGGATCCGCACCCTGATCGATCCGGAGGAGACCCCCATGACCGCCCGACTGGTCCTGTCCCGCGCCGACCTGGCCGCCGCCGTCGACGCCGTCCGGTTCGCCGTCGGCGCCGACCCGGAACTGCCGGTGCTCTCCGCCGTGCTGCTGGAGGTCGAGCCGGACGGCGTACGGCTGGTCGCCACCGACCGGCACCGGCTGGCCGTGGCCCGCGCGGGCGGGAAGGTCGACGGTCCACCCGTGCGCGCGCTGCTCCCGGCGGACGCGGTGGACGAGCTGCGTGCCCTGCTCGACACCGGCGCCGGGATCACCCCGGAGGCGTATCTCACCGTGACCCCGGACCGGGTTGAGGTGACGGTGGCCGGCCGGCCGGTGACCGCCGCCGCGCTCCCGTACGACTTCCCGGACTATCGCCGGCTGCTGCACGGGCAGGTCGGCGACGCGCCCGCCCACCGGATCCCGGTCGACGTGGCGGCGCTGCGGCGGGCGGTCACCGCCGAGGGCGCCCCGGTGCTGCTCCGCGAGTACGCGGGGGTCGACCACGAGGTGGTCGTGCTCGGCCTGGACGGGCGGGGCGGCCTGAGCGTGGTCGGGCCCGACACCCCGGACGGCCTGCGGGTCGGGGTGAACCGGGAGTACCTGCTCGACGCCCTGGACGCCGGCGGCCGGGGCCAGCTCGTGCTGGAGCTGGACGGGGCGATCGCCCCGCTGGCCGTGCGCCGTCCGGACGACGAGGACGTCTTCTCCATCCTCATGCCGGTCCGCCTCTGACCGGTCGTCCGGGTGCGGGGCGGGCGGAACGGGTCGCGACGGTAGCATCTGGGGGTCCCACCTGACTGCCTGGACGGAGGCGTACGGAGCAGCATGCTCGACATGGAGTTGATCCGGAAGGATCGCGAGGCGGTGGCGACCGCGCTGGCGAAGCGTCTGGATCCCGCCGAGGTCAACCGGGCGCTGGACGAGATCCAGCGGCTCGACCAGGAACGCCGCGCCCTGATCACGGAGATCGACGCCGAGCGGCAGCGCCGCAAGGCCGAGGCGCGGGCGTACGCGGAGGCGAAGCGGTCCGGCGCCACGCCGGAGCCGGTCGCGCCGGAGGCCGAGCGCAAGCAGCTCGCCGAGCTGGAGTCCCAGCTGGACGAGGTGCAGTCCCGGCTGCGCGGCACCATGAGCGAGCTGCCCAACCTGCCCGCCGACGACGTGATCGCCGGCGGCAAGGAGGCCAACCGGGTGGTGCGCACCTTCGGCGGGCCGCCGGCCGTCGAGAAGGTCCGCGACCACGTGGAGCTGAGCAGGGCGCTCGGCCTGGTCGACCACGAGCGCGGGGTGAAGCTCGGCGGCTCCGGCTTCTGGATGTACACCGGCCTGGGCGCCCGGCTGGAGTGGGCGCTGGTCAACTGGCTGATCGAGCAGAACATCCAGGCCGGCTACGAGTTCCTGCTCCCGCCGCACCTGCTGCTGGACAGCGCCGGCTTCGCGGCCGGCCAGTTCCCGAAGTTCTACGAGGACGTCTACCACCTGGACAAGCAGTCCGCCCCGCGCGGCCAGTTCCTGCTGCCCACCGCCGAGACGGCGATCCTCGGCGCGTTCCAGGACGAGATCCTGGAGACCGGGAAGCTGCCGCTGAAGGCGTTCGCCTACACGCCGTGCTACCGGCGGGAGGCGGCCGGCTCGCACTCCGACGAGCGGGGCACGGTGCGCGGCCACCAGTTCAACAAGGTGGAGATCTTCCAGTTCACCCTGCCGGAGCAGGCGGGCGCGGCGCTGGAGGCCATGGTCGGCCACGTCGAGGGCCTGGTCGAGAAGCTGGGCCTGCACTTCCAGACCAGCCTGCTCGCGGCCGGCGACTCCAGCGCGGCGATGAAGAAGACCCTCGACGTCGAGGTCTGGATGCCGAGCACCGGCAAGTACAAGGAGGTGTCGTCGGTCTCCTGGGGCGGCGACTACCAGGCCCGCCGGGCCGCCATCCGCTACCGCGAGCCGGGCGGCAAGCAGACCCGGTTCGTGCACACCCTCAACGGGTCGGCGCTGGCCACCAGCCGGCTCTTCCCGGCCATCCTGGAGCAGTTCCAGCAGCCCGACGGCTCGGTCGTGGTCCCCGAGGTCCTCCGCGACAAGCTGGGCACCGACCGCCTCACCCCGCTCCGCTGACGGGATCCGCCCCGCGATCTTGCACTTGTGGCCCGCCAGGAGTCCGGTTTGCGGCTTCTGCCGGGGCCACGAGTGCAAGATCGCGGCGGCGGCGCAGGCGGGCCAGAAGCAGTAGCCCGGCCAGCAGAGCCGTGAGGAGGGCTGGACCGGCCGTGTCCACGGCGCCGACCAGGGTCTGCTGTGCGCGGGCGGCGGCCCGCACGACCGGGTCGCCGAAGGCGTCGTGGCGGCCCTGGGCGAGGCGCACCTCGTACCAGCCGTACCAGGCGACGTAGCCACCGGCGATCAGCAGCGCCAGACCGCTCAGCCGGGGCGCCCACGCGCCGGCGCCACGCAGCCGGGCCACCAACCGGCCGCGCAGCAGCGCCACGCCGAGCGCGGCCACCCCGACCACCAGACCCATCCCGATGCCGTACGCGCCGAAGAGCACCAGCCCGCGCAGCGCCGAACCGGCCCGCAGGCTGGTCACCACGATCGCCAGGAACGGCGCGATGGAGCAGGTCAGCGAGGTCAGCGCGTACGCCACCCCGAACAGGGCCATCGACGGCCAGGTGCGGGTGAGCCGGGGCGCCCGGGCGAACGGGCGCGGGGCGGGCAGCCGCCGGCCGGCGAGCAGCCAGCAGCCCGCCAGCGCCAGCAGCACGCCGAGGGTCACGGTCAGCCAGGGCAGCCGGGGACGCAGCCAGTCCGCCAGCGGCGCCAGGGCCAGCCCGAGGGCGCCGAAGACCAGCGCGTACCCGACGGTCAGCCCGGCCGTGGCGGTGAGCGCGCGACCGACCGCGCCGCGGCCGTCGGCGGGGCCGGCGACCAGCAACGACAGGTACGCGGGCAGCATGGCGAAGCCGCACGGGTTGACCGCGGCGAGCATGCCGGCGGTCAGCGCGAGCAGCAGCCCGCCGGTCATCCCCGGGCCAGCGCGTCGACCTGCCGGGTCAGCGACTCCCCGTCCAGGAAGCCCTGGTGGATCACCCGGCCGTCCCGGTCCACGATCACGAAGGTGCTCTGCTCGACCACCTCGAACCGGCGCCACAGCGCGCCGGAGCGGTCGTCGAGCTGCGGGGTGCCCCTCAGGTCGAACTCGGTGACGAACTCCTTCATGGCCCGCTGCTCGCCCAGCCCGGCGACGCCGACGATCGGCACGGCGTCCCGGTACTTCGGGGCGATCTCGGCGACCGTCCACGCCTGGCTGGCGCAGGTGGCGCACCAGGGCGCCCAGAACCAGAGCACCACCGGCTTCCCGGCCAGGGCGGCGGCGGAGAACGCCGTACCGTCGAGGGTCTTCGCGGTGAACGACAGCGTCTCCGGCACGCGGGCCGGGACCACCGGCGGGGCCGGCGACGCGGACCCGGCCGGGGCGGCGGCGGGCGACGCGGCGGCCACCGCGCCGACCGGGGTGGCCCGCTCCGGCCGGACCGCGCAGGACACCGCGCCGGGCAGCGTGGCGGCCAGCACGGCGGCGGTGACCAGCCGGCGGGCGGTACGTGGGGGCATCCGCGTCTCCTCTGGGTCCGGCTACTCCGCCTTGACCAGCCGGAGCGCGAGTTCGGGACAGACCTTGACCGCCTTGAGCGCGCCCTGCCGCAGCCAGGTCGGCACGGGGGTGGCGGGGAAGGCGGGGTAACCGTTGCCGTCGAGCCGGATGAAGTCCGGCACCACGTGGGCGCAGAGCCCGTGCCCGTCGCAGCGGGACCAGTCGAGGGTGAGCTTCTGCGGGTTGCCGTCGGGCGCGCCGGGCAGCCCCATCACGCCCTTGACCCGCTTGCCGCAGCCCTCGCCGGTGGCGTGCAGGCGCAGGTCCTCGGCGAACACCTCCATGGCGGAGAGCGCGAACCGGGCCGTGCCGTCGGGGTGGCTGCACGCACCGCGCCCCTTCACGTCGCCGGCCGCGGCCCGGACCACCTCGATCGGGGCGCTGCCGGAGACCGCCAGGTCGACGGCGCGGGCCAGGTCGGGCAGGCCCATCTTGCACGGGCCGCACTGCCCGGCGGACTCGCCGGCCAGGTAGCGGACCACCTGGGCGGCCTCGCCGAGCGGGCAGGTGTCGCGGGGCAGCGGGACGACGATGCCGGCGCCCAGGGTGCCGCCGACCGCGGCGAGCCCCTTGCGGGAGACCTCGGCCCGGTCCGCCGCCTCCGGGGTGATCCACTTGCCGTGGTAGCCGCCCATGAGGATGCCCGGCCCGTCGGGCACCTCGCAGAGTTCCAGGATCTCCCGCAGCGGGGTGCCGGCCGCGCACTCCACCACGGCGGGCCGCTTGGCCGCCCCGGTGACGGTGAGCAGCACGGTCCCCGGCTCGTCGTCGGTGCCGAGCGCGGCGTACTCGTACGGGCCGATCCGGGCGGCGATCGCGAGCTGGGCGTACGTCTCGGCGTTGGAGAGCAGGGTGGGCAGGCCGCTCACCCCGGAGTCGCTGGACCGCTTCTTGGTGCCCGGCGGGATGTGCGGCAGGCCGTTGATCCCGTTGACCAGGGCGCCGCCCTCGCCGGAGATGAACCGGTGCGGCACCGTGACCATGGTGGTCGGCACCGGCATCCGCCGCTCCTGCAACGCCTCGGTGAGCGAGGGCCGGCCCACGTCGTCGTCGGCCACCCCGATCACGATCTCCTCGGCGTCGAGCGCGTACGCGGCCAGCGCGGCGCCGTCCAGGACGAGGTGCGGGGCCCGGGTGAGCAGCACCTTGTCCTTCCAGCTCGCCGGCTCGCCCTCGGTGGCGTTGACCACCACGACGGCGGCGAGGCCCTGCCGCTCGCAGGACTCCAGCACCGTGCGCAGCTTGCGGGCGAACGGGAAGCCGGCCCCGCCCTTGCCCTTGAGGTCGATCGCCTCGGCGAGCCGGAGCAGGGCGGCCGGCTCCACCGGCCCAATCGGGCCGTGCACCTCCTCGTGGGCCAGCAGGTCGAGCCGGCCGAACTCGGCGAAGCCCGCAGTGAGCCGGGGCTCGCCGACGCAGGCCACCGGCGGCACCGTCGTCCGCATCACTTCGCCTCACCCCGCAGCCCGGCCCAGTACGCCCCGTCCACGGCGTCCGCGTTGGCCCGCTTGCGCCGGCTCGACCGGCTCTCGCCGGAGGCCTTCATGGCCCGCCGGGAGGCGAGGTCGACCAGGGTCGGGGTGTCGTCGACGAAGGCGTCGTCGGGGGCGTAGCGGGCCGGCGGGCGCCAGTAGTCCGGCTCCTCCGGCACGTCCTCCTCGACGCTGTGCCGGCCACTGCCGCTGCGCGGCGCCGACGAGATCGGGCTGCCCGAGATCGGGCCGGCCGAGATCGGCTCGCCGGAGACCGGCTCGCCCTCCCAGCGGCGCGGGCTGTCCCACGGCTCCTCCGGCTCGTCCGTCCGGCGCGGCGGAGCCGAGTAGCGGGCGACCTCCGCCGGGGTCACGTAGCGGCTGCCGGTGTCCGGCGGGGCCGAGTGCCGGCCGCCGCTCTCCGGCGGCGCCGAGTAGCGGGCGACGGCATCCTCGTCGACCCGGGACCGACGGGCGGTCCGCTCCTCCTCGTCCCGGTAGCGGCGGCCGACCCGCTCGTCGTCGCGGCGCCGGGCCACCGCCTCGCGCTCCTCACGGCGGGCCACCCGCTCGCGCTCTGCGCGTCGCCGGGCGGCCGGCGCCGGCTCCGCGTCCCGCCGGCGGGCCGGGGAGACCGGAGCCTCGGCGCGCCGCCGGGCGGCCGCCGCGCGGACCGGCTCGCGCAGCGTCCCGGGCTCCGGCACCACGGGTACGGCGAACCGCTCGGGATCGCGCCGCCGGGCGGTGCCGGCGGGCGCGGTCCAGGTCGCGGTGGCCTCCGCCCAGCCGCCCTCGCGGCTCCGGCGGCTCTCGTCCCGGCCGGCTGCCCGGCGCCGGGTCAGCCCGGCGAACAGGCCCGTGCGCTCCTCCCCCTTGCCGACCATCGCCTGGTTCAGCGCGGCGGCCTGGTGCTGCTCCCGGCTGCGCTTGCCGAGGTGGACGGAGAGGCGGACCAGCAGCGCCATCACCACCAGCAGCACGCAGGCCAGGTAGCTCACCACCACCCAGGTCTTCGCCGCCCGGCCGGCGTTGAGCCCGTGCAGCAGCGCGAACGGCCAGGAGACGTACGCCATGGAGTGCAGCGCGCGCCAGAACCACCTCGGACCGACGCCGGCGAACCGGACCCGGATGAGACCGGTCCAGAGCACGCCGACCATCAGCAGCGCGGCGACGGTGCCCAGCCCGACGTAGAGGCCCCGGCCGGCGAGGAACGGCACCACCGCGTCGGTCGGCCCGGCCCGGCCGATCGAGATCTTGGTGATCACGTGGCAGACCAGCCCGGCCACGCCGAGGATGCCGGTGGCCCGGTGCGCGGACTGGAGCAGCACCCGGTGCCGGATGAGCAGCACCAGCCGGTCGGTGGCGAGCAGCCCCAGCATCACGGTGAGGCTGAGCGAGACCAGGGCGACCACCCCGGCGAAGAACTCGGTGAAGAAGAAGCCGTACGAGTACATGACGGTGCCGGCGCCGGCCAGTTCGAGGCCGGCCCACGCGACGGCGAGGGCCGACGCGGCGAGCGCCACCATCGCGGACTTCGACATCGTCCGGGCACCTCGGCTGCTGCTGGCGGTCCGGACGGTCGTCGCCTTCTCGTTCTGCTCTGCCCGGGCCATCTGCTCCTCGATCGTCTCGCGGCGGCACCCCCACCGGCCGACCCTGCTCCGTCCTCCAGTACGGACGGACGGCACGGGCGGATCACCTCCGGTGGTGAATTTCTCGGCCCGTCGTCGAACCGTCCCGCCCCCGGGCCGCGTGTAGCGCCTGACGCAACGACGTATTTCCATCCGTTGACAGCTCTTGCAACACGCTTGTAACCTTGCCGCAAATTTCAGGCCGGTTTGCAAAAAGCCGACACTGGAGCCTTCCCCCGCGCCGCACCCCCTCAGGAGTCCCGATGCATCGACGTCGACGGCTCGCGGCCGCCCTCACCCTGGGCCTGGCCGCCAGCCTGCTCGTCCCCACCACCGTGGCGGCTCCCCCGGCCGCCGCGGCCACCCCCGGCAGCAAGAAGGTCATCGTCCAGCTCTTCGAGTGGAACTGGGCCTCGGTGGCCGGCGAGTGCACCACCACCCTCGGCCCGAAGGGCTACGGCTACGTCCAGGTGTCCCCGCCCCAGGAGCACGTCCGGGGCAACCAGTGGTGGGTGGCCTACCAGCCGGTCAGCTACCGGATCGAGTCCCGCAAGGGCACCCGGGCCCAGTTCCAGGCGATGGTGAACACCTGCCACAACGCCGGCGTGAAGGTCATCGTCGACGCCGTGGTCAACCACATGTCCGGCCAGGACAACGGCGGCACCGGCTGGGCCGGCAGCGGCTACGGCCACTACGACTACCCGGGCACCTACTCGTCGCAGGACTTCCACTACTGCGGCCGCAACGGCAACAACGACATCGTCAACTACGGCGACCGGTACGAGGTGCAGAACTGCGAGCTGGTCAACCTCGCCGACCTGAAGACCGAGTCGGACTACGTGCGCACCCGGCTCGCCACGTACCTCAACGACCTGCTGTCGCTCGGCGTCGACGGCTTCCGGCTGGACGCCAGCAAGCACATGCCGGCCGCGGACATCGCCGCCGTCAAGGGCAAGCTGTCCCGCTCGGCCTACCTGGTGCAGGAGGTCATCTACGGCGCCGGCGAGCCGATCCAGCCGACCGAGTACACCGGCAACGGCGACGTGCACGAGTTCCGGTACGGCAAGGACCTGGCCCGGATGTTCAACAGCGAGCGGCTGGCGTACCTGAGGAACTTCGGCGAGTCCTGGGGCTACCTGCCCGGCGGCTCCGCGGTGGTCTTCACCGACAACCACGACACCCAGCGCGACGGCGGCGTGCTGACCTACCGCGACCGGGGCGAGTACGCCCTCGCGAACGCCTTCATGCTCGCCTGGCCGTACGGCACCCCGGCGGTGATGTCGAGCTACACGTTCAGCAACAAGGACCAGGGCCCGCCCTCGGACGCCAGCAACAAGACGTCGAACACCACCTGCTACTCCGGCTGGGAGTGCGAGCACCGCTGGCGGGTGATCGCCAACATGGTCGGCTTCGCCAACGCCACCCAGGGCGCCGGCGTCGCCAACTGGTACGACAACGGCTGGCAGCACATCGCGTTCAGCCGGGCCGGCAAGGGCTACCTCACCATCAACGACGAGGACTTCGCGATCACCGGCCGGTCCTACTACACCGGCCTGCCGGCCGGCCGCTACTGCGACGTCATCCACGGCGACTTCGGCAACGGCTCGTGCAGCGGTCCGGTGATCACCGTGGACTCGAACGGCTGGTTCGCCGCGACCGTCAACGCGCACGACGCGGTCGCCATCCACCTCGGCGCGAAGCTGCCCTGACGGCGGCGGATCGCTGAACCGGAGGTCCCCCGCACGGCCGTTCGCGGTCCCGGGGGGCCTCTGTCCGGTTAGAGTACCGATCGTGCTGTTTGACCGATTGTTCTCGCGCTGGACGCTCGGCTGGCTGCTCGCCGCGTTCGGCGTACCGCTGCTGCTGGGGGCCGCCCTGGTCGGGCGGAGCCTGACCGGCGGGGCGTCCCCCGCGCCGGTGGTCGCGGCGCCCACCGCGGCGCTGCCACCGGCTCCCGACGAGCCGACCCCGTCCCCCGCGGAGTCCGTGCCGGCCGCCGCGCCCGCCCCGGACGACCTGCCGGTGGTCACCTACGATCCGGCGCCCGGCGGGTTCCCGGCCGACCCGGGCCCGGCCGACACCCGGCCGCTGGCCGAGGGGCTCACGCCGACCCGCACCGTGGCCGCGTACGACGGGCCGGGCGGCCGGCCGCTTGCCTTCCTGGCCCCCACCATCAGCGGCGTCGAGCTGACCGTGCCGATCGTCGAGCGGCGGGTCGGCTGGACCGCGGTCCTGCTCCCTTCGGCCAACCGCCGGATCGCCTGGCTGCCGGCCGGCAACTGGCGCACCGTCGCGCTGCCCGACCAGATCGTGGTCGAACGCCGCCCGCACCGGCTCACCTGGTACCGGGACGGCCGGGCGGTGCGCTCCTGGGAGGTCAGCCTGGGCATGCCGGGCCAGTCCACCCCGCTGGGCCGCACCTTCGTCCTGGGCCGCACCCCACCTCCGCAGGACGTCTACGGCGGGGTGGACATCTTCGCCCTCGGCGCGATCCCCGACGACCCGGGCGCGGTGCCGACCGGGCTGCGCGGAGCGCACATCGGACTGCACAGCTGGTACACCGACGCCACGATCGGCAAGAACGTCACCAACGGCTGCATCCGACTCACCCGCAGCGGGCAGCGGCAGCTCCTCGCCGAGCTGCGCCCGGGCACCTCGGTCGTGGTGGTGGACCAGCTCCCCGCCTCACCGGCCACCGCCTGAGCCGGCTCAGTCGCCGAGCAGCCAGCCGTTCTCCTCGGCCACCCGCACCGCGTCGGCCCGGTTGCGGGCGCCGGTCTTGCCGATCGCGGCGGAGAGGTGGTTGCGCACCGTTCCCTCGGAGAGGTGCAGCGTCGTCGCCAGCTCGGCCACCGTGCCGCCGCCCCGGGCGGTTCGCAGCACCTCGGTCTCCCGTTCGGTGAGCGGGCTCGGCCCGGTGGCCAGGGTCTCCGCGGCGAGCGTCGGGTCGACCACCCGCAGCCCGGCGTGCACGCGGCGGACCGCGTCGGCGAGCTGCCGGGCCGGGGTGTCCTTGACCACGAAGCCGTTCGCACCCGCCTCCATGGCCCGGCGCAGGTAGCCGGGTCGGCCGAAGGTGGTCACCACCAGCACCCGGCACCCGGGCAGCGCGGCCCGGAGCGCCGCGGCCGCCGCCACCCCGTCCAGGCCGGGCATCTCCACGTCGAGCAGGGCCACGTCGGGCCGGGTGCGCAGCGCCTCCGGCACCACCTCGTCGCCCCGCCCCACCTCGGCCACCACGGTGAGGTCCGGCTCCAGCGACAGCAGCGCGGCGAGCGCGCCCCGGACCAACGCCTGGTCGTCGGCGAGCAGCAGCCTGATCTGCGCGGTCATCCGGTGCTCCCCCGTCCGGTGTCGGCCAGGCTCACCCGGAGCAGGAAGCCACGCCCGCCGGGGGGCCGGCCGACGGTGACCGCGGCGTCCAGCCGCCGGGCCCGCTCGCGGAGCCCCACCAGACCGTGGCCGGCCGCCTCCGGCTCGCCGTCCGTCCCCCGGCCGTCGTCGCGGATCTCCACGGCCGCCGGGTCGACCCGGATCTCACAGCCCCGGGCGCCGCTGTGCCGGACCACGTTGGTCACCCCCTCGCGGACCGTCCAGCCGAACAGCTCGTCCCGCTCGGCCGGCAGGGACGGCACCGACTCCGGCAGGTCCGCGACGATGCCCGCGGCGGCCAGCGCCGATCGGGCGCCGGCCAGCTCCGTCGCCAGGCTCACCCCGCGGTACGCCCCGACGGTGCCCCGCACGTCGGCGAGGGCCTGCCGGGCGAGCCGCTCGATGTCGGCGACCTCGGTGGCCGCCCGGGCCGGATCCAGCTCCAGCAGCCGACCGGCCAGCTCCGCCTTGACCGCCACCACGGTCAGCGAGTGCCCGAGGATGTCGTGCAGGTCGCGCGCGGTCCGGGCGCGCTCCTCGGCCACCGCCAGCCGGCGGATCTCCTGCTGGGCGCCCTGGAGTTCGGCGTTGCGCTGGGTCAGCCGGGTCACCCCGAACATGGCGAACGAGGCGAGCAGGACGGCGAAGATCACAGTGCCCTCCGCCGCCCAGCCGGGGACCAGCGCGGCCGTCACCGGTGGGGTCAGCGCGGCCAGCGCCACCACCACCAGCGCCTGCCAGCCCGGAAGCAGGAACACCGCCGCCGCGGCGACGAAGACCAGCGTGGTCAGCCAGTCGCCACCGGTGCCCGGTATGCCGGCGAGGCCGAGCCCGACCAGCAGTGTCAGGGCCGCCCAGGCCGGAACGAGCGGGATGGCCCGGTGCTGCAGCCGGCGGGCCCGGGCCCACTGGAAGACGAGCACGTAGCAGACACCGAAGGCGATCAGCGTCCCCGCGCCCACCACCCGCCGCCAGACCTCCGGCTGATGCAGGGCCGCGAGCAGCGGAATGTTGAGGAAGAAGAGCCAGACCGCGGCCAGCAGCCAGCCGGTGAACCGCCAGTGGCGGGTCGCCAGGTAGCTCCGGTCCCACGGAAGGTGCATCGTGAACACGCTAGCCCCCGTCGGCGCGGGTCAGACTCGGGTGGTGTCGCGGCGGAACAGCCGGGCCGCGCCGAGGCCGAAGAAGGCGGTCCAGGCGGCCACGTTGCCGACCGCCGCCCAGTCCACGCCGGCCCCGGTCAGCGGCGCCCGGGCGAGCTGGCCGACGCCGTACACCGGGGTGAACTTGGCGATCTGCTGCATCGCGTGGGGCAGCACGTCGAGCGGGACGAACAGCCCGCCGAGCATGGCCAGGATGGCCAGCGCCGGGCCCATGAACTGCATGACGTTCTCGGCCGGGGCGAGGTAGCCGACGAAGAGGCCGAGGGCGGCGAAAACCAGGGAACCGATCCAGGCGGTCAGGCCGGACTCCACCCAGACGTGCGCCGGCATCCGGACCCCGGAGGCGGCGCCGACGGTGAACTCGACCAGCACGCCGAGCAGGCCGAGCACCATCGCGGTGGCCACCTTCGTGGCCACGTACGCGGCCGGGCGCAGCGGGGTGAGCCGCAGTTGCCGGCTCCAGCCCAGCGCCCGCTCGGTCGCGACGGCCGCGCCGGCGCTGGTGGTGGCGACCATGGCCGCGTAGACGGCCAGGCTGATCATGATCCAGCCGGTGATCGGCAGGCCGTTGTCCAGGTTCTGCCCGCGCTGCGGCAGGCCGAACAGCAGGAAGAACACCGCCGGCATGATCAGGATGAACACCAGCGTGCGGCGGTTGCGCAGCACCCGGCGGATCTCGATGCCGAGCACGGCGGCGGAGAACCCGCCCAGGGCGGGGGGCCGGCGGTTCGCGGCCCGGTCGGACGAGGTGGTGGCGGATGAGGCGGTGACGGTCATCTCAGGCTCCGGGATTGGGCGTGGTCGCGGTCAGGCGGAGGTGGTCAGGGCGAGGAAGGCGTCCTCGAGCTTGCGCGAGGTGATCTCCAGGTCCCGGGCGGCGGTCCGGGTCAGCAGGTGCCGGGCGACGACGTCGGAGTCCTCGGTGTGGACCAGCACGGCGTCGCCGCGCACCTCGACCGACCGCACGCCGGGCAGCGCCGCCAGCACGGCCTGATCGGCGCCGGGCAGGGTGGCCCGGACGACCCGGCCGGCGGCCAGGTTCTTGATCTCGGCGGTGGTGCCGTCGGCGACCACCCGGCCCTGGCGGACCAGCACGATCCGGTCGGCGTACGCGTCGGCCTCGTCCAGGTAGTGGGTGGCGAACAGGACGGTCCGGCCGGAGCGGGCGTCGGCCCGGATGGCCTGCCAGAAGTCCCGCCGCCCCTCGACGTCCATCCCGGTGGTCGGCTCGTCCAGCACCATGAGGTCGGGGTCGGGCAGCAGCGCCAGGGCGAAGCGCAGCCGCTGCTGCTGGCCGCCGGAGCACTTGCCCACCGGGCGGTCGGCGATGTCGGCGATGCCGGCCCGCTCCAGCACCTCGACCGCCGAGCGGGTGTGGCCGTAGAAGTGCGCGGTCATCCGTACCGTCTCGGCGACGGTGAGGTCCTTGAGCAGGCCGCCGGTCTGCATCACGGCGGCGACCCGGCCGAGGCGGACGGCGTCGGCGGGCGTGCCGCCGAAGAGCCGTACGGTGCCGGCGTCCGGGCGGGCCAGCCCGAGCAGCATGTCCACGGTGGTGGTCTTGCCGGCGCCGTTGGGGCCGAGGAAGGCCACCACCTCGCCCGGGGAGATCCGGAGGTCGAGCCCGTCGACGGCGGTCACCGGGCCGAAGGTCTTGGTGAGTCCGGCCAGCTCGACGGCCGGTGGGATGTCGGTCATGACAACGATGCTCCGGGGACCGGTGGTCCGGTCCCCGGAGCGCGCGTCATCTTCCGGCCGTGACATTTGTCAGGGGACGGCGTTCAATGCCCACCGCCCGCGCCCTCCCGGGCCCGGCGGGGCAGCAGGAACGCGCCGGCCACGGTGACCAGCAGCAGGCCCAGCTCGGCGAGGAGGGTGACCCGCACGGCGTGCGACACCGAGTCGGTCAGCCCGTCGAAGAAGACCGTGCCGAGCAGCGCCACACCGAGCGCGCCGCCGAGCTGCTGCACGCCGGTGAGCGTGCCGGAGGCCGAGCCGGTCTCCGCCTCCTCGACCCCGGAGAGCACGATGTCGAAGAACGGCGCCATCACCAGGCCCATGCCGAAGCCGACCGCCAGCAGCGCGGGCGCCATCCGCCACGGGGTGACGTCGGCGCCGGCCAGGGTGAGGGTGAGCAGCATCCCGGCGACACCGGCCAGCACCACCCCGAGTCCGAGGTGGATGAGCCGCCGGCCGAGCCGCTGGGCCAGGCCGGCCCCGGCGAGCACGAAGGCGGCCACCATGCCGAGCGCCTGGGGCACGCCGGCCAGCCCGGCGCGCAGCGGCGACCAGCCGAGCCCGAGCTGGAGGTAGAGGCTGAAGACCAGCGAGAAGCCGGCCAGCGCGGTGAAGAAGGCCAGCCCGGCGACCAGCCCGCCGGTGAAGGCGCGGCGGCGGAACAGGGCGGGCACCACGAGCGGGTCCCGGCCGGACCGCTGCCGGCGCTGCTCGTAGCGGGCGAAGACCGCCAGCACCACGACCGCGCCGGCGAGCATCGCGAAGCTCCACGCCGGCCAGCCCAGCTCGCGGCCCTGCACGAGCGGGTGGACCAGCAGGAAGACCGCGACCGAGAGGAGCGCGACGCCGGGCAGGTCGAGCCGGGTGGCGTGGCCGGGGCGGGAGGCGGGCAGGAAGCGGGCCGCGCCGAGGGCGGCGAGCAGGCCGAGCGGGACGTTGATCAGGAAGATCGCGCGCCAGCCGGTGCCGGCGAGGTCGGCGCCGACCAGCCAGCCGGCCAGGATCGGCCCGCCGACCGCGGAGATGCCCATCACCGGGCCGAACGCGCCGAAGGCGGCGGCGAGCTGCTCCGGCGGGAACATCTCCTTGATCAGGCCGAGCCCCTGCGGGAGGAGCAGCGCGCCGAGCAGGCCCTGCGCCACCCGGGCGGCGATCAGCGTGCCGGGGCTGCCGGCGACGGCGCAGGCCGCCGAGGCGGCGGTGAACCCGAGCACCCCGACCAGGAACATCCGGCGCCGGCCGTACAGGTCGCCGAGGCGGCCGCCGGTGACCAGGCCGACGGCCATGGCGAGGGTGTAGCCGGCGCCGATCCACTGGATGACGGCCGGCGAGCCGCCGAGGTCGGCCCGGATCGCCGGACCGGCGAGGTTGGTGACGAGCACGTCGAGCAGGTCCATCACCTCGGCGGCGAGGATCACCGCGAGGGCGATCCAGCGCCACCGGTGACCCGCGGCGGGCGGCGCCGCGGGGTGCGGCGCGGTGAGTTCGGTGGTCATGCGGTCCCCCGATCGGAGCGAACACTGTTCGTTGACGAACACTGTTCTATCAACGAACGGCGTTCGCGGCAAGTACGATGTTCGGGTGAGTGAAACCCCCGCGCCCCCGTGGCGTACCCGGCCGCGCAGCCGGGCGACCCGTCGACCGCTGAGCCAGCAGGCCGTGGTCGACGCCGCCCTCGCCCTGATCAACCGCGAGGGGCTCGGCGCGCTGAGCATGCGGCGGGTGGCCCAGGAGCTGGGCACCGGCCCCGCCTCGCTCTACGCCCACGTCTCCGGCAAGGAGGAGCTGCTCGAGCTGCTGGTCGACCGGGCGAGCGCCGAGATCGTCGTGCCGGACCCGGAGCCGGCGCGGTGGGCCGAGCAGATCCGGGAGGTCGCCGAGCAGGCCTACCGGGTCTACGCCACCCACACCAACCTGGCGCTCGCCTCGCTCGCCACCATCCCGACCGGCCCCAACGCGCTGCGGGTCACCGAGGGCATGCTCGCCATCCTGCTCGCCGGTGGGGTGCCGCCCCGCCCGGCGGCCTGGTTCCTCGACCGGCTCTTCCTCTACATCGCCGGCGACGCCTACGAGGGCGCCCTGTACGCGGAGAAGGTGCGCGCCTCCGGGCAGGACCGGGAGACCTGGTGGGCCGGGCTGGACCAGCAGCTGCGCACCTACTACGGGAACCTGCCGGCCCGGACGTACCCGAACATCACCGGGCACCTCGACGACCTGATGGAGGGCGGCGGCGACGAGCGCTTCCTCTTCGGCGTCGACCTGCTGATCCGGGGCGTCGCCACGTACGTCCCGGCCGGGAGTGAGGGCGGCCGCGCCGGGTAACCAGCCGCGTTCACTCGTAGCGGCACGGAAGGTCACGGCATGAGCGCACCGACGGGACGGGTCGACACGATCGTGCTGATCCACGGCCTCTGGATGACGTCACGCAGCTGGGAGCACTGGGTCGACCGGTACGAAGCGCGCGGCTTCCGGGTGCTCACGCCGGCCTGGCCGGGCATGGACGTCGACGTCGAGCGGCTCCGGGAGGACACGACGCCGATCGCCGCGCAGCGGATCGCCGGCATCGTCGACCACTACACGGCCATCATCCGCGAGCTGCCCCGGCCACCGATCATCATGGGTCACTCGTTCGGCGGCCTCATCGCCCAACTGCTCCTGGACCGGGGCCTCGGCGCCGCCGTCGTCGGCCTGCACCCCGCGCCGGTGAAGGGCGTGCTGAAGCTCCCGCTCAGCACCCTGCGCTCGGGGTTCGCCATCCTGCGCAACCCGGCGAACCGGCAGCGCGCGGTGCCGTTCACCCCCGAGGACTTCCGCTACACCTTCGGCAACACGATCAGCCGCGAGGAGTCGGACGCCGCCTGGGAGCGGTACGCGGTGCCCGCCGCGGGCCACGTCTTCTTCGAGGGGGCGTTCGCCAACCTGGACCCGACCTCGGCCACTGCGGCGAACACCAAGCGGTCCGACCGGGCGCCGCTGCTGGTGACGGCCGGCGGCGAGGACCACGTGGTGCCGGCCTCGCTGGCGTCCTCCACCGCCAACCTCTATCGGGGCTCGACGGCGATCACCAGCTACCGGGAGTTCCCGGGGCGGTCCCACTTCGTGGGCGGCGAACCCGGCTGGGAGGAGGAGGCGGACTTCGCGCTGGAGTGGGCCGTGGAGGCGGCCAACGAGTACTCGCCCACCGTCGTCAGCACGGCCCCCGGCCGTGGTCCCTCGACGCAGGGCAAGTGACGGCGCGGTCCGCCCTGGTGTGGCTCCGGCTGCGCGGGGTATGACGGGGCCATGAGGGCGAGCTTCCGGCTTGGCCGGATCGCGGGGGTACCCGTCGGGGTCAACTGGAGCGTCCTGGTCATCTTCCTGCTGATCGCGTGGGCGCTGTCCGCCAGCCAGTTCCCCCGCGCGTATCCGGGCCACTCGGTCGTGGCGTATGTCGCCGCCGGGCTGGCCGCGGCGGTGGTCTTCTTCCTCGGCCTCCTCGCCCACGAGGTGGCCCACGCCGTGGTCGCCAAACGCAACGGCATCGAGGTCGAGGGGATCACGCTCTGGCTCTTCGGCGGCGTCTCGGAGCTGAAGGGCGAGGCCCGCGACCCGGGCGCCGAGCTGCGCATCGCCGGGGTGGGACCACTGGTCAGCCTGATCATCGGGCTCTTCTTCGGCGCGATAGCGGTGCTGCTCGCCCTGGCCGGGGCGCACGGCCTGCTGCTCGGCTCCCTCTCCTGGCTGGCCGGCATCAACGTGCTGCTGGCGATCTTCAACGTGCTGCCGGCCGCCCCGCTGGACGGCGGCCGGCTGCTGCGGGCGGCGGTGTGGAAGGCCACCGGGGACCGGACGAAGGCCTCCGTCGTGGCGGCCCGGGCCGGCTGGGTCCTCGGCGCGCTGCTGATCGGGCTGGGGCTCTGGCAGTTCCTGGCCGGCAGCGGCGTGGGCGGGCTCTGGCTGGCGCTCATCGGCTGGTTCCTGATCGGCGCCGCCGGCATGGAGGAGCGCCAGGCCCGGATGGGCAGCGCGCTGCGCGGCATCCGCGTCTCCGAGGTCATGACCCCGCAGCCGCAGACCGCCTCCGGGGAGATGACCGTCGCCGACTTCGTCGACCACTACCTCTTCGCATACCGGCACTCGGCGCTGCCGCTGACCGACCAGGGGCGGCCGGTCGGGCTGGTGACCCTCGACCGGGTCCGCGGCATCCCGGCCGACCGGCGCGAGGCGACCACCCTCGCGGAGGTCTCCTGCCGCGCCGACGAGCTGGTGCTCGCCAACCCGGACGAGCAGCTCACCGACCTGCTCCCCCGGCTCAGCCAGTGCGCCGACGGCCGAGCCCTCGTGGTGGCCGACGAGCGGCTGGTCGGGATCGTCTCGCCCAGCGACATCAGCCGCGCCGTGCAGCGCGGCAGCATGCGCGAGCAGACGACCGCCGGGCGCTCCTGACCCTCGCCCGGCGGTGGAGTGCCGGCAGGTCAGTGGCGGGGGAAGTAGCGGTCCAGGAGCGCGGTGCGGAACTTGCCGGCCGGGTCGAACTCAAGCAGCAGGGCGCGGAAGTCGTCGTGGCGGGGGTAGGCGGCGGCCGGGTCACGGGCGAAGAGCTTGCCCCAGTGCGGGCGCGGGTCGAAGGGGGCGAGCCGCTCCTCCACCTCGGCCAGCACCGGCGCCACCGCCGCCGGGTCGCCGACCCAGGTGAAGTGGACGGCCAGGCTGTCCCGCTCGTAGTTCGGGCTCAGCCACAACCCGTCGGCGGCCACGGTACGCAGCTCGCAGACCTGGAGCACGGCGGCGATCCGCTCGGCCGCCGGGTCGAGCGCGGCCAGCGCCGCAGCGGCGTCGGACCGGGCCAGGTGCCACTCGGACTGGAGTTCGTCGCCGCTGCTCGGGGTGAAGCCGAGCCGGAAGTGCGGCAACCGCTCGTGCCACGGCCCGGACGCGCCGAGCTGGGCCGTGCAGTTCTCCGGCGGCATCCCGGGCACCGGGTGGCGGGGCGAGTCGGAGGCGCGGGTGTCCAGCCAGTCCGCCGGGGGCGGCGGCTGGTCGGCCCGCTGCTTGAGCCAGACCTGGTCGAAGCGGGGCGACCGCCAGCCGGTGAAGACGCTCACGCTGTAGGCCGCGTCCAGGGCGCTGTCCAGCGCCGCGCGGGGCAGGCCGAGCCGGACGTACTGCCGCACCTCGAAGGCGGGGACCACGTCGAGGGTGAGCCGGGTGACCACGCCCAGCGCGCCGAGGTGGACCACGAGCCCGGCGAACCGGGGGTCGGCCCGGTCCACGGTCAGCAGGTCACCGTCGGCGGTGACCAGTTCCAGGGCGGCCACGGCGGTGGCCAGGTTGCCGTGGGTCGGTCCGGAACCGTGGGTGGCGGTGGCGACCGCGCCGGCCACCGAGATGTGCGGCAGCGAGGCGAGGTTCGCCACCGCGTACCCCTCGGCGTGCAGGGCGGTGGCCAGGTCGCCGTAGCGCAGCCCGGCGGCGACGGTGACGGTGCCGCGGTCGCGGTCGCGGTCGAGCGCGATGGTCGGCGGGAGCCCGGCCACCGACACCTGTACGCCGGTGGTGTCGCCCAGCCGGTTGAACGAGTGTCCGGTGCCCACCGCCCGGACCCGGTCGGCGCCGGCCACCAGCCGGCGCAGCTCGTCCACGGTCGCCGGCTCGTGCCGGGCCCGGGCCGACCAGGTGACGTTGCCCGCCCAGTTGGTGCCGGTCACGCGGTGGCCTCCCGATCGGTGCTGGTGTCCTCGGCGAGAGCGGCGCAGAGCGCGTCCAGCGCCGCCTCCACCTGCGTGGTGTTGTACCCGCGCAGCGCCACCGGCAGTCCGGCGGCCCGGGCCTGTTCGATCTCCGCCCGGGCGGCCCGCCGCTCCGCCGTCCCGCCCCGGGTGAGGGCCTCGCGGGCCCGGTGCACCAGCCGGTCGACCTCGGGGACGTCGTAGCCGCGCAGCCCGATCGTGAAGTCGAGGTCCGCGCCGGCCGGCCGGCTGCGGGCGTCGGTGAACCGGTCGCCCGCGTACCGGGTCAGGGCCGCCGTCACCTCGTCGGGGCTCTCCCGCACCTGGGTGAGGTCGAGCAGTTCCACGGCGGGACGGCCGTCGCGCGGATGCCGGGCGGTGACCGGCAGGCCCAGCGGCAGCCCGGGCCCGGGCACGCCGACCAGCCGGCCCGCGTCGTCGAGGGCGAGCGCCGCGAACTGCTCCCAGCGGTACGTCCCGCGCAGGCCCGGTCGGCGCACCTCCAGCCCCTCGGGGCCGAGGACGCAGCGGAACGGCCGGAGCGCGCCGACCAGCACCTTGACGCCGATCACCACGATCCCCAGGGCGACCAGCATCCGCAGCACCGGCCCGTCACCGGCGACCGCGAGCACCATCACCCCGCCCGCCACGCAGACGAGGGCCAGCGGCAGGACCCCTCGGTTCCGGTGCAGCTCCATGTCGTTCCCCCCGTTCCCGGCGCCGGTGTCCGGGTGCATCATCCGCCAATCGCGCAAGTCGTGGTTGCCCCGCCACCGGGTAGGGCACCCTGTGGACATGAGCAGCTACCGCGACCCGACCCTCCGGGGCGACGTGCATCCGTCGGAGGAGGAGCTCGACCCGACCGGCGTGGGTCCCGAGCCGACCGGGGCCTACGGCACGGCCCCGGCGCCGCCGCCGACCCCGGAGCCCGAGCCCGACCCGATCCCCCACCCGGGGCCGCCGCCCCGCACCGTCGGGGGCCGGTCGGCGTCCCGGACCTGACCTGTCTGGACAGCGACCGGGACGGCCGGCTGGACACGGTGCGCCCCGGGCCGGCCCGCTGAGTCCTCGCGTTCAGAGCTGCCGCATCACCTCGGCGGCGACCAGCTCCAGGTGGTCCAGGTCGGCCAGGTCGAGCAGCTGGAGGTACACCCGCTCGCTGCCGATCTCCGCGTACCGGCCGAGCTTGTCGACGACCTCGGCGGGCGTGCCGGCGGCGCCGTTCTCCCGCAGCTCGGCGGGCTCCCGGCCGATCGCCGCGGCGCGCCGGGCCACCTCGGCGTCGTCCCGGCCGCAGCAGAGCACCAGCGCGTTGGACCAGGTCATGGTGGACGGGTCGCGGTCGATCCCGGTGCAGGCGTCCTTCACCCGCTGGAACTGCGCCGCCGAGTCCTCCACCGAGGCGAACGGCAGGTTGAACTCGTCGGCGTAGCGGGCCGCGAGGCGGGGCGTCCGCTTCGGACCCATGCCGCCGAGCAGGATCGGCGGGCGCGGCTGCTGGACCGGCTTCGGCAGCGCCGGGGAGTCGCTGACCGGGTAGTACTTGCCGGGGAAGTCGAAGGTCGACCCGGCCGGCGTCTCCCAGAGCCCAGTGATGATCGCGAGCTGCTCCTCCAGCCGGTCGAACCGCTCCCCCAGCGGCGGGAACGGGACGCCGTACGCGGTGTGCTCCTCGGCGTACCAGCCGGCGCCGATGCCCAGCTCGACCCGGCCGCCGCTCATCTGGTCGACCTGGGCGACGGTGATGGCGAGCGGCCCGGGGAGCCGGAAGGTGGCCGCGGTCATCAGGGTGCCGAGCCGGATGGTCTTGGTGTCCCGGGCCAGGCCGGCGAGGGTGGTCCAGGCGTCGGTCGGGCCCGGGTCGCCGCTCACCGAGCCCATCTTCAGGTAGTGGTCGGAGCGGAAGAAGGCGCCGAAGCCCGTCTCCTCCGCGCGGCGCGCCACGGCGAGCAGCTGGTCGTAGCGGGCGCCCTGCTGAGGTTCGGTGAAGATCCGCAGTTCCATGCACCGAGCATAGGAAGCGGGCGGGCCCGCCGCGCCCGCGCCTCGTATTCCTTGACAGGCATATGCGCGGCGGGGCATATTCGAGGTGTGTCCGGGGACGCCTTCGCCGTGCTGGCCGAGCCCACCCGACGCCGCATCCTCGACCGGCTGCGCCGGGCGGAGAGCAGCGTCGGCGACCTCGTGGACGCGCTCGGCCTCAGTCAACCGGCCGTCTCCAAGCACCTCAAGGTGCTGCGCGAGGCCGGCCTGGTCACCTGCCGCACCGCCGCCCAGCAGCGGATCTACCGGATCGACCTCCGCCCGCTGCGTGCCGTGGACGACTGGCTCGGGCCGTACCGGCGGATGTGGACCGACCACCTCGACGCCCTGGAACGCCACCTCGACAAGGAGTGATCATGGACCGCGACAGCTTCCGGCCCGGCCCGCTCGCCGACGTCGCCTGGGCACCGGCCGGCGACCGGTGGGACCTGGTCTTCGTCCGCGACCTGCGGCATCCGCCGGCGAAGGTGTGGGCCGCGCTCACCGAGCCGGACCGGCTCGCCCAGTGGGCCCCCTTCCTGGCCGACCGCGACCTGGGCACGCCCGGGGCGGTCACGCTGAGCACCATCGACGGCGACCGGAGCTGGCCGGCCCCGGCCACCGTGCGCCGCGCCGAGCCGCCCACCCTGCTGGAATACACCTGGGGCGACGGGCTGCTGCGCTGGGAGCTGGCCGGCACGGAAAGCGGGACCCGGCTGACCCTGCGGCACCGCTTCGACGACCGCGCGCTGGGCGCCAGCATGGCGGCCGGCTGGCACCTCTGCCTCGACGTCGCCGGCCACCTGCTCGACGGCGACCCGGTCGGCCCGATCCGGGGCGCCGAGGCCAAGGAGTTCGGCTGGGACGAGCTGCGCGCCGCGTACGACGAGCACCTGACGGACTGACGGGTCAGCGCGCGGCCGCCGGGGTGTCCGGCAGGGTGATCGCGGTGGCCGCCCGCCGGATCGGCTCGGTGACCCGGCGGATCATCCGCTCCCGGCCGGGCAGGCGCGGCATGAGGCGCAGCATCAGCGTCTGGAAGCGGATCTGCGCGGTCGAGGAGAGCACCATCCCCTTGAGATTGCCCTCGGCCAACCGCTGGTTCGCCGTCACGAACGGGCGCATCCGCCGCTCGTACCCGGCGAACCCGGCCACCGGGTCCCCGCCGGCCTCGGCCAGCGAGGCGGCCAGCACGTACGCGCCGACCAGCCCGAGGCTGGTGCCCTGCCCGGAGGCCGGCGAGGGGCCGTAGGCGGCGTCGCCGACGAGCCCGATGCGGCCGGTGGACCAGTGGTCCATCCGCGCCTGGCTCATCGGCGCGAAGTAGAAGTCCGGCGCGTCGGCGGCGGCGGCGAGCAGCTCGGGCACCCGCCAGCCGGCCCCGGCGAACGCCCGGGCCAGCGCCGCCCGCTGGGCGGGCAGGTCCCGGTGGCCGGGCTCCTCGGCGGGCGAGGGGAAGAGGAACAGCGCCCGGGCGTGCGGCGCGCCGGCGGTGCGGTAGACCCCGACGGTCCGGCCCGGCGCCGGGTGCATCAGCTCGACCCGCTCCTCGCCGAACTCGGCCGGGACGGTGCAGATCGCGATGTGGTGCCCGAGCGGGCGCAGGTGCGTCGCGGCGGGGCCGAACGCCAGCCGGCGTACCGTCGAGTGCAGCCCGTCGGCGCCGATCACCAGGTCGAAGCGGCGGCGCCCGCCCCCGGCGAAGGTCACGTCCACCCCGTCGGTGGCCGGCTCCAGCGCGGCGATCGAGTCGCCGAAGAGGTATTCCACGTCGCCGGTGGCGTCGACGAGCAGCCGGGCCAGGTCGCCCCGCATCAGCTCGACGTCGTCCCCCTCTCGGCCGCCGAAGAGCGCGGCGTCCATGGTGGCCAGTTGCGCGCCGGACGCGTCCACGAAGCGGGCCAGCCGCATCCCGGTGTCGCGCCGGCGCACCTGTTCGCGCAGGCCCATCCGGTCCAGGACGGTCAGGGCCGCGCCCCGGACGTCCACCTTGTAGCCCCCGTCGCGCAGCGCCGGGGCGCGCTCGACGACGGTCGGCCGGAAGCCGTGGCGGTGCAGCCACCAGGCGAGCGCGGGGCCGGCGACACCGGCGCCGGAGATCAGCACATCAGTCATGCCCTGACGGTACAGCCGTCTTAGACATTTGTGCAAGACGCTTGTTCGGAAATCGGCTAGGCTCCTGGCATGGGAAATCGGGAGGCCCTGCTCGCCGGGGCCAAACGCTGCCTGATGGAGAAGGGCTATGCGGCCACCACCGCTCGGGACGTGGCCGGCGCCGCCGGCACCAGCCTGGCCGCCATCGGCTACCACTTCCGCACCACCAGGGCGCTGCTCAACGAGGCGCTCGTGGAGGCCATGGCGGAGTGGGGCGAGGAGCTGGGCCGCGCCCTCGCCGAGGACGCCGGGCCGGACGCCACGCCCGAGCAGCGCTTCGAGGCGGCGTGGGAGCGCATCATCGAGTCGTTCGCCCGGCTCCGGCCACTCTGGGCGGTCCAGTTCGAGCTGATCGCGCAGCTGGACCGCGCGCCCGAGCTGCGGGAGGCGTTCGCCGGGGTCACCCGCGAGGCCCGGCTCGGGCTGGCCGAGGTCTTCCACCGGCTCGACCCGGCCCTCGACGAGTCGACCACCCTCGCCGTCGGCGCCTTCCACCAGGCGCTGATCGGCGGCGTCGCGGCCCAGTGGCTGATCGACCCGGCGGCGGCGCCCTCGGCGCGGGAGCTGACCCGGGCGCTGCGGGTCCTCGCCGCCGAGTTCGGGGGCGGTCAGGGCTGACCGAGGCCCGCCTCCCGGGCCCGGACGATGGCCTGCGCGCGATCGGCCACCTGGAGCTTGGCCAGCACGTTGGACAGGTGGTTGCGGACGGTCTTCGGGCTCAACGTCAGCCGCCGGGCGATGACCACGTTGCTCAACCCCTGGGCGACGAGGTCGAGCACCTCGCGTTCCCGGTCGGTCAGCTCGGGGAACGGAGCCGCCCCGCCGACACGCGCCCCGGACAGGTAGCTCACCGCCCGACTGGCGATGACCGGGCCGAGCAGCACCTCGCCGTTGGCCACCGCGCGGACCGCCCGCTCCACCTCGGCCGGGGCGGCGCCCTTGAGCAGGTAACCCCGGGCCCCGGCGCGCAGCGCCGCGAAGACCCAGTCGTCGTCGTCCAGCATGGTCACCACCAGCACGCCGATCCCCGGGTGCCGGCCGACGATCTCCCGGGTCGCCGCCACGCCGGAGCGGCCGCCCAGGTGCAGGTCCATGATGATCACGTCGGGCCGGTGCTGGTCGGCGACCCGCAACGCGGCGTCCGCGTCGGCGGCCTCGCCCACCACCTCGAGCCCGGCCGTCGAGGCCAGCAGCGCGCTCATGCCGAGCCGGAACACCGGGTGGTCGTCCACCACCGCCACCCGGATCGTCTCCCCGGTCACGGGACCACGGCCAGCGGCTGCCCGGCCTGGTCCGCCGCGGCGTCCCCGGACAGCCGCGCGGCCGGCACCCGGACGGTGACCGTGGTGCCGCCGTCCGGTCCCGGCGCGACCACGCACACCCCGCCGATCCCCTCGGCCCGCTCGCGCATCGAGCGCATCCCGATCCCGGCCGGCGTGCCCGGCACGATGCCGCGACCGCCGTCCCCGACGCGGAGGGTGAGCCCCTCGTCGTCCCGCTGCACCGTGACCCGGCAGTCCGTCGCGCCGGCGTGCCGGTGCACGTTGCGGACCGCCTCGGAGACGATCCCGTAGATCGCGGTGGCCACCGGCTCGGGCAGCGGCAGCGGCTCGGCCGTCACCTGCACGGCCAGCCCCGAGCCCGCGTAGCGCTGGGCCAGCTCGTGCAGCGCCGGGGCGAGGCCGCGCTCGCCCAGCACCGGCGGCAGCAGCCCGCGGGCCAGGTCCCGGACGTGCTCCACCCGCTGGTCGGTCTCGTCGCGCAACCGGTCCAGCAACCGGCCGGCCGCCTCGGGATCCACGGTCAGCAGGTTACGGGCCGCCGCCAGGCCCAGCGCCACCCCGGCCAGCGCCGGACCGAGCCCGTCGTGCAGGTCCCGGCGCAGCTTGCGGCGCTCCTCCTCGCGCGCCTCGGCCAGCCGGGTCCGGGAGGCGGCCAGCGCCCGGCCGGTGGCGGCCAGGCTGGCGGCCGAGGCGACCAGCGGCACCAGGTCGAGCAGCGCCGCCCGGGTCCGCCCGTCCAGCCGCTCCCCCGCCCGGGCCCAGGCCACCAGCCGGCCGATCTCGATGCCGCCCCGGCGCAACGGCAGCACCAGCGGCGCGCCGACCGGGCCGGCGGAGGAGCCGTGCGCGGCGTAGGGCTCGGGACCGTCCACCTCGATGGCGCAGGCACCCAGCCGGAGCAGGTCCGTCACGCTCCGCGCCACCCCGTCCAGCACGTCCGCCGGGTCGGCGGAGGCGCTGATCCGGTGGCCGACGCCGCGGACCACGCCGAGCGGCTCCACCGCCTCGCCGTGGATCAGCCGGTCCACACCGCGCTGCACCCGGGACCGGGCCGGTTGGGTGCCGGCCGCCACCAGCGCGGTGACCAGCACCCCCGGCACGGCCGGCGACGACGGCAGCAGCCCGTCGAGCAGGCTCACCCCGACCACGTACGCGGCGACCAGCAGGAAGGTGAGCAGGAACCAGACCAGGGTGCGGCGGACCGCGATCTCGATCCCCCACAGCCGCTGCCGGAGCACCACGGCCAGCACCGCGGCCGGGAAGAACGCCTGCGAGGCGAGCATCGCGGTCGGGGCCAGCCAGTCCGGGACCTGCCGAGCCCAGTCCGCGGGAAAGCCGAGCGGGGCGAAGCTCACCGCGAGCAGCAGGGTGCCGACCGCCAGCCAGCCCAGCCCGACCCGCTCGGCCGGCGGCCCGGTACGCCACCGCCGCAGCACCCCGGCGGCGGCCACCAGCCCGAGCAGCGGCACCACCCGGAACAGCCACGGCTCTCCGGCGATCACGAACTCGGCCCAGCCCGGCGCGGTGACCGGGAACGGCGCGCCCGAGGGGTGCCCCGGCCGCCCGGGCCAGGTCAGGTGGAACAGCGCGATCATGGCGGTGACCAGGGCGCCGGCCGCCACGGCGACCCGGGCCGGCACGCGCAGCCGCCCCTCCCGGACCAGCCAGGGCACCACCGTGATGAGCGAGAGCATCCCGGGCACCCAGGCCCAGTCCCGGGCCGAGGTGAGCAGCACCGGCGCGGGCAGGCCGGGCCGGACCGCGAGCAGGTCCACGTACTGGGCGCTCAGCGCGGAGAGCCCGCCGCCCAGCCCGGTCGCGGCGAGCAGCCAGGCGACCGGATGACCGCGGCGCAGCAGGACCAGCCAGGCGACCGTGCCGTAGACCGCGCAGTCGGTGAAGTCGACCAGGAAGTAGAGCTGCGACAGGCCCCACGGCCGGCGGGCCGCCACCCAGCAGACCGCCGTACCGACGAGCAGCAGCGCGCAGCCGGCGGCGACCAGCCGGGCGGCGACCGGACGGCGGTGGTCGCCGCCGGCGCGGGACGGCACGGGCGTCGGGTCGGCGGGCATGGCCCTGATCCTGGCAGTCGCCGGGTCAGTTGCCGAGACCCCGCCGTTCCAGCGCGAATGTCAGACCGGCGACAGTGGCCCAGAGCGCCGCCGGGGCGAGCGCCAGGTACTGCAGCGGCACCGCCTGGGTGACCACCACCAGCAGCGTCATGAGCAGGCTGAACACCGCGAGCCAGCGGCTCACCGACCGCCGGCGCAGCCCGGCCACGGCCACCGCGCCGGCGCTCAGCCCGGCCCCGGCCCACACCCACGGCAGGGTGCTGTAGACGACGGCCAGCGCCGCGACGGTGTCGGCGTCGGTCTCGGACAGGTGCAGCAGGTCCCAGTACAGCTCGGTGGCCACCCCGCCGCCGACGAGCAGCAGCGCGGCGGTGAGCAGCAGGCCGGCCGCGGCCACGTCGGGCAGCAGCCCGCCGGCCGGCTCACGGGCGGCCAGCCGCCGCCGCAGCCCGGCCGCGAAGACCGCCAGGCACCCGGCGGCCAGCACGGCCAGGACCTGGAACACCCAGGCGTACGCCTCGCGGCCCGCCATGGCCGCCACGAAGCGCTCGTTGTCGGCGAAGAGCGACCGGTCCACGTCGGTCAGCGCCGGGCTGAACTGGAACAGTGCGACGCCGGTGACGCCGGCGACGGCCCCGGCGATCGCCCAGCCCCGGCGGGGGCGGTCGGTGGCGGCCGGCACGGCGGTGGTGTCGAGCGTGGCGCTGGTCATGGGTTCCTCCTCGGGTCACGGAAGCGGCGGACCGCCGCGAGGCGAGCGTCGCCGTCCCGGCGTCCCGGGCGCATGGGGCGGAACGTCCCGACCGTCCGGGCGGTTCCGTCGGCGTACCCGGGCTCCGGCGGTGTCCCGGCCGGTCGGTGCCGGTGTCCCTGGCGGCCGGGACGGCGGGCCGCCCACCGTGGAGCCGCCACACCGACGCCGAGGGAGGCCACCAATGGCGCACGACCTGCTGACCGCCGTACGCGAGCTGACGCCCGAACTGACCGCGCGGGCCGCGGAGATCGAGCGGGCCCGGGAACTGCCCGCCGATCTGCTCGACCGGCTCCGCGCCGCCGGCTGCTTCCGGATGTTCGTGCCGCGCAGCCACGGCGGGTACGAGATGGACCTGCGCACCGGCATGACGGTGCTGGAGACGCTGGCCCGGGCGGACGGCTCGGCCGGCTGGACGGTGATGATCGGCGCGGAGACCCCGCACCTGCTGGCCCTGCTGTCCCGGGACCGGTTCGACAAGATCTACGCCGCCGGCCCGGACGTCGTGGTGGCCGGCGCCTTCGCGCCGCAGGGCCGGGCCGAGCTGGCCGACGGCGGCTTCCAGGTCAGCGGCCGCTGGGCGTTCGCCAGCGGCTGCCGGCACGCCGACTGGATCTTCGGCAACTGCCTGGTCACGGCCGACGGTCAGCCGCTGCCGGGCGCGGACGGCGCGCCGCCGGAGACCCGCTCGATGCTCTTCCCGGCCGACCGGGTGACCGTTGTGGACACCTGGCACGTGCTGGGCCTGCGCGGCACCGGCAGCCACGACGTGGTGGCCGACTCGGCCTTCTGCCCGGCCGAGGCCAGCTTCGACCTGTTCACCGGCACGCCGTGCCTGCCCGGCCCGGGGTTCGTGGCGCCGCTGGCGCAGTTCGTCCTGCACCTGGGCGCGGTGGCGGTCGGCATCGCACAGGGCGCGCTCGACGACATGACCGCGCTGCTCGGCGGCGACCGGCAGCGGCTCTACGCCCGGCAGCCGCTCGCCGACTCCCCCGCCTTCCGGATCCACCTGGGCCGGGCCGACCTGAACGTGCGCGCCGCCCGGACGCTCCTCGCCGACCTCGCGACGAACTCTGGGCGGCCTGCGCCCAGGATCCGGAGCGGATCCTGGCGCTGCAACCGACCATCTCCGCGGCGCTGCCCTGGGTCACCGAGCGGGCGATCGCCGCGGTGGCCACCTGCTACCGGGCGGCCGGCGGCGGCGCGGCCCGGGACTCCTCCCCGCTGCAGCGCCGGTTCCGCGACATCCACACGTTCGCCCAGCACGCGGCGGCCGCGGAGGGCTGGCTGGGCAACAACGGCGCGCGGCTGCTGGGCCGGCCGGCGGCGCTGGCGTACTGACCCGGTCGTGGGGCCGGTGGGGCCTGGTCCCCCAGGGTGGGGGTGCCGACCGCGCTGCCCGCCGCCACCTCCACCCGGTCCCGCCCCCGCAGGGCGGCCACCTCGCCGTCACTGGTGCCGGTGCCGGCGCTCGACCGTGGCGACCGGCTCGCGCAGCATCGCGGTAACCCCGGCCGCTGCCTCGTCCGGTCGGCCGGGGGGCGACCGGATTGACGCCGCCGATCAGGGCGGACCGCGCCGCCGGCTCCGCTCGGAAATCGGGCCGGCGAATCCGTCATCGGCGATTCCTCCTGCGCCGCACCAGATCGGGAATCGCAAACCGGAGCCCGCTCGGGGATACGGCGAAGCCGCTCCAGAATATGACGAACGCATGACAGTTCTCTATCACTCCTGACAAATTCGAGGACGAGCCACAGAACTCGCCCCCCTCCGGACCGAGACGGCGACCGGAGGGGGCGAAAGGCGCATGGAGGGGCAAATGCTCAAGCTCGGTAGGCCGATCCGCACGTCCTCGCTGGGCGCGGACGACCGAATTCGCGCATCCGGGGCCGCGAGTTTTTGTGGGCAGATCCACATTCCCCGCAGCCCCGGCTGGATTAACCCCGATGAAGTCGGTAGGTTTCCGGGCCGGCCCCCAGGGTCCGACTGATGTGACCGATGTTGATATCGACGGACGAGACGCGAAGATGGTCACCGATGGCGCGATCCGCCAGCGGGTTTCATCGGAGAGGGGATCGTGCCTGCGCTCGCAGTGAAGTCGCTCTACAAAATATTCGGTAACCGAGCTGACGAGGCGATGAGGCGCCTCGCGGACGGAGCGCCCCGCGTGGAGGCTCTTGCCGGGCTGCCGGCCACGGCCGCCGTGATCGACGCGAACTTCGAAGTACGTCCCGGCGAGATCTTCGTCGTGATGGGCCTTTCGGGCTCCGGCAAGTCCACCCTCATCCGGATGCTCAACGGCCTGCTGCGGCCCACCAGGGGCAGCGTGCAGGTCGACGGGGTCGAGCTGACCACGCTCAAGCCCGCCGCGCTGCGCAAGCTGCGCCGGGAAAAGATCAGCATGGTCTTCCAGCACTTCGCGCTGATGCCACATCGGACGGCGGTGGAGAACGCCGGATACGCGCTGGAGGTCGCCGGCCTGCCCAAGGCAGAGCGGCGCGAGCGCGCCATGGACGCACTGCGGATGGTGGGCCTGACGGAGTGGGCGGACAAACTCCCCCACGACCTGTCCGGCGGCATGCGGCAACGGGTCGGGCTGGCCCGCGCGCTCGCGGCCGGCACCGACATCCTGCTGATGGACGAGGCGTTCTCGGCGCTCGACCCGCTCATCCGCCGGGAGATCCAGGACCAGCTCCTGGAACTCCAGGCCGAGCTGGGCAAGACCATCATCTTCATCACGCACGACCTCAACGAGGCCATGCGGCTCGGCGACCGGATCGCGGTGATGCGGGACGGCCGCATCGTCCAGATCGGCACCGCCGAGGAGATCCTCACCGACCCGGCCAACGACTACGTCGCCCAGTTCGTCGCGGACGTCGACCGCACCCGGATCCTCACCGCCTCGTCCGTGATGGAGAAGGCGCAAACCGTGCTCGACGTCAACGTCGGCCCCCGGGTGGCCGCCCGCGCGCTGCGGGAGAACCAGACCTCGGTGGCCTACGTGACCGGCCCGAGGAAGCAGTTCCTCGGCACGGTCAGCGAGGACGAGGTCCTGCGGGCGTTCCGTGAGGGTCGGCAGAGCCTGGAGGGGTACGTCTCGACCGAGCAGGTCCGGACGGTCACCGCGGACACGGCCGTGGCCGATCTCTTCGCCGAGTGCGCGGAGAGCGTCCATCCGGTGGCCGTACTGGACGCGACGGGCCGGCTGTCCGGCGTCATCCCGCGGATCACGCTGCTCGCAGCCCTGGCCAGCACGGCTCCCGACGGCTCACCGAGGGACGGCGTCGGGCCCGGGGTGGACGGCCCGGGCGACAGCGGGCCGGCCGACGGTTTGCCGGTCGACGCGGCAGCGCCGAGCGATCTCGGACCGATCGTCAAGAAGGAGGAGCCGGTATGAGCCTGATGCAGTCTCCGCTCGACGCCTGGCTGCCCCGGGTGCCGCTCGGCATGTGGACCGAGTCCGCCGTCGACTGGGCCACCGCCACCCTCGGCCCGCTCTTCGACGCGATCGCCACCGTGGTCGAAGCCCTCGTGCGTCCGCTCAACGACCTGCTCACCGCCGTACCGGCGGTCGCGGTCGTGGCGGTCCTCGCCGCGCTCGGCTGGTGGCTGCGCGGCTGGAAGTTCGGTCTCGGCACCGCCGTGGGCCTCGGCCTGGTGGCCGGAATGCCGTACTGGGAGGAGACCATGAGCACCCTCGCGCAGGTGCTCGTGGCCAGCGCGATCGCCCTGCTGCTGGCGATCCCGCTGGGCGTCTTCGTCGCCGAGAACAGGCGCGCCTCCGCGATCGCCCGGCCGGTGCTGGACCTGATGCAGACCATGCCGGCGTTCGTCTACCTCATCCCGGCGATCTTCTTCTTCGGCATCGGCACGGTTCCGGGCGTATTGGCCACCCTGGTGTTCAGCATGCCGCCCGGCGTTCGCCTGACCGAGCTGGGCCTGCGCCAGGTCGACAAGGAGATCGTGCAGGCCGCCGAGTCGTTCGGCGCGCCGCCGTGGATGGTGCTGCTGCGCACCAAACTGCCGCTGGCCCTGCCGACCATCATGACCGGGGTCAACCAGGTGATCATGCTGGCCCTGTCCATGGTCGTGATCGCCGGCATGGTCGGCGCCGGCGGCCTCGGCGACGTGATCATGTTCGCGCTGTCCCAGGTCGAGGTGGGCAGCGGATTCGAGGGCGGGATCGCCGTCGTGGTCCTCGCCGTGGTGCTCGACCGGCTCACCGACTCCGCGGGCGACCGGTTCCCGTCCGCGCGGGCGCAACGCCTCGCGCGGCAGGCCGCCTGACCGACGCCGGCACCCCTGGTCCCGCACACGCGGGCCGCCGGCATCCCGAATCAGGAAGGAAACTCTGTGTTCAGCACTTTGAAGCGCGTCGTCGCACTCGCGGTGACGGCCACCCTGGCCCTGGGCGGCGCCGCCGCTTGCGGCGACCAGTCGGACGGCGCGTCCGGCAACGGCAAGAAGAAGATCACCATCGGCTACATGGCCTGGGACGAGGCCGTCGCCGCGTCCCACCTGTGGCAGCACATCCTGGAGGAGAAGGGCTACCAGGTCCAGCTCAAGAACCTGGAGGCCGGTCTCGTCTACGGCGGTCTCGCCAGCGGCGACATCGACCTGTTCCTGGACGGCTGGCTGCCCCAGACCCACGCCTCCTACCTGGAGAAGTACGGCGACAAGCTGGAGAAGCTCGGTGTCTGGTACGACGACGCCAGCCTGAGCATCGCGGTGCCGAAGTACGTCGAGGGCGTCGACTCGCTCGACGACCTGGCCGGGAAGGCCGGCACCTTCGGCGGGCAGATGATCGGCATCGAGCCGGGCGCCGGTCTCACCAAGGCGACCCAGGAGAAGGTGCTCCCCAGCTACGGCCTGGACGGGGTGATGAAGCTGAAGACGTCATCGACCCCGGCCATGCTCGCCGCACTCGACGGCGCGATCGCCGACAAGAAGCCGATCGTGGTCACCCTCTGGCATCCGCACTGGGCCTACGCGAAGTACGAGCTGAAGGACCTCGCGGACCCGAAGGGCACCCTCGGTCAGGCCGAGCAGATCAACACCTTCGCCCGGAAGGGCTTCGGCAAGGACTTCCCCGAGGTCACCGAGATGCTGAAGACGTTCAAGATGGACGGCCAGCAGCTCGGGTCCCTGGAGGACCTGATGTTCAACACCCACAAGGGCGACGAGGAGAAGGCCGTCGAGGAGTGGCTCAAGGCCAACCCCGACTACCTGAAGGCGCTCGCCTGAGCGACCCGGTGAACAGGGGCCTCCCCGGCATCCGGCGGGGCCCGCTGTCATCCCGCGCGCCGCCGCGCTGCCGCCCGGTGCCGGCGCAGCCAGCCGGCGCCGCCGCTGACCACCGTCGCTCCGAGCGCGGTGCCGATGGCGACCAGCGCCGCCCCCACCGCCCAGAGCCCGGTGTCGTCCGTCGACGCGGCCCGCGCCGCCCAGACGGCCGTGAAGGCCACCGTCATCACCGGCGCCACCAGCCACGGGCTCCAGAACCAGCCACCCACGGCGGCGATCAGGATCAGGGTGAGCACGGCGGCGGCCACCTGCCACACCGCGTACGGGCCGCTCGTCGCGCCGGTCTCCGGGTCGACCGTGTAGCCGGACTCCCAGCCCAGCCAGGCCCACCAGGCACCGACTGTCGCCGCCGCAAGGATGAGGCCGCCGAGCAGGGTACCGGTCGTCTTCGTCACGGCCCGATCCTGCCGGGTCGCGGCGCCGCGCGGATGAGCACGCGTACTCGGATCGCCACCCCCGGCGCTGGTCGCTACGGCGGCAGGATCCGCACCGTCGGCCATCGTCGGGTGGGATCGTGGCGAGCGAGGCGGGCGCGGGACACCTCGACCGTCACGCGCCGCGGGTTGCGCCGCCATACCCCGTCGAGCAGGTCGTCCAGCCCGAGCGGGGCGCAGACGTGCAGCGTCCCGGCAGGGTCGAGACGCACGGCCACACAGGTCGCGGTCTCGGGCCAGGTGGCCACCGCCTCGGCTACCGAGCGCAACGCGTCGACCGGACCGGGGCCGAACACGCTCTCGTACCAGGTGTGCACGGCGGCCTGGTTCGTCGCCTCCCACGGGATCGTCGGATCGCGGCGTCGTAGCAGTTCGGTCGCGGCGGCGTCACCGCTCGGGGCGAGGTCGTCGGGGTCGAAGAACGCAACGTCGACGTCCCGAACGTTCCGCGGGTCGAAGCCGTCGCCGTACCGCCGGCCCCACACCAGATCCCGGAGGACACCCGCCCCCACCCAGGCGTCCGGCAGGCCGGTGTCCCGCACGACCACCAGCACGTTGAGGATCCACGGACACGCCGCGATCAGCTCGGCCAGCTCGGCTGCCCGAGGGTCGCTCGGCTCGGTGGTGAGTTTCCGTGTGAGATCAGGCATACGGTCGCCGGTCGACCGGCCGCCGCCAGATCGCCTCCCACTGCGTCCACTGCCCGGGTGCGGGCGGTGTGCGTGCGGTGCTGTCGGCCCTCATGGCGAGCAGCGCGGGCCAGCCCTCGAACAACTGCTCGAGTTCCTCCCCGCCGAAGAAGTGGATGTCCAGCCCGTTCTTCGGGCCCGCGGTGTAGCGCACCGTGAACCCGCCATCGGGGCCGCGCTCGGTCACCTCGTGCGCCGGCCACACGTCGGTGCCGGTGGCATTGACCCGGACGCACAACAGGCCGCCGGGCTCGACTCGCCGCTGTGCGGCCCGCACATGTCGGTGTGCCTGCTCGCGGTTGCCGTGCTGGAACACCTGGATTCCGATCACGAGTGGCCAGGTCCGGCCGGCCGGCAGGGACTCCAGGTCGCCGTGCCACAGTCGATCCGCCCGGTCGGGCCGGCGATGCGCGAGCTGACGGACCGCCTCGTCGGAGACGTCCAGGCCGAGGACGTCGATTCCGCCGTCGACCAGTGGCAGGAGATTCCGGCCGTTGCCGCAGCCGACGTACAGGCCGGAACTGATGCCTTCCCTGGCGGCGGCCGCGAGGATGTCGTCGACGAAGGCCACGGGCGGCTCGTCGACGTACCGGCCCCGGCGGTACTCCTCGTTCCAGGCGGAGGCGGTCTGCAACAAGCCCATCGCCTCAGGGTCTCAGACGAGGCTCGGTCACTCCAGAGTCCAGCTGATGTCGGGCGGCCGGACCCGGGCGCAGAGCGGCCCGCCCTCGGCGTCGGTCAACCGGAGCCGGCCGACCAACACACCGGCATCCTCGTGTCCGGCGCGCAGCAGCTCAGCCGGGATGTCACCGAACATGAGCTTCGCCCGGCGGAACATCTCGAAGCGGTCGTCCGTCACCGATCCCCAGCTGAGATAGAGGAACCGCGCCCCCAAGCGCCCGTGCACCCACGGTCCGCCGACGTCCAGCAGCCCGTCCACCTCGCGACTGGTGACCTCGAACCGCCAGACCGCGCCCGGGGCATCGGCTGGTACCCGATCGACCACCTCGGCCTTTCGCTGCACCCCCACGTGCACGTTGCGGAGCCGCAGCAGGTCCGCCTCGGCACCGACGCGCCGCCCCGGCAGGTCGCTGCCCTCGATCCGGATCAGCATCCCCCGACTCTAGGGCGGGACACAGAGGAGCCCGACGGCCACTGCCCGGAGCGCCACCCGGTCGCCCACCGCGCTCTGCTGCTGCGAACGCGGCGCCGACTGAGGCAGGTCCGGTTCTCGGCGCGACGCGCCCTCCTTGGCCGCGCTGACGCTGTACCGCCTCCGGTCTGCTCGCGGCTGACAGCTGTCGCCACCGGCCGCCTGGCTACCGGCCAGTTGGTGCGGGCTACCGTGGCCGCCGTGACGACCATCGAGCGGCTTGAGCGTGAAGTGTGGCCGGATCCCGGTCCGGACGCCTCAGCTCTCATGGCGCGTTGCACTGAGCTGCGACGTAAGCCGTTGGCCGAGTTCACCGTCGAGGACTTGCGCCTCATGCTCGGGCAGGAGATCGGCGTGTCCGCCCTGCTGCCGCTCGCGGTACAAGTCCTGCTCCACGATCCGTTGGCCGAGGGCGACCACTACCCGGGCGACCTGCTCTCCAACGTGCTGCGGCTACCCGACTCGGCGTGGTCGAACCTGCAAGCGGAACGGAAGCATCTGGCATCAGTTCTAACCCAACTCGTTGCCAACCCGCGGTTCTCCGAGCCTGACCTTCGGCCTCGCGACCCGGACAGACAGCTACGCGATGCCATCGTGCGGTTTCTTGGTCGATGAGGGCGGGGTCTCTGAGGCCGAGGTTTGGGGCGGAGGCCGCTACCTGCACATCGCCGAGCGGAGCGGCGGCAGTCGCCCAGCATCGATTCCAGCGCGAGGTTCCCCGGTCGTGTCAAGGCTCGCCGTAGGTGACCGCGAAGCGGCTTGGCCTTGGCCCGGCCGAGGGTTCTCGCGTAGCCCTCGTGGTGCCTGACCGAGGAGATCCCCCGTCCGACGCCGATCTCCGAGGGAAGGCCGGGGTTCGGGGCGGAGCCCCGAAGGTCTAACCGCCCGCTACGCTCCTCGCCTCAGCGTCAGAGTGCGGGAGCGTACGTGATCAAGCTGTTCAGGACCAAGAAACCCACGTGCCGCTGTCGGCCCCAGTGGTCAGCTCTGGTGACGGAGATGAACGGCTATGTCATGCCGTGCCAACCCTCCGAGCACGGCAGTCCGATTACCAAGCTATTCGAGCTGTCAGCCCGGTGCGCCGAGTGTGCCGCGACCTACCCGGGCAACTTCATCATCGAACCAGGCACGCCGCCTCCGTTCGAATGGGCGCACGAGCCTGAGAACACCGTGTGCTCCTGCGAGCCGCGGTGGCCGAAGCTGATGGTCAAGCTGCGCGGCCAGTGGTACCTCGGCTACCCAGGTACCGACGGCCAGCTGGTAGTTGACGGCGCGGCGGAAAGGGCCTTCTGCGATAGCTGCGGGGCTCGCTTCCTCGGGGACATGGTGGTCGACCTCAATGACAGGTCGCACCTCGAAGATCCTGACGAGACGTAGCACGGTGGCCAAGGGCGCCAACGTGAAGGCGGTGCGGCGGATGCTCGGGCATGCCTCGGCGGCGATGACCTTGGACGTGTACGCGGACCTGTTCGAGGACGACCTGGACCAGGACCGTCTCGACGGGCGGCGGCTCGGGCTGCTGCGGACTCAGTGCGGACTGAGGCGTTGGTCCCGATCTTGACGCCGTTCGTCCGGATCGTCGGCACCATGCCTGAGCAGGGCGTTTCCGTGGTGGGGCGGGCGGGACTCGAACCCGCGACCGAGGGATTATGAGTCCCCTGCTCTAACCCGCTGAGCTACCGCCCCGCTACCGCGCCGGATCGTAACCCGTCCAACGGATCACCGGCCATCACCCGACGGGCCAACGTCAAGATCCCGGCCGCCACGGTGGGCAACGCGAGGATAACAACGCGCAGCGGCCACCTCGTGCCCGCAGTCACCGCCCGGGATCCAGCAGGGTGGCCGACAACCAGGCGCCGGCCGTGTTCGTGGCCTCCCGGACGGAGCGCCTGATCCGCGTGAGTCGACCGACCACGGGTGGCGGCGGTGGAATCTGCTCGGCGCGCCGGGCCGGCATGAGGACATGTCGCTCCGGGGGTAGCGCCGCGTCGGCGACGGCAAGGTCCGGCGTCGGCACGAACAGGTTCGGCTCGACGTGCACCGCGATGCCGTCCTCGCCGATCAGGCGACGGGCGCCGTCGGGCCAGACGAGCAGGGCGGCGCATTCGGCGTACCGGACGGTGGACACCGCCTCGCCGTAGGTCGCGGTGATCCCGTCCGCCCCGATGGTCAGCTCCGTCTCGCCGTCGGTCCCCTGGTGGGCCTTGCCCTCGACCGCCTCCTCCGAGGTGGTGGGCGCCGCGCTGAAACCGGCCCAGTCGGCGGTGTGGCCCTGCGGCACGATGAGCAGGGCGGAGGCGGCCACCTCGCCGGCCACGTCCCGCAGGTCGTCGACGGTGACGGCGTCGAGTTCCGCGCGCACTTCGTCCAGGTCGCGGACCGGCTGCCCGGTGAGCAGGTCCCGCGCGCACCCGGGCAGGCGGTCCGCGTCCGTGTGCGGGGCGGACAGCGCCTCGCGATGCCGGGTCACCACCACGTCCCGGTCGGCCGGCGTGATCCGGCCGACCCGGAGGGTGGCCAGCACGTCGATCACGCCGCCGAGCACCGCGTCCTGCTTGTCCGGCAGGGCGTCAGCCATCGCGCGCACGGTGGCGGTGCCGTCGTATCGGGGCTGGTAGCCGGCGGTGACCAGGTAGGACAGCCCGTCCTCCTGCCGCAGCGACCGGAACAGCTCCCGTTCGAGCACGCCGGCGTAGACGGCACCGGCCGCCCGGCGCCGGACCACCGCGTCGAGGGCGACCAGCCCCGCCCCGGCCGCGAAGTACGCCGGTGTCTCCGGCAACGCCGACGAGGGAGCGGGCAACGGTTGCCGCGCTCCGTCCGGCAGGTCCAGCCGCAGCCCGGCCGGCAGGTCGTCGCCGGTGACGAAGAGGGCGGCGTTCTGCCGGGTGAACCAGCGCGCGGCCCATTCCCGCAGGTCGTCCTCGGTGAGGCCGGGGACGCCGTACTCCGGGTAGCTGACCAGGCCGTGGTCCCGCGCGCCGTGCCGCCAGAGGGGGAGTTCGTCGTGGCCCCGGCCACGCTGCTCGACCCGCAGGATCTCCCGCTCGATGGCGAGTGCGCCGGGCGGCGGCTGGTGCAGGTGGCGGCAGACCGTCGCCAGGAACGTGGTGACCTCGGCCGGTCCGCCGCGGATCACGAAGCTGGTGAAGAGGGCGTCGGTCATGCCGTTGGCGTCGTGGTCCAGCGGGCCGAGCGGGGCGAGCGCCAGGTGTTCCAGGAGGTGGGTGACTCCCCGCCGGGCCAGGGTCTCGTCGGCGACGCCGACCCGGAACACCAGCCCGGCGCGGACGGGGCCGGGGGCTGGTGCCAGCAGCGTCGGCACTCCGTCGACGTCGAACTGCCGGATCATCGGGCTCCGCCCTTCGCGTACGCCTCGGCGCGGGCCTCGGCGAACCAGGCGGCGGAGCCGCCGAAGACGGCGGGATCGCCGTACGGGCCGAGCGCCTCGAACTGTTCCCGGGCCGCCGTGTGCTCCCCCATCAGGTGGAACACCAGCGCGAACGTGCTCTGCACGCGCACCCAGCCGATGGTGCGCCGGAAGTCGGGGTGCCGGACGGACCGGTCCGCCGCGGCGTTGATCTCCTCGGCCACCTCGTCCGTCCTCAGGTAGTCCCGGAGGCCACGAAGGTCGTCGTACTCCATGCCGCGCTCGCGGTGTGCCTGGGCGATCAGGACGCCGTGTGGGGCCCCGGCTGGCACCGCCTCGGCGCAGTCACGGGCGAACGCGTCGACCGCCGCCCAGTCGCCGCCCCACTTCGGGCAGAGCTGTTGCAGCATCTCGGCCTGGGCGGCCAGGTGGTGCGGCTCGTGCCGGGCCAGGCGGTCGTAGCGCCGGCGGGTCTCGGCCAACCCCAGGCCCAGGCCACGGGACAGGGTGATCCGCTGGGTCCAGGCCGCGACGTCGTCGGGCCACCGCGCCGTCACGTCGATCAGGATCCGTTCGGCGCGGCGCAGGTGATCGTGGAACCGGGCGAACTGGTCTTCGGTGACCCAGTCGGCCGTCGCCCTGGTCCGGATGCGCCAGCCCTTGTGCACGAGGGCCGCCGCGAGCAGGACCTGGGCGAGTCGGTCCGCCGGCTCGCGCTGGAGCCGCGGTTGCAGGAGGTTCTCCGCGCCGCCCCAGGCCGCGACGGCGTCGACCAGCTGGGTGGTGGTGGCCGCGTCGGCGTCGGCGAAGACCGCGCGCAGCGCCGCCCAGTCATGGTCGCGGAGCGCCGGGCGCAGCGCCACCACCTCGGGGTACGCGGCATCGGCGTCGAGCGTGTCGGATGTAGTGCGAGGCACGGCGGGATGATAGATGATCTTCCTGCCGTCGGTTGACCCCGCTCAGCCCACGGCGCGCAGTTCGGCGAGCACCGCCCCGGCGGTCCGCCATCCGCTCGCGAGGGCGCCCTGGATGGACGGGCTGTCCCGGTGGTCGCCGGCGACGAAGAGCCCGTCGCCGAGCGCGACCGGCTTGCGCAGCCGGCCCTGCGGCGGCGGCGCGGCGGGCAGCGCCTCCGGCACGGACACCGTGGTGAGGTGCGTCCAGTCAGCGGTGGAGCACCCGTAGAGGCGGTCCAGCTCGCGGCGGACCACCGCCTCGGGCGGGGCCTGCGGGCCGACCACCGAGGTGGCCACCAGGTGCTTCCCGGCCGGCGCGTACGTGGGCGCCGCGTTGCTGGGCACCACCGTGTTGGCGACCAGCTCCCGCCGATCCCCGTCGAGGAGCAGGATCGGCTCGCTCAGCGGCGGGGTGTCGGTGCTGTGGTAGTAGGTCGTGTAGCTGTGCATGCGTACCCGTTGCAGCCGCGGCAGCAGAGCGGCCGCCGCGGGCGGGTCGACGGCGACCACGACGGCGCGGCAGGCGAGGTCGCCGGCCGGGGTGCGGACCCGGCCGGGCGCGACCTCGGCGACCCGGGTGTCGAGGTCGATCAGCTCGGCGGGCAGCGGGCCCGCGACGGCCCGGGGCAGCGCGGCCATCCCTCGGGCGGGCAGCCCGATCCGACCCCGGGCGAACGCGCGCAGGAGGACGGCCAGCACGTGGCTGGAGGTGGCCAGCTCGCGGTCGAGCAGCACGCCGGAGAGGAACGGCCGGAGCAGCTCCTCGATGAACGAGTCGGAGAGGCCGGCCCGGCGCAGCGCCGCCTCGCTGGTGGTCTCGGGCGCGTTGAGCAGCCGGCCCACCGGCAGGGTGGCGCAGCCGGTGGCGAGCGCGGCGAAGCGGAGCCGGTCGACCAGCGACCCGACGCCCGCCGTCACCGTGCCGGGCGCACCGGCGGGGTCGCGCAGCGGGTTGACCAGGCGCTCCAGCCGGTCGCCGCGGCGGATCAGCACCCCGGAGGTGAACCAGCCCAGGTCGAGCGCGCCGAGGTCGACGAGGCCGCCGAGCCGCGGGTATCCGGTGTTGAGCACCTGGAAGCCGCGGTCCAGCAGGTAGCCGTCGACCTCGTCGGTGGCGACCCGGCCGCCGAGCTGGTCGGCGGCCTCCAGCAGCCGCCAGGGCACGCCCGCCCGGTGCAGCCGGCGGGCGGCGGCGAGGCCGGCCAGGCCGCCGCCGACGATGACGACGTCGGTGTCAGCCGGCACGGCCCGCCTCCGCCCCGGCCCGGTCGCCGTTCCGGTTCGTCCGGGACAGCCGGCCCGGCCACCAGATCTTCGGCCCGATGTCGTACGCGAGCGCGGGCACCAGCAGCGAGCGGACCACGATGGTGTCGAGCAGCACGCCGGCGGCGACCGCCACGCCCAGCTCGACCAGCACCACCAGCGGCAGCACGGCGAGCGCCGAGAAGGTGGCGGCGAGCACGATGCCGGCGGAGGTGATCACGCCACCGGTGACCGCCAGGCCGGTGAGCACCCCGGCCCGGGTGCCGCGCCGGACCGACTCCTCGCGGACCCGGCTCATCAGGAAGATGTTGTAGTCGATGCCGAGGGCGACCAGGAAGACGAACGCGAACAGCGGGAACGACTGGTCGACTCCGGGAAAGTCGAAGACGTACCGGAAGATCAGCGCGCAGAGGCCGAGCGTGGCCAGGAACGACAGCACCACGGTGGCGATCAGCAGCACCGGGGCCAGCAGGGCCCGCAGCAGCACGGCCAGGATGACCGCGATGACCAGCAGCACCACCGGGATGATGACGTTGCGGTCCCGGGTGGACGCGTCGGCGGTGTCCACGTTGATCGCGGTGAAGCCGCCCACCACCGCGTCCCCGCCGGGCACCCGGTGCACCGCGGCGCGCAGTTCGCGGATGGCGCGTTCGGCGCCGTTGCTGTCCGGCGGGTCGGCGAGGGTGGCCTGCAGTTGCACCCGCCCGTCGACCACCTTGGGCGGCGCGTTCCCCGAGGGCGGCCCGGCCGGTCCCTGCTGGGTGAGCGGCCGGACCGAGGACACCCCCGGTACGCCCTGCGCTACCTGGGCGACCTGCTGCGCCGTGGCCTGGTTGGTGAAGATGGTGGCCGGGCTGCCGGTGCCGGCCGGGTAGTGGCGGGCGATCACCTCCTGCCCGGCCACTGAGTCGGTGCGCTGGGTGAACAGGTCGGACTGGCCGAGGGTGGTGGCGCCGAGCTGGGTCACCCCGACGGCGAGCACGGCCAGGACCACCGCGGTGACGATCCAGACCGTCCGGGCCCGCCGGGCCACGAAGCCCGCGATCCGCCCCCAGATGCCATGTTCGGTTCGCGGGTCGGCCTGGTCGAGCCGGGGTCGCCGGGGCCAGAACGCCCACCGACCGCCGAGCAGCAGCAGGGCGGGCAGGAAGGTGAGCATCACCAGCAGGGTGGCCGCGATGCCGACGGCGCTCACCGGGCCGAGCGCCCGGTTGGAGTTGAGGCTCGACAGCAGCAGGCAGAGCAGGCTGACGATGACCGTGGCGCCGGAGGCGATGATCGCCGGGGCGGCGCCCTTCCAGGCGGCCCGCATGGCGTCCCAGGGCCGCTCGTGCCGGTGCAGTTCCTCCCGGTAGCGAGCGATGAGCAGCAGCGCGTAGTCGGTGCCGGCGCCGAAGACGAGGACGGTGAGGATGCCCTGGGCCTGCCCGTTGAGCTTGATGACGTCGTTCTTCGCCAGGACGTAGACGAAGAGCGCGGCCAGCGAGTACGACATCCCGGCGGCGAGCAGCGGGAAGACCCAGAGCACCGGGCTGCGGTAGACGATCAGCAGAATGACCAGCACCACGACCAGGGTGACCAGCAGCAGCGGCCCGTCGATGGCGGTGAACACCTCGATCAGGTCGGCGAGCAGGCCCGCCGGCCCGGCCACGTCCACGGTGAGCCCGCCCCGGTCGGTGCCGGCGATCTTCCGCAGCCGGTCGACGACCGCGCCGACCTGTTCACCCTCGGCGGCGTCGATCGGGACGACCACCTGCACGGCCTGCCGGTCCTGGCTGACGATCGGCGGCGGCAGCGGGCCGACGACGCCCGGCAACTGGGCGAAGCGGGCCGCGTCGGCCTGGATCCGCTGCTGGTCGGCCGGGGTGATGCCGGAGGTACGTTCGTAGACGACGAGCGCCGGGGTGGTCTCGCGGTCCACGAAGCCGGCGGCGAGGTTCTGCGCCCGGGTGGCCTCGGCGTCGGCGGGGAGGAAGGCGGCGTTGTCGTTGGTGGCGACGTCGCCGAGCTTTCCGGAGTAGGGCCCGGCGATGCCGCCGAGGACCAGCCAGCCCAGCACCACGACGACCGCGATCAGCGTCGCGGTCCAGCGGCTCCGCCCTCCGGCCATCTCCATCCACCCTTGAATCGACGCAGCAATCGACGCAGCGGGAGGCTGAGTCGACATCGACCATCCTGCCGGGCGAAGCGGCGCCCGCGGGCGGAAACCGACACCGCGACGGGCGTGGATGCCGGCAACGAGAAACGCCCGTCGGCCAAGGCCGACGGGCGTCGTGTGGAGCGGAGCTCCCCCGTTTGGACTCGAACCAAAAACCTGCCGGTTAACAGCCGGCTGCTCTGCCAATTGAGCTACGGGGGACCGTAGGTCACCCGGCTGCGGATCTCTCCGCGCCGTGCGACGGGGACAAGAGTACAGGACAGCGGGGGGTGGTGCGCCAGGGGGTTACCCCACTTCCCCCGCCCGGTCGGGGGCCGGGCAACCCGATCAGAATACCGGACAAATCGCCATCTCAGCACAGGGAGGCATGACCGGAGAGCAGGATGGGTAGTTAGCCGCCGACAGAGGATGCAGGCGCGAGAAGGTCGCTCCCGCCCGGGACCACCCGGTCGGGATCGGCGGCGCGTCAGGTACGGAAGGAGCCGCCATGCGCGGAAAGATCATGTTTCTTGGCGGGCTGGCTGCGGGATTCGTCCTGGGCGCCCGTGCCGGCCGGGAGAAGTACGAGGAGTTGGTGGTCCGGGGCCGCAAGGTGCTCGACCACCCGACCGTCCAGGAGGCGGCGGGGGTCGCGCAGGCTCAGGCGACCCGGCTCTACTCGGAGGGCAAGGACAAGCTCGGGCAGACCAAGCTCGGCGAGAAGCTGGGCACCGGCAACGGCAGCAAGCAGGGGCTGACCGAGGCCGACAAGCCGTTCGCCGGCACGCCGGCCGTCGTCGGCGCCAAGTCCGGACCGTCCGGCACGGGCTCGACCAGCGGGACCGGGTCGTCGACCAGCAGCACGAGCACCAGGTCGTCCGGCACGAGCACCAACCTCTGACGCCAACCGGGCAGCGGGCCGGTCGCCATCGGGCGACCGGCCCGCTCTCGTCTGTCCGAAGGAGACCCGACTCCCACTTTTGCTCATCCTGAACAAAAGTGGGAGTTGTTCATCGAAAACTTTTGGCTTCAACCTCTTCTCTTTGGTCCCGAGCGCAAATATCGTCTCGCGTAGAACCTGGCCAGGCTCTCGTCACCTCCCAGCGACCTCCTCAGCCTCGTCCCGGCGCTGAGGCGGACCCGCCCGACCAGAGCGAGGTTCGATGCGCAGAAGACCGTTCGGCCGCAGGGCCGCCACATATCTCGGCCTGCTCACTCTCGCCGCCGCGACGCTCGTCGCGACGGCGGAGCGGGCCCCGACCCCGGCGCAGGCCGCGCCGGTGCTCACCGCCCCCGTACCCGTCAGCAACGGCATCGAGTACAAGGTGCTCGTCTTCACCCGGTCGGCCGCCGGCAGCAACGCCGCCACCGCCGCCGGCGTGCAGGCCGTACAGCAACTCGGACGGGACCGGCGCTTCACCGTCGAGGTCACCAACGACCCCCGCAAGTTCGACCAGGCCCACCTGAAGCAGTTCCGCGCCGTGGTGTTCCTGAACACGGCCGGCGACGTGCTCAACGACGCCCAGCAGGCCGCCTTCGAGGCGTACTACCGCGACGGCGGCGGCTTCGTCGGCGTCCACTCCGCCATCGAGGCCGAGCCGGACTGGTCGTTCCTCACCGACGTGCTCGGCACCCGGGCCACCGGCGCGCCGACGGCCGCGAGCCGGGCGACGGTCACCGTGGCCGACCGGGTCCACCCGGCGTCCGAGACGCTGCCGCAGCGCTGGTCCACCACCGACCGGTGGTACAACTTCGCGGCGAACGTCCGGGGCGTCTCGCACGTGCTGGCCACCGTGGACGAGAAGACCTACGCCGGCGGCAGCATGGGCTTCGACCACCCGGTCACCTGGTGCAAGGACTACCAGGGCGGCCGCTCGTTCTACACCGGACTCGGAGCCACCCCGGAGAGCTACGACAGCGCGGACCTGCGGGCCCACCTGGGCGGGGCGATCCAGTGGGCGGCCGGCGTCACCGACGGCGACTGCGGCGCGACCGTGCTGGCCAACTACCAGATGACGGTGGTCGGGGCGCAGCCCAACGTCAACGAGCCGATCGGTTTCGACGTCCTTCCCGACGGCCGGGTGATCCAGACCGACCGGCGCGGCGGCGTCCGGCTGCACGACCCCGTCACCAACGAGACCACGGTGCTGGCGCAGATCCCGGTCTACACCAACAGCGAGGACGGGATGTACGGCCCGGCGGTGGACCACGACTTCGCCACCAACAAGTGGGTCTACCTCTACTACGCGCCCCCGCTGGACACCCCGACGGGCAGCGCGCCGACCACCAGCACCGACCCGGCCGCGTGGGACCAGTGGAAGGGCTACTTCCAGCTCTCCCGGTTCAAGTTCGTCGACGGTGAGATCCCGTCGTTGGACGTGGCCACGGAGCAGAAGATCCTCCAGGTGCCGGTGGACCGGGGCGCCTGCTGCCACGTCGCCGGTGACATCGCGTTCGACTCGAAGAACAACCTCTGGCTGGTCACCGGGGACGACACCCCGGCCGGCGGCGGCGGGTCGGGCGGCTTCTCGCCGCACAACGACTCGGTCAGCGCCACCGGCGTCTACCAGGCCCCGTTCGTCGACGCCCGGCGCAGCTCGGCCAACACCAATGACCTGCGCGGCAAGGTCCTGCGGATCACCGTCGGCGCGGACGGGTCGTACACCGTCCCGGCGGGGAACCTGTTCCCGGCCGGGACGGCGAAGACCCGCCCGGAGATCTACGCGATGGGCTTCCGGAACCCGTTCCGGATCACCCTCGACAAGGACGACGTCGCCTACGTCACCGACTACTCGCCGGACTCCTCGGTCGCCCAGGTGGGGCGCGGTCCCGCCGGCACCGGCCGGATGATGGTGGTCGAGAAGCCGGCGAACTACGGTTGGCCGATGTGCGTGCAGCCGAACCTGCCGTACATCGAGATGAACTGGACCACCAGCCCGATCTCCCCGGTGGCCCCGTTCGACTGCGTGGCCCCGAAGAACACCTCGCGGCACAACACCGGCCTGACCGACCTGCCGCGGGTGGAGAAGTCGGAGCTGTGGTACTCGTTCCAGGCCCCGACGCCCTGCCCGGAGTCCTACCTGTCGACTCCGACGCAGACCTGCCCGGTGCTCTTCCCGGAGCTCGGCACGGGCGGTGTCGGCCCGCACGGCGCGGCGAAGTACGACTACGACCCGGAGCTGAGGTCGGAGACGAAGTTCCCCGAGTACTACGACGACGCGATCATCTTCGGTGAGTTCACCCGGGACACCCTCAAGGAGATCCGGCTGGACGACCAGGGCGAGATCCTGAAGATCAACAACGTGTTGAACTGCGGGCAGGCGCCCACCACGCCGGCCAAGCCGTTCCTCTGCGACAACCCGATGGACATGCGCTGGGGCGCGGACGGCAACCTCTACCTGCTGACGTACGGAGACGGGTTCTTCAACGTCAACCCCGACGCGGCGATGCTGAAGTTCAGCTACGTCAAGGGCCTGCGGGCGCCGACCGCGGTGCTGAACGCCACCCCGACCAACGGGCGGGCCCCGTTGACCGTCGCCTTCTCCAGCGACGGCTCGAAGGACCCGGACCCGGCGGACTCCATCTCGTTCGCCTGGGACTTCGACGGCAACGGCACCACCGACTCGATCGACCCGAACCCGTCGTTCACCTACACCACCAACGGCGTCTACACGGCCCGGCTGACGGTGACCGACTCCAGCGGCAAGACCGCGGCGGCGAACACCACCATCACCGTCGGCAACACCGCGCCGACCGTCACCGTCACCACCCCGCTCGAAGGCGGCTTCTTCAGCTGGGGCGACGACATCCCGTGGACCGTCACCGTCACCGACCCGGAGGACGGGCCGGTCGACTGCGCCAAGGTCGAGGTGACCTTCGCGCTCGGCCACGACGGCCACGGGCACGGTGAGGCCAACCAGTTCGGCTGCTCCGGGGTGCTGCCCACGGACGCCGACGACGCCTCGCACGGCGGCTACATCTACGGCGTGGTCAGCGCGTCGTACACCGACCAGGGGGCCAACGGCCAGCCGGCGCTGACCACGGTGGACCAGCAGATCATCCAGGCCAAGCGCCAGGAGGTCGAGTTCGCCACCGACGAGTCCGGCACCACGGTCGGCACCACCGCCGACACCGGGGGCGGGCAGCAGCGCGGCAGCCTCGACCCCGGCGACTGGATCGCGGTCAACAACACCGTGAACCTGAAGAACATGCAGTCGGTGACGCTGCGCACCTCCGGGGGCAGCGCGGCCACCGCCGGGCAGCCCCGGTTCGGCGTCCAGTTCCGGCTGGACTCCCCCACCGGCCCGCTGCTGGCCACGGCCACGGTCAACGCCACCTCCGGCAACAACGCCTTCACCAGCACCACCGTGCCGGTCACCGACCCCGGCGGGACGCACAAGCTCTACCTGGTCCTGACCACCGTCCCCGGTGGTCCGGCCAGCGGCTTCGGCAACCTCAACTGGGTCGAGTTCACCGGCCAGGGCATCGGCGTCACCCCGTGACGCCCGGGTGGGGTCGCCACCCGGCGGCCCCACCCGCCTCCTCCCTTCCACACCACCGGCACCGTCAGAGAGGCAGTCAGGACATGAACGAGACATCGCACGGGATGAGCCGCCGCCGGGTGCTCGGCACCATCGCCGGGGCGGCGGGCGTCGTCGCCGTCGGCGCCGCCGGGCTCCCGTCGGCCGCCTTCGCCGGCAACGGGCTGCTCGTCCCGACCGGCAAGCGGGGCATCATCCTCTACAGCGTCCGCGACCGGATCAGCGCCGCCCCGGACGCCACCGGCGTGCCGTACGGGTTCGAGCGGGTGCTCGCCCGGCTCGCCGAGATCGGCTACAAGGAGGTCGAGTTCGCCGGGTACACCCAGCACACCTCGATCCTCGGCCGGCAGATCACCCCGGCGGAGATCCGCAAGATCCTCGACGACAACGGGCTGCGCGCCAACGGCTCGCACGCCTCGGTCCCGAGCACGGTCACCCCGGACACCATCGCCGCGTTCGAGCAGACGCTGGACACCGCCGAGATCCTCGGCATGACCCACATCGGCACCGGCAACGACCCGACCGGCAGCAACGTCAAGGCCGACTGGGACGCCGCCGTGGACCGGTGGAACACCTTCGGCGAGATGGCCGCGGCCCGGGGCCTGAAGCTGTACACGCACAACCACGACGCCGCGTACAACTTCCTGCTGGACAGCGGGCCGCTGGACGCGCTGGGCCGGCCGACCCGGTCCTCCGGTGTCCGGAAGCTGGAGTACTTCATCGGCCGGACCAACCCCGAGTGGGTCTGGTTCGAGATGGACATCTACTGGGCGCACGTGGCCCAGCACCGGTTCCGCAGCTACACCGACCCGGACGGGGTGACCCAGACCAGCGTCTTCGACCCGCTGGCCGTGGTCGCCGCCCAGCCCATCCGGTTCCCGCTGTTCCACGCCAAGGACGGCACCTACGACCCGGCCACCGCGGCCGGCTACGCGATGGTGCCGCTCGGCGAGGGCGACATCGACTACGGCAACTTCTTCGCCAACATGGGCGCGAAGGGTTACCACAACCCGATGTGGGAGCAGGACAACGCCCCGGGCGGCGCCGCCGACCCGGGCCGGTCGCTGCGCTTCGCCGAGATCAGCTACCAGCACATGTCGGGTCTGCGGGGCTGACCGACCCGACCGGAGGATCGCAGGGGGCCGCACCCGGGAAACTGGGAGCGGCCCCCTCGCGTCACGCGCCTGTGACGGCGGTGTGGCACATTCGGGGGGAGGTGATCGTGATGACGATGGTCGGACCGGAGAGCGCGGACCAGGCGCGGCTGCTGCGTCTGCTGCGCGACGACGGCCCGCGCTCGCGGGTCGAACTGGCCGACGCCCTGGGCCTGCCCCGGGCCCGGTTCATCGCCGAGGCGGACCGGCTGACCGCGCAGGGCCTGGTGGAGACCGCCGGGCCGGCCGCGTCCCGGGGTGGGCGCCGCTCCTCCCTGCTGCGGGTCGGCCGGCAGGTGCGCTTCGGCTCGGTGCGGGTCGGCGACGGGCGGCTGGAGGTCGCGCTCACCGACGGCGAGCTGACGCTGCTCGCCCGGCACGACGAGCCGGTCGACGTCCGGCTCGGCCCGGAGGTGGTGGTCGGCCGGGCGGTCGAGCTGCTCGGCAAGCTGCGGGCCGAGGCCGGGCTGACCCGGCTGGCCGGCGTCGGGGTGGCGCTCCCCGCGCCGGTCGCCGTGCGGGAAGGCGCCCCGGTGTCCGCGCCCGCCCTGCCCGGCTGGCACCAGTTCCCGGTACGCGACACCATCGCCGCCGAGCTGGGCTGCCCGGTGCAGGTCGACAACGACGCCAACGTGATGGCCCTGGGCGAGCGGCACGCCGGCACCGGCCGGCCGTTCGACGACTTCCTCTACGTGAAGCTGGGCGACGCGGTGGGCTGCGGGCTGGTGCTCGGCGGGGCGCTGTACCGGGGCGCGGCCAGCGGCGCCGGGCACATCGGGCACCTCCAGCTCACCGAGGACGGGCCGCTCTGCGGCTGCGGCAACACCGGCTGCGTCGAGGCGTACTGCGGGAATGCCGCCCTGGTGCGGGAGGCGGTGACGGCCGCGCGGGCCGGGCGCTCGACGGCGCTCGCCGACCGGCTGGCCGCCGCCGGAGCGCTCACCGTGGCCGACGTGGCCGCGGCGGCGACCGCCGGGGATCCGGCCGCGCAGACGCTGGTCCGCGACGCCGCTCGCCGGCTCGGGCAGGTGCTGGTCGGCCTGGTCAGCTTCGTCAACCCGGCCATCGTGATCATCGGCGGCGCGGCACCGGGCGTCGGGCCGGTCCTGCTCGCCGAGATCCGGGGCGTGGTCTACCGGCGCTCCACCCCGCTGGCCACCGGCAGCATGCCGATCGTCCTCTCCGACCTCGACGACCGGGCCGGCCTGGTCGGCGCGGCCCGGCTGGTCAGCGACCAGGTCTTCGCCGCTTGCTGAGGGCCGCCTCGGGGCCGGCCACGCCGGCCCCGAGGCCCGAGAGGTCAGTCCCGGCTGCTGCTGAACGCCGCGTCGAAGGCGGCGGCCGGGGCGTCGAAGGCGAGCCGGCGGACGAACTGGAGCGCCTCGGGGGCGCCGACCAGGCGGTCCATGCCGGCGTCCTCCCACTCGATCGAGATCGGGCCGGTGTAGCCGATCGCGTTCAACGCGCGGAAGCAGTCCTCCCACGGCACGTCCCCGTGGCCGGTGGAGACGAAGTCCCAGCCGCGTCGCAGGTCCGCCCAGGGCAGGTGGGAGGAGAGCCGGCCCCGCCGGCCGTCGCCCGTACGCACCTTGGCGTCCTTGCAGTCGACGTGGTAGATCCGGTCGGCGAAGTCGAAGATGAAGTTGACCGGGTCCAGCTCCTGCCAGACGAAGTGCGACGGGTCCCAGTTCAGCCCGAACGCGGGCCGGTGGCCGATCGCGTCGAGGGCCCGCTTGGTGGTCCAGTAGTCGTAGGCGATCTCGCTGGGGTGCACCTCGTGGGCGAAGCGCACGCCCACCTCGTCGAAGACGTCCAGGATCGGGTTCCACCGGTCGGCGAAGTCCTGGTAGCCGCGTTCGATCATGGCCGGCGGGACCGGCGGGAACATCGCCAGGGTGTGCCAGATCGACGAGCCGGTGAAGCCGACCACCGTCTTCACCCCGAGCTTCGCCGCCGCCCGGGCGGTGTCCTTCATCTCCTCGGCGGCGCGCCGGCGTACGCCCTCCGGCTCGCCGTCGCCCCAGATCCGGGCGGGGAGGATGTCCTGGTGCCGCTCGTCGATCGGGTGGTCGCAGACCGCCTGGCCGACGAGGTGGTTGGAGATGGCGAAGACCTGGAGGTTGTGCTTGGCGAGGGTGGCCCGCTTGCGGTCCACGTACGACTCGTCGGCGAGCGCCTTGTCGACCTCGAAGTGGTCGCCCCAGCAGGCGATCTCCAGGCCGTCGTATCCCCACTCGGCGGCGAGCCGGCAGACCTCGTCGAACGGAAGATCGGCCCACTGGCCGGTGAAGAGCGTGATGGGTCGCGCCATTTGTCCTTCTCCCCTGTCGTGATGGGGGATTCCGTAGCGGACCGGGGCGAGGCGACCGGGTGCGGGCGGCCGCGGACGGCACCGGCGGACGCGTTCACGTCCAAGCCCCGACGGGTTGCGCCTCCCGTCGGGTCGCCGGCCACCTCGCGGTCGCCGCCCTCACTCTAGGTCGGCCGCAGCCGGCGCGGAAGGGCCGGGGACCGTCAGGACAGCTCCGCCTCGTCCTCCGGGGCGGGCAGTTCGGCGCGGATCAGCCAGCCCTCCTCGGCGCGCGGGCCGGCGTGGAAGGCGCCGCCGACCGACTCGGCCCGCGCCCGCAGCCCGGAGCCGGCGCCGGGGGTGGTGGACCCGTCGCCACGGATCTCGACGGTGAGGCCGGCCGGGGTGTAACGCAGCCGGACCGCGACGGCCTCGCACGGGGCGTGCCGGTGCGCCTCGGCCAGCGCCTCCTCGATGATCCGGTACGCGGCCGCGTCGACGGCGGCGGGCAGTGGGCGGGGCTGGCCGCCCAGCGTCCAGCGCACCGGCCGGCCGGCGAAGTCGTCCATGAGCGCGTCCAGCCGGGTGAGGCTGGGCGCCGGCCCGGTGGGCACGGCCGGCCGCCCGTCGCCAAGCAGTGCGCGGACCAGGGCGGCCCGCAGGCCGCCACCCATCCTCGGGCGCGCCTGGGCGACCCGACGCCACCGCTCCAGGCGTCCCACACGGTCAAGGTACGGCAGCACTCCGGCCGCGGACCGGGCGGATCCCGCAGGTCGCCCGGTCCGCCGCCGCCCCCGCCCGTCAGGGCAGGGTCCACCGCTGGTTCGCGGCGCCGGTGCAGGACCAGAGCTGCACCGGGGTGCTGTCGGCGGAGTTGTTGCCCGCCACGTCGAGGCACTTGCCGGACTGCGGGTTGCGCAGCGTGCCGTCGGCCTGCGCCGACCAGTTCTGCGCCCCGGTGCCGTTGCACGTCCAGAGCTGGATCTTCGTGCCGTCGGCCGAGCCGCCGCCGGACACGTCCAGGCACTTGCCCAGCGCCTTGACGGTCGAGTTCGGGGTCACCGTCCAGGTCTGCGCGGTGCTGCCGTTGCAGGTGTAGAGCTGGATCTGGGTGCCGTCGGCGGTGGCGCCGCCCCGCACGTCCAGGCACTTGCCGGCCAGCCCTCGGACCGGGCCGGTCCCGCCGCCGCTCCCACCGCCCCGGACCAGCGTGAAGTCGTCGACGTCGAACAGCCCGGTGCCGGTGCCGGCGAAGGTGAGATACACCGTCTGGCTGCCCGAGGGCACGCCGGCCAGCGCGGTGGTGACGTCGGCGAAGGTGGTCCAGCTGCCGGTGTTCGGCACCGCCACCTGGCCGAGCACCGTGCCGGTCGGGGAGCCGGTGCGGAGCTGGAGGGTGCCGCCCGGGCCGCCGGAGACCACCCGGGCCCGCAGCGCGGTCACCCCGGTCAGGTCGAGCCCCTGGTAGGCGGCCCAGTCGCCCGGGTCGACGTACCCCAGGGTCTGTCCGCCGTTGGCGCCGGCCTTGGTGAACGGGGTGACCCCGCTGGCCGAGCTGAACGCCTCGGCCTGCACGGTGGTGCTCCCGGTCGGCGGCGGGGTGGTGCCCAGCTCCTTGATCCGCACGTTGCGGAACGACACGTCGTCGCCGGTGCCGTGGTTCTGGAGGCCGATGTGGCCGGCGAGCGACCGGGCCGGGTCGGTGTTGGTGAAGTCGTTGATCTTCACGCCGTTGAGGAAGACCTGGAGCCGCTCCCCCTCGACCAGCAGCTCGTAGGTGTTCCACTCCCCCGCCGGGTTGAGCGCCGCGTCCCGGGCGGCCAGGTCGGCGGACTTGAACGTGTAGACGGCGCCGGTGGTGCGGTCGGCGCTGTCGGTGGGGTCGATCTGGACCTCGTAGCCGTTGTTCACCGCCGACCAGGGGTCGCTCGACGGTGGGAAGCCGATGAAGACGCCGGAGTTGTCGTCGCCGGCCAGCCGCCAGTCCAGCTTCAGCGAGTAGTTGGTGAACTGCTTGGCGCTGTACCAGTACAGGCCCATCCCGCCGACCGAGGTCAGCGTCGCGCCGGCGTTGGTGAAGCTGCCCGGCCCGGCCTGGGACCAGCCGGTCGTGGCGCCGTTGTAGAGCGCCGTGTAGCCGGTCTCCGGGCGGCAGTCGGCCTTGCTCCGGCCGGCCGCGTACCGGATGCCGCCGAGCAGGTGGGCGCGGAACGCGGCCTCGGTGTAGGAGGCCTGGGTGTGCCCGCCGCCGGTGTAGAAGGACCGGCCGCCCGCGTACGCCTTGCACCAGGCGTGCGGGTGGTCACCGCCCATCGAGCCGCCGGAGTACGACGACTCGTCGAGGGTGGCCAGCACGTGCGCGGTGGACCGGGCGTTGGTGCGGTAGTTGTACCACTCGTCGGTGCGGTTCCAGGTCTGCGGCAGGTGGGCGGTGGCGGCGTGCCCGCGGTCCTCCACCTTCACGTTGGCCGGCTGGATGGCCGGGTGGGAGGCGAACCAGGCACCCACCAGGTTGCCGTAGAACGGCCAGTCGTACTCGGTGTCGGCGGCGGCGTGCACGCCCACGTAGCCGCCGCCCGCGCCGATGTACGCCTCGAAGGCGGTCTGCTGCGTGGCGTTCAGCACGTCGCCGGTGGTGTTGAGGAAGATCACGGCCTCGTAGCGGGCCAGGTTGGCGGTGGTGAACTGGGCGGCGTCCTCGGTGGCGGTGACGGTGAAGTTGTTCGCCGCGCCGAGGTCGCGGACGGCCTGGATCCCGGCCGGGATGGCGTCGTGCCGGAAGCCGGCGGTCTTGGAGAAGACCAGCACGTCGTAGGGGGCGTCGGCGGCGGCCGCCGGGGTGGCCGGGGTGGTGCAGGCGAGCGTGGCGAGGACGGCGGTGGCCGCGCCGAGGACGGGTCGGAGGAGTCTCATGTCGCTCTCCAGGTCCGGACGGGGTGCGGGGCCGGACGGCCGGCCCCGCACCGTCGGGTCAGGGCAGGATCCACTTCTGGTTCGCCGCGCCGGTGCAGGTCCAGAGGTGCACGGGGGTGCTGTCGGCGGAGTTGTTGCCGGAGACGTCCAGGCACTTGCCGGACTGCGGGTTGCGCACGGTGCCGTCGGCCTGGGCGGACCAGTTCTGCGCGCCGGTGCCGTTGCAGGTCCAGAGCTGGATCTTCGTGCCGTCGGCGGTCGCGCCGCCGGAGATGTCCAGGCACTTGCCCAGCGCCCTGATCGTCGAGTTCGGGGTCACCGTCCAACTCTGCGCCGTGGTGCCGTTGCAGGTGTAGAGCTGGATCTGGGTGCCGTCGGCGGTGGCGGCGTTGCGCACGTCGAGGCACTTGCCGGCCAGCCCCCGGATCGGCCCGGTGCGCACGCCCGACGTGGTGAAGGTGAATGAGTCCACGTCGTAGAGCGCGCCGGCGCCGCCCGCGAAGGTGAGGTAGAGGGTGGTGGTTCCGGCGGGCGGGTTGGCGATCGCCCCGGTCACCGTGGTGAAGGTGTCCCATCCGCCGGTCACCGGCACGGTGGCCGAGCCGAGCACGGTGCCGGTGGCGGAGCCGGCCCGGACCTGGAGGGTGCCGCCCACCCCGGCCGAGGAGACCCGGGCGCTGAACCCGGTGACGTTGCCGATCTGGTAGGGCTCGAACGCGATCCAGTCCCCGTTGTGGATGTCACCGACCGTCTTGCCGCCCTCGGCGGTCGCCTTGTCGAAGGTGTTGATCCCGGCGGAGGTCTTGAAGTGCTCGGCCTGCCGGTGCCGGGGCTGGAGGGTGTGCTGGGTGTGCGTGGTCAGGCCGCCGGCGTCGGTGTACTCGGCGTCGAAGATCGCGAAGATGTTCGCCGCGTCGTCGTGCTCGCCGTCGACCGGGATGGTGATCGACCCGGTGCAGCCGGTCGACGAGGTGATCTGATGGCCGTGCTGGTCGTGGCCGAGCACGTAGGTCATCTTGACCCGGGTGCAGTCGATCGTGCCGTCCTCCGGATCGGTGACGGTGATCCGGAACGGCACGGTGTCGCCGAAGGAGAAGAGCTGGCCGTTGCCCGGGCTGTTCACGGTGACCGTCGGCGCGGTGTTGCCGACGGTGATCACCACGCTGGCGGTGCCGGTGGCGCCCTGCGCGTCGCGGACGGTCAGCGTGGCGGTGTACCGGCCGTTGGCGGTGTAGGTGTGCGACGGGTTCGCCGCCGTCGAGGTGCCGCCGTCACCGAACGCCCAGGCGTAGGTGAGCGGCCCGCCCTCGGGGTCGGACGAGCCGGCCGAAGAGAAGGCGACGGCCAGCGGGGCCGTACCGGAGGTCCGGTCGGCGGCGGCCCGGGCCACCGGGGCGCGGTTGCCGCCGCCCAGGTAGTCGAAGCGGTACAGCGCCGAGTTGGCGTCGCCGTTGAAGTAGCCGGTGCCGTAGTCGAGCACGTAGTACGACCCGTCCGGCCCGAAGGCGGAGTCCATCACCTGCTTGCCGGTCCAGGGGAAGGTGTCGATGGTGCCGGGCGAGCCGTCGGCGTTGAGGTGGATCGGCTTGATCCAGCCGCGGCCGAACTCGGTGGCGAAGAACTGCCCGTCGAAGGACTGCGGGAACTTGGTGGTGGACGGGTTGGCGGCGTTGTACCGGTAGACCGGGCCGGCCATCGGCGACTCCGAGCCGCCGCCGAACTCGGGCGGGCTGCCGGCGTCGCCGGCGTAGCGGATCCAGGCCGGCTTCGCCGCCGGCAGGGTGCTCTGGCCGGTGTTGCGGAACGAGTTGTTCGTCGGGCCGCCCGCGCAGTTGTACTTCGCGCCCGCGGTGCCGGTGGCGAAGTCCCACTCGGCGTACGTCTCGGCCGCCGTGTTGGTGCCGGTGCAGTACGGCCAGCCGTAGTTGCCCGGCCCGGTGATCCGGTCGAACTCGACCTGCCCGGACGGGCCTCGGGCCGAGCTGGTGCCGGCGTCCGGGCCGTAGTCGCCGACGTAGACGGTGCCGGTGGCCTTGTCGACGCTCATCCGGAACGGGTTGCGGAAGCCCATCGCGTAGATCTCCGGCCGGGTCCGCGCCGTGCCGGGCGGGAAGAGGTTGCCGGCGGGGATGGCGTACGACCCGTCGGCGTTCACCTTGATCCGCAGGATCTTGCCGCGCAGGTCGTTGGTGTTGCCGGCGCTGCGCTGCGCGTCGTACGCGGGGTTGCGCTCGGTCCGCTCGTCCAGCGGCGCGTAGCCGCCGGAGTCGAAGGGGTTGGTGTCGTCGCCGGTGGAGAGGTAGAGGTTGCCGGCCGCGTCGAAGTCGATGTCGCCGCCGACGTGGCAGCACAGGCCCCGGTCGGCCGGCACGTCCAGCACGTCGACCTTGCTCGCCTGGTTGAGCGTGAAGTCGGCGTTGAGGTTGAACCGGGAGAGCCGGTTGACCCCCCGCCACGCGGAGAAGTCGCTGCCGGTGGCGGGCGCGTCGCCGGCCGGGGTGGACAGCGGGGGCGCGTAGTAGAGGTAGATCTGCCGGTTGCTCGCGAAGCCGGGGTCGACGCCGACGCCCTGGAGCCCTTCCTCGTCGTGGGTGTAGACGGCCAGGGTGCCGATCACGGTGGTGACGCCGGCGGCGTCGGTGCGCCGCAGCGTGCCGTTGCGGGCGGTGTGCAGGACCGAGCGGTCGGGCAGCACCGCGAGCGACATCGGTTCGCCGGTCTCGGCGACGCCGCGGGCGAGTTCGACCTGCTGGAAGTCGCTCGCCACGATGGGGTGCGCGGACGCCGGAACGGGCGCCGCGGCCAGGCCGACCGCGCCGGCGGCCGCCGCGAGCAGCAGCGCCGATCCGGCGGGAAGCCAGCGTCGGGTGGGGGTGTGGTGGGGGCTGGACATGCCTCTGCTGTCCTTTCCTGACGCGCGCAGCCAGGATCGGGCGCGCGTCGCGCCGGATGCCGTGCGGGGGTGCTGCGGCGGGCCCGCCGGATGAGGCTCGGTGGGCCGTGACCACCGGTGGTTGCGGCCGGCCGGTGGTCACCTCGACGAGGCTGCCGATTGGGGGTGGTTCACCTCGACGAAACAGCTCTGTGCTTGCGCACGACATTAAGACCGTTCGATTCGGCTGTCCATAGCTTCCGCTGGTTCCGGAATGACTTTCGTCGATGAGCGACAAAAGTAGCGTCAGCGCCGGCGATCCACGGCCCGGGCCGCCAGGTCGGCCAGCGCCGCCCGGGCCGGCTCCGCCAGCGGCAGCCGGTCGAGGGCGGCCAGGGCCGCGTCGGCCCGGGATCGGATCATCCGCTCCACCTCGGCCCGGGCGCCGGACGCCGCCACGATGGCGCGCACCTCGGCGGCGCCCGCCGGATCCAGGGCCGGATCACCGACCAGCGCCCGCAGCCGCGCCACCCCGGCCGGCCCGGCGGCCTCGCGGGCCAGCGCCAACAGGACGGTCGGCTTCCCCTCCCGCAGGTCGTCCAGGTTGGACTTCCCGGTCACCGCCGGGTCGCCGAAGACGCCGAGCAGGTCGTCGCGGAGCTGGAAGGCGTCTCCGAGCGGGTCGCCGAACCCGGTCAGCGCCGCCACCACGTCCGGGTCGGCCCCGGCCAGGGCGGCGCCCACCTGCACCGGACGGGTGACCGTGTAGCGGGCGGTCTTCAGCCGGACCACCGCGAGGGCGCTGGCCACCGAGCCGTCGCCGGCCGCGGCCACCACGTCGAGATACTCCCCCGCGATCACCTCGGCCCGCATCCTGGCCAGCAGGACGTGGCCCCGGCGCAGCCGCTCGCTGTCCAGCCCGCAACCGTGGAACATCTCGCCGGACCAGGCGGCGCACAGGTCGCCGCAGAGCAGGGCCGCCTGCCGGCCGTACGCCTCGGGGTCGCCGCGCCAGCCGGCCCGGGCATGCCGGTCGGCGAACTCCCGGTGCACGGTGGGCCGGCCGCGCCGGCGGTCGCTGCGGTCCAGGATGTCGTCGTGGATCAGCGCGAAGGCGTGGAACAGCTCCAGCGCCGCCGCGGCCACCACGATCGGGTTGCCGTCGGGGCCGCCGAAGCCCCGCCAGCCCCAGTAGCAGAACAGGGGCCGCAGGCGCTTGCCGCCGGCCAGGACGAACCGGCGGAGCACCTCGTGCACGTCTGCCGTGCCGTCGTCCGGCCGACCCGGCCCTCGCTCGCGCAGGAACGCGCCGAGCGCGGCGTCGAAACGGTCCCGTAGCAGGGCCGGGTCGGTCGGTGCGACGGTAACGGTCATGGTGCCTCCCGGGCCAGTCCGGCGAGCTGGAGCAGCAATCCCTTGACGTCGGTGGCGGCGACCCGCTCCCGGGCCGCGGCCGGGTCGGAGCAGAGCAGCACCGGCCCGTCTGCCGGGTCGGCGGGGAGCCGGCCGTGTGAGCCGCGCACCGCCCGGGCCCCGGCGTGCAGCCCCACGACGCTCATCAGGTAGCGCATGCCGAGCTTCTTGCGGGCCAGCGCGACCGCGGCCCGGCGCTTCGCCGCGCCCGGCGCGGCCGGGTCGAAGAAGAGTTCGGCCGGGTCGTAGCCGGGCTTGCGGTGGATCTCGACCAACCGCGCGAAGTCGGGCGCCCGGGCGTCGTCCAGCCAGTAGTAGTAGGTGAACCAGGCGTCCGGCTCGGCCACCAGCACCAGCTCGCCGGAGCGGGGATGGTCCAGCCCGTAGCCGGCCTGGCCGGCGGGGTCCAGCACCTCGGCCACCCCGGGCAGCGCCGCGCAGAGCTTCGCCACCGCGGGCACGTCGGCCGGGTCCTTCACGTAGACGTGCGCCACCTGGTGGTCGGCGACCGCGAAGGCCCGCGACGTCCACGGGTCCAGGTACTCCATGCCGGCCTGGGTGTAGACCCGAAGCAGCCCCTCGGCGCGCAGCATCCGGTTGACGTCCACCGGGCGGGAGACGTCGGTGATGCCGTACTCGGAGAGCGCCACCACCGTGGCGTCCCGCTCGCGGGCGGCGTCGAGCAGCGGGGCGAGCACCGCGTCCAGCTCGGCCGCCGCGGCGGCGGCCCGGGGCGAGGACGGGCCGAAGCGTTGCAGGTCGTAGTCGAGGTGCGGGACGTAGACCAGGGTCAGGTCGGGCGAGTGGTCGGCGAGGATCCGCTCGGCGGCCCGGCAGATCCACCGCGACGACGGCATACCGGCGCCCGGCCCCCAGTAGGTGAAGAGCGGGAACGTGCCGAGCGCCTCGGTGAGCGTGTCGTGCAGCTCGGGCGGGTCGGTCCAGCAGTCCGGCTCCTTGCGCCCGTCGGCGTGGTAGATCGGGCGCGGGGTGACCGTCCAGTCCACGTCGGCGCCCATCGCGTACCACCAGCAGACGTTGGCGACCCGGTAGCCGGGCTCGACCCGGCGGGCCGCCTGCCACAGCTTCTCCCCGCCGACCAGCGCGTTGTGCTGCCGCCAGAGCAGCACCTCGCCAAGGTCCCGGAAATACCAGCCGTTGCCGACGATCCCGTGCCCCGCCGGCGGCTCGCCGGTGAGGAAGGTGGACTGCACCGAGCAGGTCACCGCCGGCAGCACGGTGCCCAGCTCGGCGGCGAACCCGGCCTCGGCGACCGCCCGCAGCCGGGGCATGTGCGCCAGCAGCCGCGGGGTCAGCCCGACCACGTCGAGCACCACCAGCCGCCGGCTCACCGGGTCACCCCCGCCGTCGTGGCCAGGCCGAGGCCGACCAGCTCGTCGCGGGCGAAGGCCAGCTCGGCGGCGATCCCCGCGGCCAGCTCCGCGTCGGTGCGCGGCCGCCGCGCCGCCGGCAGCACCCCCCAGGTGTACGTCTCGACGTCGAGGTGGTCGCAGCCGGCGGCCGGGCCGGCGTAGAGCGCGGCCAGGGCGGCCCGCAGCACCGGCACGGTGGAGCGCAGCGGCGGCTCGGGTGGAGCGTGCAGCGGCACGTGGTAGTGCACCCGCCACGCCCCGGGCAGCCGCGCGTCGAGGGCGGCGTCCAGGTCGTCGGCGGCGTACGCCGGGTCGGCCGGGTCGGCGGCGCCGGCGCAGCCCGCGGCCCGGGTCTGGTGCAGGAAGCGCGGCTCGACCCAGCGGCGCAGCGCCCCGGCCGAGCCCGCCGGATCGGGGGCCTCGACCGCGGCGGAGACCTGCACCTTGACCACCGGTAGCCCGCCGTCCCGCAGCCGCGCCAGGGCCTCGACCGGCTCCTCCCAGGCACAGGCGAGGTGCGCCAGATCCAGGCAGATCCCGAGCCGGTCGGTATCCATGGCTGACAATACCGCGCGCGCCTGTCCCGTGGACTCCACCAGACAGCCCGGTTCCGGCTCGAAGCCGACCCGGACGCTCCGCCCGGTCTCCCGCTCCACTGTGGCCAGCCCGGCGGCGAGTGCGTCGAGGCGGTGTCGGGCGGCCTCGGCCCGGCCGGTGTCCCACGGCGTGCGCCAGGCCAGCGGCAGGGTGGAGATCGAGCCGCGGACCGCGTCGTCGGGGAGCAGGTTGGCCAGCACCCGGGCCAGGTCCAGGGTGTACGCAAGCCGGTCCGGGGTGGTCCAGTCCGGGTGGTAGACCGCGCCCTTGACCACCGGCGCCTGGAAGGCCGCGTACGGGAAGCCGTTGAGGGTGACCACCTCCAGCCCGCGTACGGTCAGCTCGTGCCGGAGCCGGCGGCGGGCCGCCGGGTCGGCGGCGAGCGCGGCGGCGACCGGGGCGGCCAGCCAGAGCCCGAGCCCCAGCCGGTCGCTGTCGAGCGCCCGCCGGACCTCGACCGCGTACGTGTCGAGCTGGGCGAGGATCCCGGGCAGGTCCTCGGCGGGGTGGACGTTGGTGCAGTAGCCGAGGTGGACGGTCGTCCCGTCGGCGTGCCGGAGCCGCATCACTCGCCCCCGCGCAGGATGGAGTTGCCGGCGAAGGTGGCTTCGGAGCCGTCCAGGTCGGTGAGGTCCAGCCGGCCGGACTGGCCGTAGAACTCCACCGGGTTGCGCCACAGCACCCGGTCCACGTCGTCCTCGGTGAACCCGGCGAGCAGCATCGCGTCCCCGGTGGCCCGGGTGAGCAGCGGGTCGGAGCGCCCCCAGTCGGCGGCCGAGTTGACCAGCATCCGCTCGGTCCCGTACGTCCGTAGCAGCTCGACCATCCGCGGCGGCGACATCTTCGTCTCCGGGTAGATCGAGAAGCCGAGCCAGCAGCCGGTGTCCCGGACCAGCTTCACGGTGATCTCGTTGAGGTGGTCGACCAGCACCCGCCCGGGGTCGATGCCGGACTCGGCGACCACGGCAAGCGTGCGCTCGACGCCGCGCGCCTTGTCCCGGTGCGGGGTGTGCACGAGGGCGGGCAGGTCGTGCGCCACGGCCAGGGCGAGCTGACCGGCGAAGGCGGCGTCCTCGGCCGGGGTCATCGAGTCGTAGCCGATCTCGCCGACCGCCACCACGCCGTCCTTGTCCAGGTAGCGCGGGAGCAGGTCGAGCACCGGGCGGCAGCGCGGGTCGTTGGCCTCCTTCGGGTTGAGCGCCACGGTGGCGTGGTGCCGGACGCCGAACTGGCCGGCCCGGAACGGCTCCCAGCCGACCAGCGAGTCGAAGTAGTCGACGAAGGTGTCCACGCTGGTGCGCGGCTGGCCCAGCCAGAACGCGGGCTCCACCACGGCGCGGACCCCGGCCGCGGCCATCCGCTCGTAGTCGTCGGTGGTCCGGGACGTCATGTGGATGTGCGGGTCGAAGATGCGCATCACGCCTCCCTGGCGGTGGTGGGGTGCGAGCCGGCGCCGAGCCGGTCGAGCAGGTCGGTGGCGTCGGCGGGCATGCTCCGGCCGGCCGCGTGCCGCTCCGCGGCGAGCCCGGCCAGCATCGCCGCCAGTTCGCCGTCCGCCCGGCCGGTCAGGTCGTCGACGACGGCCAGCGGCACGCCGGTGAAGACGCACTTGAGCACCGCCTGGCGCCAGGCCGGCTGCTCCAGGTGCCGGGCGTACGGGCCGAGGGCGGCGGCCACCAGCCGGGTGTCGTTGGTGCGGATCGCGTCGTGCAGCAGCGGCACGCACTCCGCCCCGATCGGCAGCAGCGGCAGGGCGCGCAGCACGGCGCGCTTCTCGGCCGCGTCGCCCTGCCGGTAGAGCGCCTCGGCCGCCGCGGCGTGGTCGGCGGGGAGCGCGGTGAGCAGCAGCGTCCGGGCGGCCTCGTCGACGGTCCAGCCGGGCGGGTCGGGCAGCGGCGCCCGGCCGCACTTCCGGGCCGCGATGGCGAACAGCCGCGGGATCGCCGCGGGATCGGTCGCGACGCGGCGCAGGGCCGCGTCCAGCCACTGCGGATCGGGTACGCCCCGCAGCGCGGCGCGCAGTCGGTCGGGTGTCATGCCGTCTCCCCTCTGAGCCGGGTGGCAGGTGGTCAGCCACCGCCTTTGCTCTGCAGCCCCCCACGCAGCAGCGGCGATCCGGAGGTGTCGCCTCCGTGGCTGCGGAGCAGAGGGGCCGAGTCGATGGTGTGGTGCCGGTCGCTCCCGGCCGTTCGGGCGGCGGTGCGCAGGAAGTCCAGCGACCGGGCGGCGACGGCGGGCGCGGCGTGCGAGTGCCGGGGCAGCTCGACGGCCACCAGGCCGCGGTAGCCGGCGTCGGCCAGGGCCCGCAGCACCGGCGGGAAGTCGATCTCGCCCGTGCCGAACTCCAGGTGCTCGTGCACGCCCCGGCGCATGTCGTCGATCTGCACGTTGACCAGGTGGTCGGCGACCACCGCGACGCAGTCGGGCACCGGCGCGGGCTCCAGGCAGCGACAGTGTCCGATGTCGAGGGTGATGCCGAAACCGGGTGGCGCGCCGAGTGCGTCCCGCAGCCGCCGCCAGCCGGCGATGTCCTCGACCAGCATCCCCGGCTCGGGCTCGAAGCCCAGGGGCACGCCGGCCGCCTCGGCCTCGGCGCAGACCGTGGCGCAGCCGGCGACCAGGCGGTCCCAGGCGACGGCCTCGGGCACCTCCGGCGGGCGTACGCCGGCCCAGAAGGAGACCGCCTCCGCGCCCAGGTCCGCGCCGATCCGGACGGCCCGGCGGAGGAACTCGATCCGCCGGGCGGGGTCGTCGTGCAGCAGCGTCGGGGCGTGCTTGTGCCACGGGTCGAGCAGGTAGCGGGCCCCGGTCTCGACCACCACGCCCAGGCCGAGGGCGTCCAGCCGGCGGCGCACGGCGGCCACCCGCCGGGCCAGCCCCGGGGTGAACGGGTCCAGGTGGTCGTGGTCCAGGGTGAGCGCCACCCCCCGGTAGCCGAGGTCGGCGATGACGGCGAGCGCGTCGCCGAGCCGGTGGTTGGCGAACCCGTTGGTGCCGTACCCGAGGCGCAGCGCGGCCGGGTCGAGCGGCGGCCGGCCGGCCAGGTGGTCCGGCCCGGCGGGCGCGGGGGGCGGCGGGGCGGTCATGTCGGCGAGATCAGTCGGGCCAGGCGGCGGCCGAGCGGGGCGGCCGCGGCGACGGCGAGGCCGAGCACCCGGGCGCCGGCCCGGGCGGTCAGCGCGCCCTGCAACGCGGGCAGCCCGGTGATGCCGGCCCCGACGGCGGCGCGCACCCGGGCCGGCGACGGGTCGGCGAGCACCCGGGCCTGCGCGGCGCCGTACCGGCCGGCGTAACCGGCGGCGAGCGCCACCGGCACCGGGTCGGGGCGGCCCAGCGCGGTGGCCGCGACCAGCGCGGTCCCGGCCAGGGTGGCCCGGGGCAGCCGCCGGTCGGCGCCGGAGACCTCGCGGCGGGACAGCGCGGTGACGGTCCAGGTGTGCGCGGCCACGGTCAGCGCGGCCGGCAGCGCCCGGACCAGCCCGTGCGCGGCCGGTGGCGCCTTCCGCCCGTCGCGCCCGCGGGTCGGCCCGACGCTCGCGCCGAGCAGCACGTCCAGCCCTCGGCAGGCGGCCATCACCGCCGGGCCGGCGGCGGTGTTCTTGGCCAGCAGGTCGTAGCCCCAGATGGTGGCGGCGAGCGGGACCGCGACGGCGGCGGCCCGGCGGCCACCGGCGGCGCCGGCCAGGGCGAGCCCGGCGGCGGTCAGCCCGGCCGCGACCCCGAGCGCGGCGGCCGGGCGGATCCGGCCGGAGGGGATCGGCCGCTCGGGGCGCTCGACGGCGTCGAGCCGCCGGTCCGCCCAGTCGTTGGCGGCCATCCCGGCCCAGTAGAGCAGCACCGAGGCCCCGGCAAGCGCGGGCGTGCGCCGGTCCAGCGCGCCGGCCGCCGCCGCGCCGGACAGCACGTCCCCCGGCACGGTGAGCGCGGCCGGCGCCCGGACCAGCTCGGCCAGGTCGGCGAGGCGGCTCATCGGGACGCCGCCGCGTGCAGCCCGGCGACGAAGTCGCGCAGTAGCGTCCACTGTTCGGCGAGGGCGTGCGTGGGCGCGTCGATGCCGTCCTTGAAGAAGAAGGCCAGCTCGGTCAGCGGCCCGGTCCGGCCGGCGGCGTGCGCCGCGGCGGTGAGCCGGGCCAGGTCGAGCACCAGCGGCGCGGCCAGCGCGGAGTCGCAGCCGTGCCAGGTGAACTCCATCCGCATTCCGGTGCCCAGGAAACCGGCGAAGGTGACCAGGTCCCAGGCGGTCTTGAAGTCGCCCAGCTCGGCCACGTGGTCGATCCGGGTGTCGCCCTGCGGGACGTAGCCGAGGGTCTCCCCGAGGACCCGCTGCTTGCTGGCCACCTTGGCCGCGTTGGCGGCCGGTTCGGCGAGCGTGGCGCCGTCGCCGCCGCCGAGCAGGTTCACCCCGGACCAGGAGCGCACGGCCAGGTGCCGCATCGCGAACATCGGCGCGAGCACCGACTTGACCAGGGTCTCCCCGGTCTTGCCGTCGTGCCCGGCGTACGGCAGGCCGCGCTCCTCGGCCAGCGCCGCCAGGGCCGGCAGCCGGGCCCCGGTGGACGGGGTGAAGTCGACGTAGGGGCAGCCGGCGGTGAACGCCGCGTACGCGTAGTGCGAGCTGGGCGGCAGCACGTCGGCGGGGCCGGCCAGCGCCGCCCGCAGCGTGGCGAGGTCGTGGTGGGCCGGGTGCGGCTCGGGCGCCGGCTCGGTGGCGGAGACGTTGACCACCACCACCCGGTCCAGCGCGTGCCGGCGGCGGAACTCGGCCAGGTCGCGGGCCACCGCGGCGGCCCGTTCGGCCGGGCTGCCGCCGGTCGGTGCGGGACGCAGGGCCGCCTCCACCTCGGCCAACTCCCCGGCGAGTGCGTCGACCAGCCGGCCGGGCAGCACACCGGCGGCGGCGAGCGCCTCGGCGCGCTTGGTGAGCGGGGTGGCCACCACGTCGTGGCCGCCGAACACCAGGTCGGCGAAGGACGGCAGGGCGGGCCCGCGCAGCTCGGGCAGCTCGGTGACACAGCCGGTCGGGTCAGTGAGCCCCGCCCGCAGGGCGAGCGCCCCGACCACGCTGGTGGTCGCGACCGAGCCGCGCGCTCCCACCAGCCAGACACCCGTACGCATCATGCTTGCCTCCCCGTCGTCGGGCCGCCGGTGCGGCCGGGGAATCCCGGTCCGGCCGCACCGGACGGCCGTGCTGATTCGTGCCGGCCGCGGGTTCGGGCGGCGGCACGCTCTCCGGGGCCGACCTCGTCCCCGCCGCGGGGCGCAACCGCGGCGGGCCCTCGCCGGTCGGCGCCGGAAAGCCCTTCGGGCGGCGCGGGCGCGCCGCGTGGACAGCGGTGTCGGGCGGCGCGCGGGCGCGCCGCGGGGTGGTCAGGCGGCCAGTTCGGCCAGGGCGGGCTCCACCTCCGTCCAGGCGGCCTGCTCGGCGGAGCGGGTGACCGCGTCGAGCACGAGCTGGACCTGCAACGCGTCGGCGAACGACGGCGCCGGGTCGACGCCGGTGGCGACCGCCTCGACGAAGTCGCGCATCTGGTGGGTGAAGGAGTGCTCGTAGCCGATGATGTGGCCCGGCGGCCACCACGCCGACATGTACGGGTGCTCCGGCTCGGTCACCAGGATCCGGTTGAAGCCCTGTTCGGCCGCCGGCCGGGTGGCGTCGTGGAACTCCAGTTCGTTGAGGCGTTCCAGGTCGAACACCACGCTGCCCAGCGAGCCGTTGATCTCGACGCGAAGGGCGTTCTTGCGGCCGGTGGCGAACCGGGACGCCTCGTAGGTGGCGAGCGCGCCGCCGTCGAGCCGGGCCACGAAGACCGCCGCGTCGTCCACCGTGACCCGCCCCATGGCCCGGCCGTTGCCGTCGGCCTGCGCGGCCAGGCCGCTCGACCCGGCCGGCAGCGGCCGCTCCTTGACGAACGTCTCGGTGACCGCGCTGACCCCGGCGATCCGCTGCCCGGTCACGTACTGGGTCAGGTCGATGATGTGCGCGCCGATGTCGCCGAGCGCGCCGGAGCCCGCCCTGTCCTGCTGCAGCCGCCAGACCAGCGGGAACTGCGGGTCCACGATCCAGTCCTGGAGGTAGACCGCCCGGACGTGCCGGATCTCGCCGAGCCGCCCGTCGGCGACGAGCTGCCGCATCAGGGCGACCGCGGGCACCCGCCGGTAGTTGAAGCCGCACATGGCGCGTACCCCGGCGGCCCGGGCCAGGGCGGCGGCGGCCGTCATCTGCCGAGCCTCCTCGACGGTGTTGGCCAGCGGCTTCTCGCACAGCACGTGCTTGCCGGCAGCCAGCGCGGCGATGGCGATCTCGCAGTGGCTGTCCCCCGGTGTGCAGATGTCGACCACGTCGATCTCGTCGGACTCGACGAGCCGCCGCCAGTCCGTGGTGTGCGCGTCCCAGCCGAGCCGACCGGCGGCCTCGGCCACCTTCGGCTCGTCCCGGCCACAGATGAGCGCCATCTGCACCCGGGCGGGCAGGTCGTACACGCGGTTCACGGTGCGCCACGCCTGGGAGTGCGCGGCGCCCATGAACGCGTAGCCGACCATGCCGACCCGCAGGACGCTGTCGTGAGTGGACAAGGTGGGTCTCCCCCCGTGTGTCAGAACCCGAGCTTCAGGTAGTTGCCCGCGTTCTCCTTGGTGATCGTCTCCGAGGCGAGCACGATCTCCTTAGGAACCTGAAGTTCGACCAGGTCGGACATGCCCTTGCCCTGGCCGATCAGGCGGGCCAGGGAGATGGCCGAGGAGGCCATCGACGGGCTGTAGGTGACCGTGGCCTTCAGCACGGTGTTGTCGGCCGCGATGTCCTCCATGGCCTTCTTCGAGCCGGCGCCGCCGACCATGAAGAACTCCTTGCGGTTGGCCTGGTTGACCGCGGCCAGGACGCCGATGCCCTGGTCGTCGTCGTGGTTCCAGAGCGCGTCGATCTTCGGCAGCGCCTGGAAGAGGCCGGTGGCGGCCTGCTGGCCGGAGTCGGCGGTGAACTCGGCCGGGCGGCGGTTGGCCACCTTGAGCCCGAGCGAGGCCAGGGTGTCGGCGAAGCCCTTGGAGCGTTCCTGGGTCAGCTCCAGCGAGTCGATGCCGGGGATCTCGCCGATGACCGGGTTGCTGACGCCCTTGGCCTTGAGCTGCGCGGCGATGTAGGTGGCGGCGGCCACCCCCATGCCGTAGTTGTCGCCCTTGATCTGGAGCCGGTAGGCCCGCGCGTCGGGGAAGGCCCGGTCCAGGTTGACCACCGGGATGCCGGCCTTCATGGCCTCCAGGCCGAACGCGTTGAGCTCCTTGCCGTCGTGCGGCAGCAGCACGATCACGTCGGGCTTCTGGGAGATCAGGGTGGACAGCGCCGCGCGCTGGGCCGCCGCGTCCGCGCCGGCCTCCACGCTCTTCAGCTCCACGTCCGAGTACGCGCCGGCCTGCGCCTTGGCGTTGTTGGTGATGGCGGCGATCCAGCCGTGGTCGGCGGCGGGTGCGGAGAAGCCGATGGTCACCTTCTTGCCCGGCTCGCTGTTGGCGCCGGTCGCCGCGGCCCTGGTCTGGGCTTCGGTCGGGGTCTGCTCGTTGCTGGTGCAGCCGGCGAGCAGCACTCCGGCGGAGAGCGCGGCCCCGCCGAAGAGCAGCCGGCGGCGCGACAGGTCACTTGTCATGACGGCCTCCTGAAATGAGGTGGTGGGGTGTTTTCGGGTGGGGTGTTTTCGGGTGCGGTGGGCCGGACCACCGTCGCGATGACGGCGGCCTGGCGGTCGCGATGGGATCAGGTGGTGGTGGCCCGGTTGCGGGCGAGGAACTGGGAGAGGCTGCGGAACTGCACCTGCTGGACCAGGACGGCCGCGACGATGATGCCGCCCTTGACCATGTTCTGGGCCTCGCTGGAGAGGCCGTTGATGGCGAAGAGGTTGGTGATCGTGGAGAAGATGATCACGCCGAGCAGGGAGCCGATGATGGTGCCCCGCCCGCCGCTGAGCAGCGTGCCGCCGATGATCGCGGCGGCGATCGCGTCCAGCTCGTAGAGGTTGGCCATCGCCGCCTGGGCGGAGGTGGCCTGCGCGGTCAGCATGATCGCGGCGATGCCGCAGCAGAGGCCGGAGAGCGCGTAGAGGAGCACGGTGTGCCGGCGGACGTTGATGCCGGCGAGCCGGGCCGCCTCGGGGTTGCCGCCGACGGCCACCGTACGGCGGCCGAAGGTGGTCCGGTTGAGCAGCACCCAGCCGGCCAGCACCACCGCGCCGAGGATGTAGACCAGCAGCGGGATGCCGAGCAGCTTCACGGTGGCGATGCCGTTGATGAAGCTGTCGTTGGAGACCTGGGTCTGCTTGTCGGAGATCTCGGCCGCCAAGCCGCGGGCGGCGACCATCATGGCCAGCGTGGCGATGAAGGGCACCAGCCGCCCGTACGAGATGAGCAGCCCGTTGACCACGCCGACGGCCAGCCCGACGGTGAGGGCGCTGAAGATCATGCCGCCGGCGCCGTAGCTCTGGGTGGCGACCGTGGTGCACCAGACCCCGGCGAGCGCGACGATCGCGCCGACCGACAGGTCGATGCCGCCGCCGATGATCACGAAGGTCATCCCGACGGTGACCACGCCGACCACCGAGGCGAGCTTGAGGATGGTGAGCGTGTTGCCCCACACCCAGCTCGCGTCGCCGTAGAGGTCGGGCCGGGTCAGGATGCCGATGACCACCAGCACGACCAGGGTCGCCAGCAGGCCGAAGTTGCGCTTGGCGCCCTCGCCGCCGTCGCCGCGCCACCAGGAGAGCCGGGCCGACCGGTCGGCCTTCGCGGTCTCGGCCGGGTCGACCGGCGGCGACTGGGCCGGCAGCTCCGCCGCCCGCTCCGGCGCCGCGGTGGGTGTCATGTCGCTCATGCTGGCGCGCCTTCCATGAGGGACCCCGCCATGACGAGGTCGAGCACGGTGTTCTCGTCGAGTTCGCCGGCCGGGGCCTCGCGGACCACCCGGCCTTCCCGCATCACCAGCACCCGGTCGGCCAGGCCCAGCACCTCGGGCACCTCGCTGGAGACCAGCAGCACGCCGACGCCCCGCGCGGCGAGTTCCCGGATCACCTGGTAGAGCTCGGCCCGGGCGCCCACGTCCACGCCCCGGGTCGGCTCGTCGAGCAGCAGCAGCCGGGTGTCCCCGAGCAGCCACCGGCCGACCACCACCTTCTGCTGGTTGCCGCCGGAGAGGGTGCGCACCGGCCGGCGGACGTCCCGGGGGCGCAGCTCCAGCGAGGCGGCGATCCGGTCCGCCGCGGCCCGCTCCCGCCCGGCGTCGGTGAAGCCGAGGCGGGCGTACCGGCCGAAGGTGGCCAGCGTGACGTTGCGGTAGATCGGTTCGCCGAGCAGCAGCGCCTGGCTCTTGCGCTCCTCGGGGGCCATTCCCAGGCCGGCCCGCACCGCCGCGCCGACGCTGCCCGGGCGCAGGGTCCGGCCGCCCATCCGGACCGTGCCGGCCTGGGCCCGGCGGGCCCCGTAGATCGTCTCCAGCAGCTCCGAGCGGCCGGAGCCGACCAGTCCGGCGATGCCGACGATCTCTCCGGCCCGCACGTCGAGCGAGACGTCGGCGAACTCGCCCTGCCGGGTCAGCCCCTCCACCCGCAGCAGCTCCGTGCCGGTCGAGTCGGCGGCGGGGCGGTCCGGGAAGACGTACTCGATGGTCCGGCCGGTCATCCGGGAGACCAGGTCGCGGGTCGGGGTCTCGCGGGCCGGCAGGTTCGCCGCGGTGGTCCGGCCGTCCTTGAGTACGGTCACCCGGTCGCCGATCTCGCGGATCTCCTCCAGCCGGTGCGAGATGTAGATGACCGCGATGCCCTGCGCGGTGAGTTCCCGGATGATCCGGAACAGGTTGCCCACCTCGTCGTGGGCGAGCACCGCGCTCGGTTCGTCCATGATGATCAGTCGGGCCTCGTGGGAGAGTGCCCGGGCCATGCTGACGATCTGCTTGCCGGCGGCCGGCAGGTGGCGGACCAGCCGCCCGGGCGGGATCTCCGGGTGGCCGAGCCGGGCCAGGATCTGCCGGGTCCGCCGGGCCATGTGCCCGCGCCGGACGAAGCCGAGCCGGCGCGGCTCGTGGCCGAGGAAGGCGTTCTCCCCCACCGACAGGTCCTCGACCAGGTCGAGCTCCTGGTAGATGGTGGCGATCCCGGCCCGCATGGCGGCCTGCGGGTTGGCGAAGGCCGCCGGCTCGCCGCGCCATACCACCTCACCCGCGTCCGGCCGGTGCACCCCGGCGAGCACCTTGATCAGGGTGGACTTGCCGGCGCCGTTCTGCCCGAGCAGGCAGTGCACCTCGCCGGCCCGCACCTCCAGCTGCACTCCGTCCAGCGCGCGTACGCCGGGGAAGGTCTTGACCACGTCGGTGAGGCGCAGCACCACCTCGCCCGCGACGGTGTCGGCGGGCGCCTCGACCAGCGGTTCGTTCGTCACCTCGGCCTCCTGGCTGTCGTTCGTGCCCGGCTCGCTCACCCGGCCTCCCCGAAGGCGAGGTCGCTGGCGAGCACGGCGGCGCCGGCGACGCCGGCGCGTGGGCCCAGCTCGGAGAGGACGACCGGCAGGTTGCCGGTGGCCAGCGGCAGCGAGCGGCGGTAGACCACGCTGCGGATCTCGGCGAGCAGGATGTGGCCGAGCTGGGCGAGCCCGCCACCGATCACGATCATCGACGGGTTGGTGAAGCTGACCAGGCCGGCCAGCACGCTGCCGACCCGGCGGCCGCCGTCGCGGATGAGCTGGATGCAGGTGACGTCCCCCTCGACCGCCCCCTGTGCCACGTCGAGCGCGGTCACCGCGCCCCGGGCGGCGAGCCGCTCGGCGAGCGCGGGCGACACCTCGGCGCGGGCCGCGGCGGTGGCCGCCCGGGCCAGCGCGGCCCCGCTGAACACCGCCTCCAGGCAGCCGAGGTTGCCGCAGGAGCACATCGGACCGTTCGGGTCGACCTGGATGTGGCCGATGTCGCCGGCGCACCCGTCGGTGCCCCGGTAGACCTCGCCGTTGAGGTAGATGCCGCAGCCGATGCCGGTGCCGATCTTGATGAACAGGAAGTCGTTCACCGAGTGGGCGACGCCGCCGTGCCGCTCGCCGATCGCCATGATGTTGACGTCGTTGTCGACCACCGCCGGGCAGCCGTGTTCGCGGGTGAGCAGCTCACGCACCGGGAAGCGGTCCCAGCCCGGCATGATCGGCGGGGAGACGGGCACCCCGTCCCGGAAGCTCACCGGGCCGGGTACGCCGATGCCGATCGCGTCGAGCCGCTCGTACGCGCCGTCCACCTTGGCCTTGTGCAGCAGCTCGTTGACCCGCTGGAGGGTCACCTTCGGGCCGGAGCGGATGTCGGCGGGCTCGGTGTAGGCGACCACCGGCTCCAGCCGGCCGTTCACCACCTCGACGTCGATCGAGCTGGCGCCCAGGTCGACCGCGGCGAAGCGCAGGTGCGGGCTCAGCTCGACCAGGGTGGACCGGCGCCCGCCCCGCGACGCGGCCAGCCCGGCCTCGGCCACGTAGCCGAGATTGACCAGGCGGTCCAGCTCGGCGAGGAGGCGCGGGCGCGGCATCTGGAGCCGGTCGCCGAGCTCGGCCCGGGAGACCGCCCCCTCGTCCCGGAGGGTTCGCAGGAGCTGTACGTGCAGGGGGTCCGCCGTCCGCACCGGGACTCACCTCCGCATCGGAGTCGTTCACATCGACGCAACGGCGATGTGTCGTGTCCGACACAGTAGGAGCCTTCCAGGTCACATGTCCATAGCTTCGGCACATCCGGTCCAAACTTTTGTCCATCTGAGCAAAAGCATGTGTTGGATCATGGAAACTCGCCCAGTTGAGCGGTGCCGTGACACGACGCCGCCCCCGGCGCCTGATTGCGGCGGGGGCGGCGGGCGGGTCGGGTGGGTCAGCGCCGGTTGGCAGCGTTGCGCTTCTTCTTGAGCTTGCGGTCGTCGCGAAGCTCGACGTACGGCTCCTCGTCGGCCGGGTGCCCGGCCGCGATGGCGCGGCCGCGCTCCAACTCGGCGTCGAACTCCGCGCCGAGCAGGATGGCGATGTTGCTCAGCCAGAGCCAGACCAGGAAGATGATCACGCCGGCGAGCGCGCCGTAGGTCTTGTTGTACGAGGCGAAGTTGCCGACGTAGAGGGCGAACAGGCCCGAGATGACCAGCCAGATCACCACGGCCAGGATCCCGCCGGGGCTGACCCAGCGGAAGCCGCCGTGCCGGGCGTTCGGCGAGGCCCAGTAGAGGATCGCGAACATCAGGCTGACCAGCACCAGCAGCACCGGCCACTTGGCGATGTTCCACACCGTGACGGCGGTCGAGCCCAGCCCGATGGCGTTGCCCGCCTGCTCGGCGAGGCCGCCGGTGAAGACCACGATCACCGCGCTGATCAGGAGCATCACGCCGATCACCGCGGTCACGCCGAGCCGGATCGGCAGGGTCTTCCAGATCGGCCGCCCCTCCGGCACGTCGTAGATGTTGTTCGACGCGCGCATGAAGGCGGCGACGTAGCCCGAGGCGGACCAGAAGGCGGCCAGCAGACCGATGATCGCCGCGAGGCTGGCCAGTCCGCCGGAAGCGCCGGCCTGGTCGATGGCACTCTGGATGATCTTCTGGATGCTCTCCTCCGGCACCGCCTGGTCCACGGTGTCCTTGACCCCCTGCGTGGCCCGGTCGCCGAGCAGGCCGAGCACGGAGATGAGCACCAGCGTGCCGGGGAAGATCGACAGCACGCCGTAATAGGTGAGGGCGGCCGCCCAGTCGGTCAGGCTGTCGTCCTGGAACTCCCGGACCGTGCGCTTGAGCGTCGCCACCCATCCGGTGCCGGGCAGATCGGTGGGGCTTTCCGGCCCCTCGTCCGGGCCGACCGGCCCGGACCGGTCGCGCCCGTGCCGGGCGGAAGACTCGTCGGCGGCCATGGCCCCTCCCTCGTCGTCGGTTTCGTCCCCACGACATGCCCCGGCGGGAGGGCCGGTTAACCACTACTTGTACAGCAACCTGCTCATCCGTCGGGAGGCGAGCGCGAGCATCCCGACCGTCAGCACCGCCAGGTAGGCCACGTCGAGCAGCCAGGACCAGCCGGACGCGCCCACGCAGATGCCCCGGATCAGGTGCACCGACCGGTAGAGCGGGGTCACCTCGACCACCCAGCGCAGCACCGCCGGATACGCCTCGGCCGGGACGAACGTGCCGGAGAAGAGGAAGAGGGTGAACTGGGCCGAGCCCATCAGGTCGAAATCCTGCCAACTGCGCATCAGCGTCGAGACCGTCATGCCGAGCGCGCCGAAGGCGAAGCCGACCAGCAGCGCGGCCGGGAACGCGGCCAGGGCCCGGTCGGCGCCGGTCAGGTCCATCGCGACCATGATGACCAGGAACGCGGCCGAGTAGAGGCCGCCCCGGATCATCGCCCAGCCCAGCTCACCGAGGGCGATCTCGAACGGCTGCACCGGGGTCGCGATGACCCCGTCGTACAGCTTCATGTACTTCATCTTCCCGAAGAAGTTGAAGGTGGTCTCCGACAGCGCCCCGCTCATCGCCGACGAGGCGAGCATGGCCGGCGCCACGAACGCCGCGTAGGTGACCACCTGACCGCCGGGCAGGGTCAGGTCGCCGACCAGCGCGCCCACCCCGACGCCGATCGAGAAGAGGTAGAGCACCGGCTCCAGGAAGCCGGAGAGCAGCACCAGCCAGTACGCGCTGCGCAGCGCGGTGAGGTTGCGCTCGGCCACCGAGGCGGAGCGACGCGGCGCGCCCTCGACGCTGACCAGCCGGGGCAGGACGAGACCGACCACGACATCCCTCCCCTAGACGACGAGCTGACGGCGGAACACGCGCCGGGCCAGCCACCAGCCGGCGCCCGCCCAGGCGGCGAGGTAGAGCAGGTGGCCGGTGACCGACCACTGCGGAGCGACACCGAGCGTGGCGGCCCGGCAGAGGTCCACGCCGTGCCAGAGCGGGGTCGCGTAGGCGAACTGCCGCAGCCCGGCCGGCAACGACTCGACCGGGAAGAACACGCCGGCGAAGAGGGTCATCGGGATCACCGCGAACCGGAACAGCAGGGCCAGGTAGCTGTCGCCCGGTACCGCGGCGGCGAACGCGAAGGTCGGCGCGGCCACCGCCAGGCTCAGGAGCAGGCTCACCGGCAGGACGGTCACAGCCCAGGGCGAGTGCAGCGCCCCGAACAGCGCCGTCACCAGCAGGAACGCGGCCGTGCTGGTGAGCGCCCGGAACAGCACGAAGGCGAGGTGGCCGGCCAGGATGTCGCCGACCCGCAGCGGCGCCGCGACCTGCGCGTGGTAGGTCCGGATCCAGCGGAAGTTGCTGAGCACGGGCCAGGTGGACTCGGCGACGGCGACCTGGAAGGCGGTGGAGGCGATCAGGCCGGGCACCAGCCAGTCGAGGTAGGACACCCCGCCCACGCCCCGGTCCACGTACGCGCCGACCCCGACGCCGAAGCCGAGCACGGTGAGCACCGGCAGCAGGAAGGACGAGAAGACCCCGGCCCGCCAGGTCCGGCGGTAGCCGACCAGGTGATGGGAGAGCACCGCCAGGGCCGGCACCCGGGGCAGCGCCCGCCCGGAGCGTTCCGCCACGGTCACGTCGACCACCCCCGTTCTCCGCCCACGTCGACCTTCCTACCGCTCGGGTACGACAGGCCGCCGGTCACCCTACGACGGGCGGCGGATGGTGTCGCCGGGGTTTCCCGTGGGCGAACGAGATCTTGGACAGTTGCCGTCCGTCTCGAACGGCAACTGTCCAAGATCCGCAGGTCGGGGCCCTACGGCCGGCCGGCGACCCGCGCTACGAACGCGCGCCACGCGTCCGGGCCGAACGTCAGCACGGGACTGGCCGGGTCCTTCGAATCGCGTACGGCGACCACGCCGGGAAGGTTCCCGGCCACCTCCACGCAGGCGCCGCCGCTGCCGTTGCTGCGGGTGCTCTTGCGCCACCGGGCGCCGGTCAAATCCATGTCTCCGCCACTTCCGAGATCAACTCCAGGGACTGCTGGTGCGATAGTGCCTCACCCCGGATCGATTCCCACACCTCGACCATCTGCTGCACGAACTCGGCGCGGTCCACCACCTGGCCGTGGCGCTGTCCCTCCAGGTAGACGACATCCTCCCGGCCGGTTGAGGTGGCGATCACGAAGGGGCCGTCGAGCCCAGCGTAGGCCCCGGCGGAGAGGGGCACGACCTGGATTCGGACCCGCGTCAACGTGCGACCGAGCTTGGCCAGGTGCGCCAGTTGCTCGCGCATCACCTCCGGGCCGCCGACCAGTCGGCGCAGCACGTACTCGTCGATGACGGCGGTGAGCAGCGGTGGCCGGTCGCGGGTCAGGACGCTCTGCCGGTCGAGCCGCGCGGCCACCTGCTGGTCGATCTCGTTGGGCGCGAACAGCCCGGCCCCGGCCAGCACGGCGCGGGCGTAGCCCTCCGTCTGCAGCAGGCCCGGCACGTAGAGCGGCTCGAACCACCGCAGCGCGGTGGCCTCCAACTCGATGCCGGCCCAGTCGCGGAACCACGGCACCACCGTCTCCCGGCTGATCCGCCGCTGGATCCGCTCGAACCGCCCGTCCGTGCCGAACACGGTGTCGCACCGGCGCGCGAAGTCGAGGCCCGGCCGGCGCTCGCAGGTCTCCACCTTGGCCACCAGCGCGCCCGAGTAGCTCAGCGCTTCGGCCAGTGCGCTCTGGGACATGCCACCGGCGGCCCGGGCGAGCCGCAACTCCTCGGCGAAGTGGTCCAGCATGGACGAACGGTCCACGGACAGCCTCCGTACATCCTCGTACCGCTCCGGGCCGGCCGCCGTACGCCCTGGTCGTCGGCGCGCGGGATCTCCCACCGTAGTCGCCCGCTCACCAGACTGTCACGCAGCGGAACCGCTCACGGGCACCGGACGGCGGGCGGAACCAGGCCGGGGGTGCCCGCGTACGACGAGGTGCGCGGGCACCCCCATCCCACGACGGAGGCCCATCTCATGCGACTCAGGTTCTGGCGCCCGACGCCGCGCGGTGGCGAGGAGGGCGTGCCCTGATGCCCCGCTACCGCCCGCACGTCGCGGCGCGGCCGTCCTGGCGGTGCCGGGCGTGCGGGGCCCCGTGGCCGTGCTCGCCGGCCCGGCTGGCGCTGCTCGGGGAGTATCGCCAGGACCGCATCGCCCTGTTGGTCTACCTCGGCACGCTCCTGTGCGAGGCGACGGCGGACCTCGCCGACCCGCACGGGCCGGACGCGCCGCAGCGGCTGGTTGATCGCTTCGTCACCTGGGCGCGGGCGCGGTGACGACTAGTCGGAGAGGTCGACGTGCCGACGCCGAGGTGGAGCGCTAGTCGATCAAGGTGCGGCCGGTGAGGTGAAGGAAGACGTCCTCCAGGCTGCTGCGCCGGACCAGGACGCCGGCCGGGACGAGGCCCCGCTCGGTCACCTCGGCCACCGCGGCGTCGCCGTCGGCCACGTAGAGCAGGATGCGGTCCGGCAGCACCTCGACCCGCTCGCCCAGGCCGCCGAGCTTGCCGGCGAACGCCTCCTGCGACTCGGCGGCGAAGCGCAGCTCGACCACCTCGCGGGTGGAGTGCTGCTCGATCAGCGACCGGGGCGAGCCCTCGGCGACGATCCGGCCACCGTCCATCACCACCAGCCGGTCGCAGAGCTGCTCCGCCTCGTCCATGTAGTGGGTGGTGAGGACCAGCGTGACGCCCTGCTGCTTGAGCCGGAACAGCCGTTCCCAGACCAGGTGCCGGGCCTGCGGGTCGAGCCCGGTGGTGGGCTCGTCGAGCAGCACGATCTCGGGGTTGTTGACCAGCGCGCGGGCGATGGTCAGCCGCCGCTTCATGCCGCCGGAGAGCGGTTCCACCTTGCTCTCGGCCCGCTCGGTGAGCTGGACGAAGTCGAGCAGCTCGGCGGCCCGCTCGCGGGCCACCCGGCGCGGGATGCCGAAGTAGCGCGCGTAGGTGGTGAGGTTCTCCCGGACGGTCAGCTCCGGGTCGAGGCTGTCGAGCTGCGGGCAGACCCCCAGCCGGGCCCGGATCGCCGGGCCGTCCCGGACCGGGTCCAGGCCGAGGATGCGCAGCTCCCCGTCGGAGGGCGGCGAGATGCAGCCGATCATGCGCATGGTGGAGGACTTGCCGGCGCCGTTGGGGCCGAGGAAGCCGAACGCCTCGCCGGGACGCACCTCGACGTCGATGCCGTCGACGGCGGTGAAGTCGCCGAACCGCTTCACCAGCCCCCGCGCCTGGATGAGTGGTTGCCCGCTGGTCACCGGCCGACCCTAACCGCCCGGTCCGACAGGCTCGACCGGTTAACGCGGTGGCACGGTCGGACGGACACGGGGCGTGATCCCCGCTACGCAAGGTGATCATCCGAGGGCCCGCCCGTCGGGGCCGGGGAACCGGACCTAACTCGCCATAGTGGACGGAACGGCTGCCGATTCGCGGGGGCGCGGAAAATTGTTGCGACTTTTCGCGGGGAAATTGTGAAATCAGCTCGGCATCGATGTGCGGTGAGTGAGTGATCCCTCATTCCGGTCACTCCATGCAATCACGTCCGGCAATGTTCCCATGATGTAGACGATTCGCGTATCGTCCCCCCGTGCCGCCCGTTCGCCCTTCCGACCCGCCTCCCCCGCCGCCGCGGCCCGCCGCGGTGGAATCCACGGCGTCCGACGTGGACACCGAGTCGGTGCCGCTACCGCCCGATCAGAGGGCCGCCGCCGATCCGGTGTGGGCCGACGACGGGCCGGTGGAAACGCACCACGACAGCCGGGAACTGGCGGCGCGGTTCGAGGATGAGAAACCGGGGCGGGTGCTGTCCGGACCGGTCGGCCTGCTGTTCACCGGCGGCGCCGTCGCGGTCGCTCTGCTCGCCCTCTGGCAGGTGTTCTTCCCGCTTCCGCAGGGCAGCAAGTACTACCTCATCATTTTCCTCTCCGGTGTGCTGCCGATGGTGTTCCTGGCGTACCCCTCCGGGGTGCGGCTTCGTCGGCGGGCGGCGGACCGGCCGGCGGAGCGGCGCGGTCCCAGCCCGGCCGACTGGCTGCTCGCCGCCGCCGCGCTGCTGGCCTGCCTCTACCCGGTGTTGCCGGTGGCCCTCGGCGCGGGCGGTGGCGGCTACGACGCGTTCCTCGACCGGCAGGGCCTGCTCGTGCCGCTGGACGTGGTGCTGGGCACCGTGCTGCTTCTGCTGCTGCTGGAGGCGTGCCGGCGCACCACCGGCTGGATCCTCCCCGTCGTCTGCCTGCTCTTCCTCGCCTACGGCTACTACGGTGGGCTGCTGCCGCAGTCCTGGCCGGTGGCCCACGCGGGGCTCGACTTCGCGCAACTGGTCGACGCGTTCTACAACTCCGACAGCGGCTTCTACGGCACACCGCTGGACGTGGCCGCCTCGTACATCGTGCTGTTCACCATCTACGGCGCGGTGCTGGACCTCTCCGGGGCCGGCCGGTTCTTCGTCGAACTCTCGGCCGCCGCGTTCCGCCGCTCCCGCACCGCCGCCGGGCGCACCGCCGTCGCCTCCGGCTTCCTGCTCGGCACGGTGTCCGGCTCGGGCGCCGCCACCACGGTCAGCATCGGGGCGGTGACCTGGCCGATCCTGCGCCGCGCCGGCTACCCGCCCGAGCGGGCCGGCGGCATGCTGGCCGCCGCGGGCGTCGGCGCGATCCTCTCCCCGCCCACGCTGGGCGCCGCGGCCTTCATCATCGCCGAGTACCTGGGTGTGTCGTACCTCCAGGTGCTCGGCTGGGCCACCGTGCCGACGATCCTCTACTACCTGGGCATCCTGCTCTCCGTCGAGATCGACGCCCGGCGCTCCGGGGTGCGCCCGGTGGTCATCGACGCCGGCTCGGCCGGGCGGCTGCTGGCCCGCTTCGGCTACCACTTCCTCTCGCTCATCGTGATCATCGTGGTGCTCGCCACCGGCGCCTCGGCGACCCGGGCCGTGGTGATCGCCACCGTGCTGGCCGCCGCGCTCTCCTTCCTGGACCGCCGCCACCGGCTCACCCCCGCCCGGCTGGTCGAGGCGCTCAGCGGCGGCGTACGCGGGGTGCTCGCGGTGAGCGCGGTCTGCGCCGCGGCCGGCATCATCACCGCCACCACCACCAAGACCGGCCTCGGCCCGCAGGCCGCCGCGCTGCTGGTCGGCGGGGCGCAGGCGGTCAGCTCCGAGCCGGCCGTGGTGCTGGCCCTGACCGCGCTGCTCGCCGCGGTCGCGCTCACCCTGCTCGGGCTGGCCGTGCCGGTCACCGCCTCCTTCGTGATCGGCTGGGTGATCATCGGCCCGGCGCTGCTGCACCTCGGCGTCGCCGCCCCGGCCGCGGCCATGTTCGTCTTCTACTTCGCGGTGCTGTCCGAGGTCTCCCCGCCGACCGCGCTCGCCGCGGTGGCCGCCGCCGCGGTCACCGGCGGCCGGCTCGTGCCGACCATGTGGCAGACCCTGCGGTACGCGCTGCCCGCGTACCTCATCCCGATCGCCTTCGTGATCACGCCGACCGGCCTCGGGCTGCTCGGCATCGGCGGGGTCGGACGGATCGCGGTCGCCGCGGTGGTCTCCGCGCTCGGCGTCACCGTGCTGGCCGTGGCGGCGGGCGGCTGGCTGCCCGGCGTCGGCCCGGCCGGCACGCCGGAGCGGGTCCTCGGCGCGGTCGCCGGTCTGGTGCTGCTCTGGCTGGAACCCCTGCCCGTCGCGGTCGGCGCGGTGCTCGCCGCGGTGGCCGTCGCGGGCGTGCTCGTCCGACGTGGCTCCGCCGGTCGCGCCGGCGGCCCGTCGGTCGCCGAATTGGTGGACCATCGGGAGGAGAAAGAGTGAGACGGATCGACGTGCGGATCGCCGCGGGCGTCGGGGCGCTGGCCCTGGTCGCCGCCGGCGCCGCCGGATGCGGGGGCCGTCAGGACGGCGCGGCGACGGATGACGCCGCCCGCGAGGTCACCTGCAAGGTCACCAAGGACACCCGGGTCGGCATCGCCACCGGCAACGCCACCGGCGTCTACTACGTGGTCGGCAACGCGCTGGCCGGTCAGCTCTCCGCGACCACCGGGGGCAAGCTCACCGGCACGGCCGCCGAGACCGGCGCCTCAGTGCAGAACGTCGAGCAGCTCGTGGCGGGCCAGTACGACGTGGCGTTCTCCCTCTTCGACACCGCGGTCAACGCGGTGCAGGGCAAGGGCAGCTTCAGCTCCCCGCAGCCGGTCAAGGCGCTGGCCCGGATCTACGACAACTACACCCAGGTGGTCGTCCGGGCCGACTCGGGGATCACCTCGGTCGCCGGCATGAAGGGGAAGAAGATCTCCACCGGGTCACCCAAGTCCGGCACCGAGGTCATCGCGAACCGCCTGCTCACCGCGGCCGGGCTGGACCCGGCCAAGGACATCCAGGCGCAGCGGCTCGACCTGACCAAGACCGTCGACGGGATGAAGGACGGCAGCATCGACGGCTTCTTCTGGTCCGGCGGCGTGCCCACCGGCGGGGTGACCGACCTGTTCACCACGGCCGGCGACAAGGTGAAGTTCCTCGACATCAGCCCGCTGCTGCCGAAGATGGCCGAGCTGAACCCGGCGTACCAGGCCGGCACCATCGGCAAGGACGTCTACCGGACGGCCGCCGACGTGCCCACCATCGTGGTGCCGAACGTGCTGCTGGTCCGCGACAACCTCGACGCCGACGTGGCCTGCGTCATCACGAAGACGGTCTTCGAGAAGAAGGACGCCCTCGCCCAGGCCAACCCGGCCGCCAAGGGGATCGACCTGGCCAACGCCCGCAAGACCGACCCGGTGGGGCTGCATCGCGGGGCGGACCGGGCGCTGAAGGACCTCGGCGCGAGCTGACCCGACGAGCCGGGCCCGGGCGGACCGCCCGGGCCCGGCCCCCCCCCCCCCACCCGGGGCCCCCCCGGCCCCGGCCCCCCCCCCCCCCCCGAACC
>NZ_JBEZZJ010000016.1:0-176301 GCF_040639095.1 Micromonospora sp. NPDC023966 | reverse complement strand
GTCCGGCGCGTCCGGGTGGGCGTCCAGGTGGCGCAGGTGCTTGCGGACCTCGGCGTAGACGCGGGCGCGGTAGCGGCGCAGCAGCGGCTGGCCGAGCGCCCCGGCCAGGTCGGCGCGGATGAGCGCGAGCAGTTCGGGGAGCCGGTCGTGCAGGAAGAAGTGGCCGCCGGCCAGCTCGTGCAGGGTGAACCCGGCGGCGGTGTGCTGGGCCCAGGCGGCGTTCTGCTCGCGGGTGACCGCCCGGTCGTCCCGGCCGCTGAAGGCAACGATCGGCAGCGGCAGCGGCTCGCCGGGCTCGTACCGGTAGCCGTCCACCCGGCCGAAGTCGGCCCGCAGCAGCGGGAGCAGCAGCTCCACCAGCTCCGGGTGGTCGAACAGCTCGGCGGGGAGCCCACCGCCGTCGCCCAGCCGGCGCAGCAGCTCCTCGTCGTCGGCCCGGGACAGGCCGTCGAAGACGCCGGGCGCGGTGACGTGCGGGGCACGCGCGCCGCCGACGTAGAGCCGCAGCGGCAGCGGCCGGCCGGTCCGGCGCAGCTCCCGGACCACCTCGAAGCCGAGCCGGCCGCCCATCGAGTGGCCGTAGAGGGCGTAGGGGCGGTCGGCCCGGGCGGCGACGGCCTCGGCCACGTCGGCGACCTCGAAGCGCGGATCCTCGTTGATCCGGTTCTCCCGGCCGGGCAGCTGCACCGGCAGCACCTCGACGTCCGGACCGATCCCCTCCTGCCAGCGCCGGAACGCGCTCGCGCCGGCACCGGCGTAGGGCAGGCAGAACAACCGCACCGGCGCCTGGGGTCGGCTTCCGGCGGAGACGAACCAGTTCACCGCGGACCTCTCTGGACGGGGTCGATCCAGTACCGCCGGCGCTGGAACGGGTAGGTGGGCAGTCCGGTGCGCCGGACCGTGCCCTCGGGGTGCAGGGCGTCCCAGTCGACGTCCCGCCCGGCGACCCAGTCGGCCGCCAGCTCGCGCAGCGGGCCACCGGCGCCCGCGACCCGGGCGTCGGTGTCGAGCAGCTCGTCCAGCCCGGCGAGCGCGCCGGGCAGGTCGGCGGCGACCACCGCGGCCCGGTGGGCGAAGGCCCGCCGGCCGAGCGCCAGGGTGGCGGCCACCTCGGGCAGCGGCGGACCGTCGCCGCCCAGGTGGGCCCGCAGCCGGGCCAGCGCGGCCCGCAGCGCCGCCGGGGTACGCGCGGAGACCGGCAGCAGCCACGGCCCGTCGCCGGGCGAATCGGCCGGGTCGGCCGGCGGCGGCTGCTCCACCACGACGTGCGCGTTGGTGCCGCCGAGGCCGAAGGCGCTGACCCCGGCCACCCGGCGCGGCCCCTCGGGCCAGTCCCGTGCCTTGGTGGGCACGTAGAACGGGCCGGCGGCCAGGTCGATCTCCGGGTGCGGGCGGGTGAAGTGCAGGTTCGGCGGGATCACCCCGTGCCGCACGGCGAGCACCGCCTTGATCAGGCCAGCGATCCCGGCGGCGGCGTCGAGGTGGCCGATGTTGGTCTTCACCGAGCCCAGCGCGCAGGTCTCGGCGGGGGCGGCGCCGGCGTACACCTCGTGCAGCGCGGCGACCTCGATGGCGTCGCCCAGCGGGGTGCCGCTGCCGTGCCCCTCGACCAGGCCGACCTCGCCGGGGGCGACCTCGGCGGTGGCCAGCGCGGTGGCCACCGCGGCGGCCTGCCCGGCCGGCCCCGGCACGGCGAAGCCGGCGCGGTCGGCGCCGTCGTTGGTGACCGCCCAGCCGGGCAGGATCGCGTAGATCCGGTCACCGTCAGCCTGCGCGTCGGCGAGCCGGCGCAGCGCGACCACCCCGACGCCGGAGCCGAAGCCGGAGCCGTTGGCGCCCTCGTCGAAGGCACGGCACCGGCCGTCCGGGGAAGCCAGCCCGCCCGGGGTGTGCCGGTGCCGGGGCCAGGTGACCGTCACCCCGCCGACCAGGGCGAGGTCGCACTGGTAGTCGGCGAGGCTCTGCGCGGCGAGGCAGACCGCGACCAGTGAGCTGGAGCAGGCGCTCTGCACGGCCAGGGCGGGCCCGGTCAGCCCGAGCCGGTAGGCGACCTGGCCGGGCAGGTGGTCGGTGAACTGCCGGCCGATCAGCCGGGCCTCCCAGTCGTCCGGGTCGACGTCGCCCACCACGGACGGGTTGTCCATGAGGTGGAACAGGAAGTAGCGGTTGGCGGAGGTGGCCGAGTAGACCCCGACCAGGCCGGGGAAGCGCTCCGGGTCGTGCCCGGCGTCCTCCAGGGCCTCCCAGGCGGTCTCCAGGAAGAGCCGGTGCTGCGGGTCGGTCCGGGCGGCCTCGTCGGCGCCGAAGGAGAAGAACTCGGCGTCGAAGTCGGCGACCCCGTCGAGCCGGCCGACGGCCCGCACGTGCCGGGGGTCCGCGCGCAGCCCCGGTCCGACGCCGAGGGCAGCAAGCTCCTCGTCGGTGTGCTCGTGGATCGAGTCCACCCCGGTGCACAGGTTCCACCAGAAGGTGGCCACGTCCGGCGCGCCGGGGAAGCGGCCGGCGAGGCCCACCACGGCGATCTCGTCGCCGGTGTAGTGACGGGCCGCCGCGGCGGGCGCGGCCGGCGTGGGCAGCACCGGTGCGCGGACCGCCTCGGGCGGGGCGTCGAGCAGCGCCGCCTGGGCGGCCACCGTGGGGTGGTCGAAGAGGCGCAGCAGGGGCAGGCGTACGCCGAACCGCTCGGCGAGTCGCTGCTGCACCTGGCCCAGCAGCAGGGACTGCCCACCCACGTCGAAGAAGCTGTCGGTGCGGCCGACCACCGGGCGGCCGAGCACGGCGCACCAGATGTCGTGCACGGCCCGCTCGGTGTCGGTGGCGGGCGCCTCCCCGGCCGGCACCTCGGCCGCCGGATCGGGCAGCGCCCGCTCGTCGACCTTGCCGGTGACGGTGAGCGGGAACTCGTCGAGCAGCACCACCGCGCGGGGCAGCGCGTACCCGGGCAGTGCGGCAGCGAGCGCGGCGCGCAGCGCGGCCGGGTCGGGGCGGGCGCCGGCCGGGCGGGCGTACGCGAGCAGTTCGCCGTCGCGGGCGATGGCGCGTACCTCGGCCAGGCCGGGCTGGGCGGCGAGCACGGCCTCGATCTCGGTCAGCTCGACCCGGTGCCCACGCACCTTGACCTGCCGGTCGAGCCGGCCGAGGCAGACCAGTTCGCCGCCGGGCAGCCGCCGGCCGAGGTCACCGGTGCGGTACGACCGCACCCCGTCGGCGTCCACGGCGAACCGGTCGCTGTCCTGGTTGAGGTAGCCGGGGGCGAGGTACCGGCTGCGGACCACCAGTTCGCCGGTGTCCGGGGCGAGGTCCACCTGGTAGCCGGGGAACGCGGTGCCGATCGGCAGCGGGCCGGTGGCGGTTGGGTCCACGTCGGACAGCGGCAGCGCGTGCCGGGCCACGAAGGTCATCTCGGTGGCGCCGTAGCCGTTGACCAGCCGGCAGTCGGGGGCGAACCGGTCCCGGCCACGGGCCGCGTCAGCGTACGTAACCTGCTCGCCGCCGAGCAGCACCACCCGGACCGCGTCGAGGCGCCGGTCCCCGAGGGTGTCCAGCAGGTGGCGGTAGACGGTGGGCGTGCAGTGCAGCACGGTGGCCCGGTGCCGGTGGAGTTGGTCGACGGCGTGGGCGAGCCCGTGCCGGCGCAGGTCGACCGGGACCACCGCGGCGCCGGTGAGCAGCGCCGGGTAGAGGTCGGGGATGGCGGCGTCGAAGCTGAACGAGGCGAGCAGGCTGAGCCGGTCGGCCGGGCCGACGGCGAGCGCGGCGATCTGGTTGTCGACGACGTGCGCCAGGTTGCGGTGGGTCTGCCCGACGGCCTTGGGCACCCCGGTGGAGCCCGACGTGAACAGCACGTACGCCAGCGCGTCCGGGTCGGTCGGGACGGGCCGCAGCGGGGCGGGCGGCACCTGGTCCAGCGGCACCACGAGGCGCCCGTCGGCGAGTTGCCGGGCCAGCTCGCGGTGCTCGGCGGCGCAGGCGACGGCGCTGACCCCGGCGGCGGCGAGCATGTGGCGCAGCCGGTCGACCGGGAAGCCCGGGTCCAGCGGCACGTAGGCGCACCCGGCGGCGAGGGCGCCGAGCAGCGCCGCGACGGTCGGGGCGCCGTGCGCGGTGAGCAGGGCGATCCGGTCGCCGGGTCGGACGCCGGCGGCGGCGAGCGCGACCCCGTGCCCCCCGGCCGCCCCGGCCAACTCGGCGTAACCGACCTCGTGGGTCTCACCGAGCAGGACCGGACGATCACCGTGACGCGCCGCGACCTCACCAAAACGATTGATGATCATCGGCTGTGCCATGTCAGCGGGCTGATGTTTCCCCATTGACGACAGGCGCGCAGCATTCAACGAATGTGATCATGATCCCCCCCAGGACTTCACATTGGAGTCAGAATAAAGCTCGATCTATCGATGGGAAGGGCATTGATGCAGGTCAAGCCAAAGAGGGGACGGCACCCTGGAATCTCGGACGGCGGAATTCGTCCGATCATCCCTCTAGCGCGTAGGCGATTTACCGCGTAAGTGCCTACTCACGAGTTATTTTACGGTGAAAATACTTCCGGGCCGTGGAATCTTCGCCGTAGCGGCCCCTTTGCCGCAGCTCAACCCGGGTCGCGGGGAGCCTGCCTACACATCGTACGGTGGGCGCGGGATCGGGTCGACCATTGCGTCGAATCCCTTGGGAAGCTGCGCCACGAGGTCCTGGAACTCGCCGACCGTGACCGTCTCGCGCAGGGTGGCGAGCACCGCGCGGGCACCCACCTCGGCCACCGCCGGGTCCACCCCGGCCCGCTCCGCGACCCGGTACAGGAAGGCGACGGCACCACCGCTCGTGCCGCCCTCGCCCGGAGCCGCGAGGTAGCTGCCGACATCGTCCGGCAGCTGCGCGGCCAGGTCCGCCGCCTCGGTGGCGGTGATCCGCTCGGCGAGGGTCTGCAGCACCGCCCGGGAGATCGTGGCGGCCTGCTCGGTGGGCAGCTCGGCGCGGCGGGAGACCGCCTCCACGAATCGGGGAAACCGCACAGCCGCACTCCTGTCGTCGCCGGCCGCCGCCGGGTGTCCGCCCCGTCCGCGCCTCGCGGCCCGGACCACCGCGCCCGCGGTTACCCGCGCCGGGCGGCGGCAAACGGCGCTCACCGCGCGGCGGGCGCCGCCCCCGTCCGCGGGTGGCGACAATCTGCGCGGCGTTGTGCTGACCATGACAATCTGGGCGCAGCACGATCTGGCCGGCTGCGGCCTCAGCGCAGCGCGCCGAGGGACCGGAAGTGGTCGAAGATGAGCTGGTCCACCGGGGAGACCCGCGGCCGGTCGGCGTAGCCGAGCCAGGCCAGCTCCGCGATCTCGCTCGCCGGCCGCAGCGTGCCCCGGTAGTCGGCGGCGTAACAGGTCATCCGGACCAGCGTGCCGGCGCCGTGGCCGTGGGCCTGCGCGGTGAAGACGCCGACCGGGACGGCGGACTCCGGCACGACCGCCACGGCCAACTCCTCGGCGATCTCCCGGACCAGGGTCGCCAGGTCGGTCTCACCGGCCTCCCGTTTGCCGCCGGGCAGGTACCAGACATCCCTGCCCCGGGACCGGGTGCTCAGCACCCGGCCGTCCTCGATCCGGATCCAGGCGACCTTGTCGATCTCGGGCACGCTGCCTCCTCGGGGCTCCGGTTCAGGTCCGCAACCTACGGCACGTCGATGGACGATGCGCTCCGCCGGCTCCCGCGAATCGGCCGGCCCTCGGGTTTGCCACTGTTCTGCGACGGGGCACTTGCGCCCTGACGCCCGGAACGCCGGGCGCCGCGCGGACGGAGCAACCGGATGGGGTGGCTGGGGAAACTACTGGGTGGGCCGGATCCGGCACGGCAGGACGTCGCGAAACGGTTGACCACGTACGGGCTGTTCCGCACCACGACGGAGACGGTCCAGCTGGACGACCGGGAGACCGTGCGGTGGTGGTTGCGGGAACTCGACCCGGACCTCCGGCAACAGGTGCACATTCGCCGGCCGTGGGGGGTCATCGCCGCGGTGGCCGACCACCGCGACCCGGTCGGAGTCGTCATGCGGGAGCCGGACGGCCGGGCCTGGGGCGCCTACGTGCCGGGCGCCGACCGCCGGGAACACCTGACGCCCGAGCAGGTCGAGGACGTGATGCTCGCCGCGCTGACCTCGACCCGACGACCCGACGGGCCCGACTGGCGGCCGATCCGGTGATCCGCCCGGCCGCCGCGGCGGGAACCTGGCGCGCGCCGCGGCTCGGTAGGCTCGGCGCATGGCCCGCACCACCCACCCCGGCGCCTGCCCGCTGGACTGCCCGGACACCTGCGTCTGGCAGCTCACCGTGGAGGACGGCCGGGCCGTCGCGCTGCGCGGCGACCGAGATCACGCGTTCACCCAGGGCGCGCTCTGCGGCAAGGTCAACCGCTACCTCGACGCGGTCAACGGCCCCGACCGGCTGACCACGCCCTACGTGCGCACCGGCACGAAGGGCGTCGGGCGGGTCGCCTACCGGCCGGCGAGCTGGGCGGAGGCCGTCGACCGGGTGGCCGCCGGGCTGCGCGCCAGCATCGAGCGCGACGGCCCCGAGGCGGTGCTCCCCTACTACTTCGCCGGCACGATGGGCCACGTGCAGGGCTGGACGATGGGCCAGCGGCTCTTCGCGTACCTGGGGGCGTCCCGGCTGGACACCACCATCTGCACCGGCGCGGCCCGGGCCGCGCTGCGCTCGATCTACGGCAGTTCGATCGGCTTCGAGCCGGAGTCGATCGTGGCGGCGAAGCTCATCGTGCTCTGGGGCGCCAACCCGCTCGCCACCAACCTGCACCTGTGGCCGTTCGTGCAGCAGGCCCGGGAGCGCGGCGCGTACGTGGTCACCATCGACCCGCTGCGCACCGACACCGCGGCCCGCAGCGACGAGCACGTGGCCCCGCTGCCCGGCACCGACGCGGCCCTCGCCCTCGGCCTGATGCGGCACGTGCGCGACGCCGGGGCGGCCGACGAGGAGTGGTTGGCCGCGCACACCGTCGGCTGGCCCGAGCTGGCCGCCCGGCTCGACGAGTGGCCGGTGGAGCGGGCCGCCGCCGAGTGCGGCCTGCCCGTCGAGGTGGTCCGCCGGCTCGGCGACCGGATCGCCACCACCCGGCCCACCGCCGTCCGCGTCGGCCTGGGGCTGCAGCGCCACCACGGCGCCGGCCAGGCGATCCGGGCGATCTGCGCGCTGCCGCTGGTCACCGGCGACTTCCGGTACCCGGGCGGGGGCGCCCTGGTGTCGACCAGCGGGCACCACCCGATCGAGGAGGCCCCGGTGGTCCGGCCGCCCGGCATGCCGGCCCCGCCGGCCCGGTCGGTGAACATGAGCCGGCTGGCGACCGTGCTCACCGGCGAGGTCGACCCGCCGGTGACCTCGCTGGTGGTGTTCAACGCCAACCCGGCCGCCACCGCCCCGGACCAGAACCGGCTCTTCGCCGGCCTGCGCCGCGCCGACCTGTTCACCGTGGTGCTGGAGCAGCGCTGGACCGACACCTGCGACTACGCCGACGTGGTGCTGCCGGCCACCATGCAGCCCGAACACCTCGACCTGCACTCCTCCTACGGGCACCACTACACGACGCTGAACCTGCCGGTCACCCAGGCGCCCGGGGAGGCCCTGCCGAACACCGAGATCTTCCGGCGGATCGCCGCCGCGCTCGGCATCGACCACCCCCGGTTCTCCGACAGCGACGAGGACCTGGCCCGGCAGCTGCTGGCCGGCACGCCGGTCAGCTTCGAGGAGCTGCGCGAGCGGACGTACGCCCGCACCACGGGCGTGCCGGTCGGCGCCGCCCCGCTCGCCGCCGGCGGCTTCCGCACCCCGGACGGCCGGGCCCGGCTGCACGACCCGGCGCTGGCCCGGCTCGGGGTGGATCCGCTGCCCGGTCACACCCCACCGGTGGAGGCGGCCGATCCCGAGCTGGCCCGCCGGTTCCCGCTCGTGCTGCTCGCCCCGGCCGGCCGGTTCCTGATGAACTCCACCTTCGCCTCGCTGCCCTGGCACACCCGGCGGACCGGGCCGCCCCGGGTGCACCTGCACCCGGACGACGCGGCGGCGCGCGGCCTCGCCGACGGCGACGCGGTGCGGGTGCACAACGACCGCGGCTCGTTCCTCGCCGCGGTCGCGGTGGACGAGGCGACCCGGCCGGGGCTGGCCTTCACCTACAAGGCGTACTGGGCGCGGCTGAGCCCGGGCCGGGCCACCGTCAACGCGGTCACCGCCGTACGCGACACCGACCTGGGCGAGGCACCGACGTTCCACGACTGCCGGGTCGAGGTCGAGCCGGTGCCGGCCGAGCTGCTGGCCCCCGAGCCGCCCGCGGACGCGGCGGCCGTGCCGGCGCCGGCCGCACCCGTCGATCCGGCGGTCGTGCCGGCCGGCTGAGCCCGGGACTTCCGGCCCGGGCGCGAGGTCCATGCGCCCCTGCTCGCGGCCACCGCGAGGTGGTCGACGCGCTCGGCTACGCGATCGACGACGCGACGATGTCAGCGCTGCGGGCCGGCGGCGCGACCCCCGCCGGCATCGCCTGATCCCGCCCGGCGTCGCCCCTTTCCCGGCGACCCCGGCGGCTCAGCGCTCGGCGAGGGCGTCCAGCACCAGCGCGGCGGTCCAGCCGAACGCCGGTGAGCCGAGCCCGGCCCCAGTGTCCGGGTGGAAGTACTCGTGGCAACCGGCCGTGTCGACCAGGTCCAGCATGGACTCGCGCAGCCCGGCGGCCAGATCGGCGCGGCGATGGCTGCGCAGTCCCCGCCACAGCAGCCAGCTGGTGTTCAGCCAGCTCGGGCCGCGCCAGTAGCGCAGCGGCTCGAAGTCCGGCGCGGTGCGGTCGTGGGTGGGCAGCGGGCGGTCCATCCGGGCGGCCAGGCCGAACCGGGGCGAGCAGGCCTCGGCGAGCACCGCCCGCACCTGGTGGGCCGGCAGGTCGGGCAGGATCAGCGGCATCAGCCCGAGCACCGTACGGGCCGGGACGAGCCGGTCGGTGCGGACGTCGCGCGGGCGGAACGTCCCGGTGACCGGGTCGAACAGCCGGTCGACCAGGGCCTGCGTGATCCGGGCCGCCCGGTCCCGATGCGGCCCCGGGTCGGCGCCGACCACGGTCGCGATCCGGGCGAGGGCCTGCTCGGAGACCCCGAGCGCCGCGTTCACCAGCGGGCACTCCACCAGGAACGGATGCCGGCCGAGCAGCCCGTGGTCGCGGTAGCGGCCGGCCCCGTAGGCGGCCACCAGCGCGACGTAGCGCGCGTAGTCCAGGTCCGTGGGGCGGTGCGCCGCATCGGCGTGCGCGGTGTCGTGCCGGCGGTACGCCCGCATCACCGCCTCGTCGGCGGGCACCCCGGCCAGCGGGGCGTCCCAGGCGGGGCTGTTGTCCAGGCCGGACTCCCACGGGTGCACGATGGCGGCCAGCCCGCCCCCGCCGACGTCCCGCCGGCCGGTCAGGTACCGCTGCTGCGCGACCAGCCGCGGATACAGCCAGCGCAGCGCCGCCACCGACGCCTCGGAGGGGGCACGGCGGTGCACCAGCCAGGCGGCCGGGGCGTGCACCGGTGGCTGCACGATCCCCGAGGTGGCCACCGCCGGGGCGCCGTCGGCCCGGGCCGAGTCCCAGAACTCGGGCCCGGGGAAGTACGCGCCCACCCGCAGCGCCGGGTTGAACACGATGTGCGGCACCCGCCCGTCGGCCCACTGCGCGGCGAACAGGGTGCGCAGCTCCCGCCAGGCCCGGTCGGGGCGGGCGTGCACCAGCCCGACCGCGATGAACGCCGAGTCCCAGCTCCACTGGTGCGGGTAGAGGGTGCGGGACGGGACGGTGTGGTCGTGCTCCCAGTTGGCGTCCAGCGTGCTCAGCGCCAGCCGGCGCAGCCGGGCGGCCCGCTCGGCCTCGGTGCGGCCGGCGCCGCCGGCCCGTACCCCGGCCGCGCCGCCGGACGTGCCGGCGTTCACGCCGCCGCCCGTCGTGGCCGGGCCTGGGCCAGGACGGTGGCGGCCTGGCGCAGGGCGGCGACCGGCTCGCCGCGCAGCCGGCACTCCAGCGCCAGCCAGCCGGGGTAGCGAATCTCGTCCAGGGTGGCCAGCAGCGCCGGCCAGTCCAGGTGCCCGGCCCCGGGCTGGTACCGGTTGGAGTCGCTGACCTGCACGTGCCCCAGGTACGGCGCGGCCGCGCGGAGCGCCGCGCCGGCGTCGTCCTCCTCGATGTTCATGTGGTAGGTGTCGGCGACCACCCGGACCGAGGGCAGGCCGACGGCCCGGCACAGGGCGACCGCCTCGTCGAGCCGGTTGACCATGTGGTCCTCGTAGCGGTTGAGGGGTTCCAGGAAGAGGGTGACGCCCTCGGCGCGGGCGTGCTCGCCCAGCTCGCCCAGGGCGTCGACCAGCACCTGCCGGTCGCCCTCGGGCGGGCGGGGAGGCTCGAACGGCGGCAGCCGGCGGGAGAACATCCCCCAGGCGGCCGGGGTCATCGCGCCGATGCCGCCGAGCTCGGCGATCACCGAGAGCTGGGAGCGCAGGTTGCGCACCGCGTCCCGGGAGCGCTCGGGGTCGAAGTCGCCGATGAAATGGTCCATCTCGACGCAGACGGTCGGCATGACCACGCCCTCGGCGCGGGCCCGGCGCAACTCGGGCAGCCGCCGGGCGAGGGCCAGGTCGCCCCGGCCGCGCAGCTCGATGCCCTGGTAGCCGAGGGAGACGGCGAGGGCGTACTTCTCGGACAGGCCGGCGCCGGGGAGCAACTGCTCCTGGCAGGCGAGTGGGATGGTCATCAGAACCTCAGCACGACTTGGAGGACGTCACCGGCACCGCGGTCGAGCAACGCCAGGGCGTCGGCCACCGCGCCCGCGTCGACGACGTGGCTCACCAGCGGCAGCGGGTCGACGCTGCCCTCGGCCACCAGGTCCATGAAGGTGTGGGCGATCCGCGTCGCGGTCCACCGGCCGGCCGTGCCGGGTGCCGGGGCGAGGCCGGAGACCTGGGCCGCCACCAGCTGGATGCGGTTGTGGTGGAACTCCTCGCCGAGCCCCAGCCCGTGGGCGTACCCCTGGTAGAAGCCGGCGGCCACGACGCGGCCGGCGTGGGCGGTGGCGCGGATCGCCTCGTGCAGCGCCGGGTACGACCCGGACAGCTCCAGGCAGACGTCCGCGCCGCGGCCGCCGGTGGCCGCGTGCAGCGCGGCGGCGGCGGAGTCGACGGCGGCGTCGACCACCCGGCGGGCGCCGAGCCGGGTGGCGTGCGCGAGCCGGTCCGGCACCCGGTCGACGGCCACCACCCGGGCTCCGGAGAGGACGGCGAGCCGGGTGGCGAGCAGACCGATCACCCCCTGCCCGAAGACCCCGACCCAGTCGCCGAGGTGCAGGTCGCCGGCGAGCACGGCGGTCAGCGCGATGGCGCCCGGGCGGGCGAAGACGGCGACCAGGGGGTCGAGCCCGGGGGCGAGCGGGGTGACGGCGCCGGCGGCGAGCACGGCCTCGGCGCGGTGCCCCCAGATGCCCCAGACGACCTGGCCGGGCCGGCGGTCGGCGACGTCGGGTGCGACCTCGACGACCTCGCCGACCTCCTCGTAGCCGAAGCCCACCACCGGGTACGCGGGCGCGGCCTGCCGGGGCACGAACATCCGGGTGGCGTCGTCCCAGTCCTTGCTGAGCCGGGGATTGCTGCCCCGGTAGAGGGTCAGCTCGGTGCCGGCGGAGATGCCGGAGTAGCAGGTGCGGACGCGGACCTGGCCGGGGCCGAGCGGGTCCGGGGGGCAGGGCTCCAGGCTCACGCGCCGGGGCCCGGCCAGAGAGACAACCCAGTTGGCCATGGCGTCGCTCCGAGAAAAGTGCCGGGCCCGATTCTAAACCGAAATATTGGTAATTGTCTTGTAAACGATCAATCGAGGGCGTTGAATCCCTGATGTACCCTTCGAGAGGAGTGCCACCGATGCCATCACCCTCGATGCGGATCCTCGCCTCCACCCTGATCATGGCACTTGCCGGGACTACCCTGGTTGCCTGCGGTGACGACGAGCCGAAATCCGACAGTTCCCAGATAACCGTGTGGAGCCTGGAAGACGTGGCGGACCGGGTGAACGCCACCAAGGCGATCATCGCCGACTACACCGCCAAGACGGGCGTCAAGGTCAACCTGGTCACCGTCAACGAGGACCAGTTCCCCTCCCTCATCGCCTCCAGCGCCGCCGCCGGCGACCTGCCCGACGTGGTCGGAGCGGTCTCCCTGGCGGGGGTGCGCACGCTGGCCGGCAACGACCTGCTCGAACCGGACGCCAACCAGCGGGTCGTCGACAAGCTCGGCCGGGACACCTTCTCCCCGCGCGCCCTCGAACTGACCAGCGAGGACGGCAAGCAACTCGCCGTACCCAGTGACGGGTGGGGCCAGCTGCTGGTCTACCGCAAGGACCTGTTCGCCGCGGCGGGCCTGCCCGCCCCCGACACCTACGAGAAGATCGCCGCCGCGGCGGCGAAGCTCAACACCGGCGGCGTCGCCGGCATCACCGCGGCGACCGCCCCCGGCGACGTCTTCACCCAGCAGACCTTCGAACACCTCGCGCTGGCCAACAACTGCCAGCTCACCGACGACGCCGGCAAGGTCGCGCTGGACTCCGCCGAGTGCGTCGAGGCGTTCCGCTTCTACGGCGACCTGATGCGCAACAGCTCGGTCAAGGGCGCGCAGGACGTGGACACCACCCGGGCCACCTACTTCGCTGGCAAGGCGGCCATGCTGATCTGGTCGCCGTTCATCCTCGACGAGCTCGCCGGGCTGCGCAACGACGCCAAGCCGACCTGCCCGCAGTGCCAGTCCGACCCGGCCTGGCTGGCCAAGAACAGCGGCTTCGTCACCGCGATCAAGGGTCCGAACGGCGCCGAGCCGGCCCAGTACGGCGAGATCAGCTCCTGGGCGGTGCTCGACGGCGCGAGCGACTCCGCGTCGTCCTTCGTGGAGTACATGCTCTCCGACGGCTACCCGCGCTGGTTCGGCATGTCCCCCGAGGGGCGCTTCCCGGTGCGTACCGGCACCGCAGAGGACAAGCAGAAATTCCTCACCGCCTGGAACACCAGCCAGGCCGGGGTGGACCGCAAGCAGCCGCTGTCGGCGGTCTACGGCGAGGACGTGCTCGCCACCCTGCGCAAGAGCCCGGACACCTTCCAGCGCTGGGGGCTCACCCAGGGCCAGGGGAAGCTGGTCGGGGCGATCCTCGGCGAGCTGCCGGTGCCCAAGGCGCTCGCCGACGTGATCGGCGGGAAGTCCGACGCCCGGGCCGCCGCCGAGCGGGCGAAGAAGGACGTCGACGCGATCGCCAAGGGCGTGAATTGACCACCACCGCGCCGGAGGCGGGCCGCTCCCCCACCGGGGAGCGGCCCCGCCGCCCCGGCCGACGCCCGCTCACCCTGCGCCGCCGCGAGTCCCGCGCCGGGCTCGCGCTGGTCACCCCCACCCTGCTCGTCGTGGTCGCGGTGATCGGCATCCCGATCGTCTGGACCGTGGTGCTGGCCTTCCAACGGGTACGCCTGGCGACGCTGCGCCGGACCGGCCTCTTCGGCGAGCTGACCCTGGACAACGTCGACCGCGTGCTGCACACCCCCGGCTTCGCCGACACGCTCTGGACCACCGCCGTCTACAGCGCCGGCGGGACCGTCGGCTCCATCCTGGTCGGCCTGGTGGCGGCGCTGGTGGTCCGCCGGCCGTTCCGGGGCCGCACGATCGTCCGCGCGTCCATGCTGCTGCCGTACGTGGCGCCGGTGGTCGCCATGACGTTCGTCTGGCAGGTGATGCTCGACCCGCAGTTCGGCTTCGTCAACGACTGGGGCCGGCGGTTCCTCGGGTGGGACGCGCCGATCCCGTTCCTGTCCCAGGAGTCCACCGCGCTCTGGACGGTCATCGCGTTCGAAGCGTGGCGCTACTTCCCGTTCGCCTTCCTGTTCCTGCTGGCCCGGCTCCAGGCCGTGCCGGCCGAGTTGGAGGAGGCCGCCCGGGTCGACGGGGCCACCCCGACCCAGCGATTCCGGCACATCCTGCTGCCCCAGCTCATGCCGGTGATCGCGCTGATCGGCGTGCTCCGGTTCATCATGACCTTCAACAAGTTCGACGACGTCTACCTGCTCACCGGCGGCTCGGCCGGCACCGAGGTGGTCAGCGTCCGGGTCTACCAGTTCCTCACCGCGCGGACCGACATCGGCGCGGCGGCGGCGCAGGCGGTCGTGCTGGCCGTGGTGCTGATCGTCTTCGTCGCGATCTACCTGCGCTTCTTCAGCGGCCGACGGGAGGAGGCGTGATGGACCGGGATCGGATCGAGACGGTGAGCCTGCGCTGGCTGCGCCGGCTGGTGATCGCCGCCTTCCTGCTCGTGACCCTGCTGCCGTTCTGGTACATGCTGGTGCTCTCGGTACGCCCCATCGAGCGGCTGCTGCTCGACCCCGGCTCGCTGCTCGTGCCGTTCGGTGAGCTGACCGTCGCCACCTACGCCGAGGTGCTCAAGTCCGTCGAGGACGGCGGGCAGGGCTTCCTCGCCTTCATCCGCAACAGCGGCATCGTGGCGCTGGCCGCCACCGCTCTCACCCTGGTGATCGCCATCCCCGGCGCGTACGCGGTGTCCCGGCTGCGGTTCTTCGGCCGGCGGCAGGTCAGCGCGCTGTTCCTGGCGGTCTACCTGTTCCCGTCGATCGTCATCGCGATCCCGCTCTTCGTGGTCTTCACCCGGGCCGGGCTGCGCGGGTCGCTGGTCGGGCTGGTGCTGGTCTACATCTCGCAGACCCTGCCGGTCTCGGTCTACATGCTGAAGAACTACTTCGAGACCATCCCGGTCAGCCTGGAGGAGTCCGCGGCGATCGACGGGGCCGGCCGGCTCGGCATCATCCGCCGGGTCAGCCTCCCGCTCGCCGCGCCGTCGGTGATGGCGGTCGCCCTCTACGACTTCATGATCGCCTGGAACGAGTTCCTCTTCGCGCTGCTCTTCCTGGTCGACCGGCCCAACCGGTGGACCGTCTCGCTGGGCCTGTCGCTGCTCTCCGACGGCGTCGAGGTGCCGAAGACGGTGCTGATGGCCGGCTCGGTGATCCTCACCCTGCCGATCGTGGTGCTCTTCTTCGCCAGCGAACGGCTGCTCACCGAGGGCCTGACGAGCGGCGCGGAGAAGGGGTAATTGACCTTGGCGGGCGGCTCCACCAGGATGGCCCGGTGCGGGCGACTCGGGAACGGACGACCGGCGGGCGGCTGGCCCGGCTGATCACCGAGGTGCTCGCGCCGGGCGTCCTGGTGACCGCCCTGCCGCTGGTGGCGGCCGCCCGGGTCAGCCGCTCCCCGCAGCACTTTCTGCTCTGGGCCGGCACGGCGCTGCTGTTCTGCGCGGTGATCCCGATCGGCGTGATCGTCCACGGGGTACGCCGCGGCCGGCTCACCGACCGGCACGTCGGCGACCGTACCCAGCGGGCCCGGCCGCTGCTGACCGGCCTGGCCTCGGTGGCGGTCGGGACGGCCCTGCTGGCCGCGTTGCGCGCGCCCGCCGAACTGTTCGCCGTGATCGTGGTGATCTTCGTGGTGGGCGCGGCCTGCACCCTGGTGAACCACTGGTGGAAGCTGAGCATCCACGCCGCGGTCGCGGCCGCCACCACGGCCGTGCTGGTGCTGCTGTTCGGCCCGGCGCTGCACGTCGGCTGGCTGCTGGTGGCCGCGGTCGGCTGGTCCCGGGTGGTGCTGCGGGACCACACCTGGCCGCAGGTGGTGGCCGGGGCCGTCGCCGGCGCCCCGCTGGCCACCGGCGCCTTCCTCGCGCTGAGCTGAGGTTCCCGGTCCGACCACCACAAGATCAGCTACCGTGGTGGCATGGGCAAGCCGACCCGCTGGGTGACCGAGACCAAGCCGGGACACTCGCAGTGGTACATCGACCGGTTCCGCCGGCTCGCCGCCGAAGGGGCGGACCTGGCCGGCGAGGCCCGGCTGCTGGACGCGCTCGTCCCGCCCGGCGCACGCCTCCTGGACGCCGGCTGCGGCACCGGCCGGGTGGCCGCCGCGCTGGCCGCCCGGGGCCACACGGTGGTGGGCGTGGACGCCGACCCGGCGCTGATCGACGCCGCCCGGGCCGATTACCCCGGCCCGCGCTTCCTCGTCGCCGACCTGTCCGAGCTGGACCTGGCCGCGCAGGGCGAGCCCGAGCCGTTCGACGCGGCCGTGGTGGCCGGCAACGTGATGGTGTTCCTCGCCCCCGGCACCGAGCGCGCGGTGCTGACCCGGATCGCCGCGCACGTCCGGCCGGACGGCCTGGTAGTGGTCGGCTTCGGCACCGACCGCGGCTACCCGGTCACCGGGCTGGACGCCGACGCGGTGGCCGCCGGGCTCCGCCTCGAGCACCGCTTCGCCACCTGGGACCTGCGCCCCTGGCACGACGACGCGGAGTTCGCGGTGACCGTGCTCCGCAAGCCGGCGGCCTGAGCCGCCCCGACGCTCGCCCGGCCGGCGGCGCCGGCGGACCGGGCCGCACGGCGACCGGTCCGGGCCGGGTCAGGCCGGGGCGGCGACCGTGCGGGCGGCGGCCGGGTCGAGCGGGCTGCCGGCCGGCACCAGGCTGACCAGGCCCGCCGGCAGCCGGACCGGGCGCACGCCGGCGTAGCCGAGCATGCCGGGCACCTCGCCGCCGGCCAGCACGTAGCGCCGGCCGAGGTCGGTGACCACGCTGACCGCGCCGCCGGTGGCGCCGGGAGCCGCGACCGACTCGACCAGCGCGCCCCGCCCCGGCTCCACCAGCACCTGGTCGGCCAGCCCGCCCCGGCCGGCCGGCGTCCGCGCGGCGGCGGAGAGGTCCGGCACGGTGGCGCCGAGCCGGACGTCGCGTACGCCGGCGTCGTCGCCGGCCCGGGCGCAGAGCCCGCCACCCTCCGTCGTGGCCAGCGCGGGCGGGACGGCGGGCGGGGCGGTCGGCCCGGTGGGCACCAGGTCGGGGAGCTTCGGCAGGGCGGCGAACCGGCCGAGGGTGATCGGTTCCGGGTCGCCCTGGCCGGTGCGGGCGAGCAGCAGGGCGGCCTGCAACTCGGTGATGCCGGCCAGGCCGGCCCGTCCGGCCACCGCGTACTGCCGGCCGCCGCCGGAGTTGCGGACCAGGTAGACGTCCCCGATGGTGGCGCCGGTGACCCGCTCGGACGGCTCGCCGAGATCGCGCAGCGGGGGCGGCGCCAGGTCAGCGCCGGCCGGCACGGTGTTGAGCAGCGCCGGGGCCACCGGCACGGCCCGCTCCCGGGTCGCGGCCAGCGCGGCGAGCACCCGGTCGGTGTCGCGGAGCAGGTAGCGCCGCTCGTGCCAGAGCAGGTGCAGGCTGCCGTCCGGGTGGCGCAGCAGCAGCCCCTGGTCAGCGAGGGGCCGGCCACCGGTGGCGTCCCGCCCGATCAGCAGCGCGGACCGGGCCTGCGTCCGGCCCGCCTCGGCGGCGGTGACCGAGCAGACCGTCCACGCCCCGCCGGCGAGCCGCCCCGGCGCGGGCAGCGGGTCGGGGGCGTCGGCGATGCCCAGCGGCAGGCCGCGCGGCACCCCGTCGATGGAGCGGCGGGAGACCAGCACCGTCTTCGGCCGCTCCGCCCCGATGATCAGCAGCGCCGAGGCGTAGTTGAGCACCGGGTGCAGCTTCTCCTCGCGGTAGACGAACCGCGCCCCGGACTCCTTCTCCACGATCACCGCGCCCGGGTCGCGCCAGGCGCTGCCACCGCCGGCGAACAGGCCGTAGAGGGCGACCCCGCCGAGCGCGATCACCGCGACCAGCACACTGGCCAGGCCCGCGCCGGCCAACCGGCGAAACGGCGACTGGGCGGGGTCGGTCTCCCGCATCACCAGCGCGGCGACCGCCCGCTGGACGGTGAACTGGTAGGAGTGGAGCTGGTCCTGCCGGGACGGCATCGGATCCCTTCCGAGAACGATCGTCGGCGCACAGGATAAGCGCTCCGTCGACCTCCCGGGGACCCTCCGTGTCCGCCCGCGCCTCATTCCGGTGGCGGAACGGGTACCCCCCGGGGTATGTTGGCTCCAGGAGGTGCACGATGAAACTTCGACCCGAGCTGACGGGCGACGCCCTGACCCGGCTCAAGCGGGCCCGCGGCCAGCTCAACGCCGTCATCGAGATGATGGAGAACGGCGAGGACTGCCGGGCCACCCTGACCCAGCTCGCCGCCGTCTCCAAGGCGATCGACCGGGCCGGCTTCAAGATCATCGCCTCCGGCATGCGGCACTGCGGCACCGCCCGCGACCGGGGCGAGGAGCCGGAGATGACCGAGGAGGAGCTGGAGAAGCTCTTCCTCTCCCTGGCCTGACCGAACAAACCGCCGCCCGCGTGGCCTGATCGTCGCGCGGGCGGGTACTTCGCGCCCGCACCCGGGCGGACGTCTACCTCCCACATACCCCCCGGGGTATACGGGGAACGAAAGGAGCACCACACATGGCAGTGGACGTGACCATGATCACGACGTCCTCGCTCGGCGACCGCAGCTACCTGGCCTCCGACGGCCGGGTGGGCATCGTCGTCGACCCGCAGCGGGACATCGACCGCATCCTGTACCTGGCCGGCGCCAGGGGCGTGCGGATCACCCATGTGGTGGAGACGCACCTGCACAACGACTACGTCTCCGGTGGCCTGGAACTCGCCCGGATCACCGGTGCCCGCTACCTGGTGGCCGCGGCCGACGAGGTCGGCTTCGACCGCACGCCGGTCGACGAGGGTGACGTGGTGCCCGTCTCGGACGCCCTGCGCCTGCGGGTGATCGCCACCCCCGGTCACACCTTCCACCACCTGTCGTACGTGCTCGACGAGGCGACCGACGGCGACTGGCGGCCGGCGGGCGTGTTCACCGGCGGCTCGCTGCTGTTCGGCACCACCGGGCGGACCGACCTGCTCGGCGGCCGGCACGCCCACGAGCTGGCCCACCACCAGCACGCCTCGGCTCGGCGCCTGGCCGACCTGCTGCCCGACGGCGCCCAGGTCTGGCCGACGCACGGCTTCGGCAGCTTCTGCTCGGCCAGCCAGGCCGACGCCGCCGACTCGACCATCGGGCGGGAGAAGCAGGCCAACCCCGTGCTGCGGCTCGCCGCCGACGAGTTCGTCACCGAGACCCTCGCCGGCCTCGACGCGTACCCGGCGTACTACGCCCACATGGGCGTGGCGAACGCCGCCGGGCCGGCCCCGGTCGACCTCACCCCGGTCGCCCGCGCCGACGCGGCCGGGCTGCGCGAGCGGATCGCCGCCGGCGAGTGGGTGGTCGACCTGCGCCACCGCAAGGCGTACGCGGCGGCGCACCTGGCCGGCACGGTCAGCCTCGGCCTGGACGGGCCGATGTCGACCTGGCTCGGCTGGCTGATCGACTGGGGGGTGCCGATCACCCTGCTCGCCGACACGCCCGAGCAGGTCGCCGACGCCCAGCGTGAGCTGGTTCTGATCGGCATCGACCGCCCGGCCGCCCAGGCCACCGGCGCGGCCGAGGGATGGGCGGCCGAGCCGGGGCAGCTTCGGAAGCTGCGGACGGCGGACTTCGCCGCCCTGGCGGCGGCCCGATCCGGGGAAACCCCCGCCGGCCTGCCCGCCCCCGACGTCGTGCTCGACGTGCGGATGACCAACGAGTGGACGGCCGGCCACGTCGAGGGCGCCGTCCACGTCCCGCTGCCCGACCTGCCCGGACGGCTCGCCGACGTGCCGGCCGGCACCGTCTGGGTGCACTGCGGCTCCGGCTACCGCGCCACCGCCGCGGCGTCGCTGCTGGCCAACGCCGGACGCCAGGTCGTCGTGATCGACGACCGGTTCGGTCAGGCCGCGGCCGCCGGCGTCGCCATGGCCGACCAGGACTGACCCCGTACCCGATCACCGGCCGGCGCGACCGCGCGCCGGCCGGCGCCCCGCCCTGCCATCCCCCCGGAACGAGGAGACATGAACACCATCGACGCCACCACCCTGCGCGAGCTGATCGACGCCGGCCGCGCCCCCCGCCTGCTCGACGTGCGCACCCCGGCCGAGTTCGAGACCGTGCACGTCCCGGCGCCTACAACGTCCCGCTCGACCTGCTCAAGGAGCATCGCGCGGAACTGCGCGAGCACCTGGACGAGGACGTGGTGCTGATCTGCCGCTCGGGCGCCCGCGCTACCCAGGCCGAGCAGGCGCTCGCCGGGGTCGGGCTGCCGAACCTCAAGGTCCTGGACGGCGGCATGCTCGCCTGGCAGGCCGCGAACGCGCCGGTCAAGCAGGGCGCCGCCCGCTGGGACCTGGAGCGGCAGGTCCGCCTGGTCGCCGGTTCGATCGTGCTGGCCGGCGTCCTCGGCTCGGTGTTCGTGCCGGGCCTGAAGTGGGTCGCCGGGTTCATCGGCGCCGGCCTCACCTTCGCCGCGCTGACCAACACCTGCGCCATGGGCATGCTGCTGGCCAAGCTGCCGTACAACCGGGGCGCGAGCTGCGACCTGGACACCGTCGTCGGTCAGCTGCGGGAGGCCCGCTGATGCTCCTGCTGACCCTCGGGCTGGCCGTCCTCATCGGGGTCAGCCTCGGCCTGCTCGGCGGTGGCGGGTCGATCCTCGCGGTCCCGCTGCTGTCTACGTGGCCGACCTCCCGGCCAAGGAGGCCATCGCCACCTCCGTGCTCGTCGTCGGCGTGACCAGCGCCGTCGGGGTGCTGCCGCACGCCCGGGCCCACCGGGTGCGCTGGCGCACCGGCCTGACCTTCGGGCTGGCCGGGATGACCGGCGCGTACGCCAGCGGCCGGCTGGCCGCGTTCGTCCCGGCGTGGGTGCTGCTCACCGGCTTCGCCCTGATGATGCTGGCCACCGCGATCGCCATGCTGCGGGGCCGGCGCGGCGGCGCGGACCGGCCGGCCCCGCACGAGCTGCCCGTGTTCCGGGTGGCCCTGGAGGGGATCGTGGTCGGGCTGGTCACCGGCCTGGTCGGTGCCGGCGGCGGTTTCCTGGTGGTGCCCGCGCTGGCCCTGCTCGGCGGCCTGCCGATGCCGGTCGCGGTCGGCACCTCGCTGGTGGTCATCGCGATGAAGTCCTTCGCCGGCCTGGCCGGATATCTGTCCAGCGTCCACCTCGACTGGGGGCTGGCCGGTGCGGTCACCGCCGCGGCGGTACTCGGCAGCCTGGCCGGTGGGCGCCTCGCCGGTCGGCTGCCGGCGGACCTGCTGCGCCGGGTCTTCGGCTGGTTCGTGGTGGTGATGGGCGTCTTCGTCCTCGCCCAGCAGCTTCCCGCGTACGCGGGACTCGCCCTGGGAGCGCTTGCCGCAGCCGGTACGGTCAGCATGGCGGCGTGGGGCCGCCGAAGGAGGAGACACAGTGGACAGCAGCGCCTGGGACACCCGGTACGCGAGCACGCCGGGGCTGGTGTGGAGCGCTGAGCCCAACCGCTTCGTCGTCGAGTCGGTCACCGGGCTCACCCCGGGCGCCGCGCTGGACCTCGCCGCCGGCGAGGGGCGCAACGCGGTCTGGCTGGCCGAGCAGGGCTGGCGGGTCACCGCGGTGGACTTCTCACCGGTCGCCGTCGGCCGCGGGCGCGAGCTGGCCGCCGGCCGGGGCGTCCCGGTCGAGTGGCGGCTCGCCGACGTCACCGCGTACCGGCCGGTGCCGGGCAGCTACGACCTGGTGCTGATCAGCTACCTGCACCTGCCCGCCGACGACCTCGCCGGGGTGCTGGCTGCGGCCAAGCAGGCGCTGCGCCCCGGCGGCAGCCTCGTGGTGGTCGGCCACGACCTGGCGAACCTGACCGGCGGCACCGGCGGTCCGCAGGACCCGGCCGTCCTGCTCACCCCGGAGGCGGTGGTCGACGGGCTCGCCGGGCTGCACATCCGGCGCGCCGAGACGGCCCGCCGCCCGGTGTCCACCACCGACGGCGGCACCGTCGACGCCCTCGACACCGTCGTGGTCGCGACCCGCCCGGCCGACTGACGCGTCCGCTGCCTGCGGTCGCCGGCGGCCTGCGCCTCACGGGCGCAGGATCAGGCGGATCGGGTTGCCCTCCTTGTCGTGCACCCGGCGCACCGCCTCCGGCGCGTCGGCCAGCCGCAGCACGTCGCTGACCGACGCGGACAGGTCGAGCCGGCCCAGTCCGGTGAGCGTCACCAACTGCCCGACGTGTTCCGCCTCCGAGCCGTAGTGGCCGAGCACGGCCTGCTGGTTGTAGTTGAACCGGCTGTCCGACGGAATGTTGATCGGCTGGTTGGCGATGCCCGCGAGCACCAGCCGCCCCCGCCGGCCGAGCACGGTCATGGCCTGCTCCCGGACCGAGGGCACGCCGGCGAAGTCGAACGCGACGTCGAGCCCCTTGGTGCCGACCAACTCCAGCATGGCGTCCTTGAAGCCGTCGTCCCTCGGGTCGAGGGCCAGGTCCGCGCCGAGGGCGACCGCCCGGTCCCGGGCCGCCGGCAGCGGGTCCACGGCGATCACCGGGGCCGCGCCGACCAGCAGCAGCAGCTGTACCGCGTGCGCGCCGAGCCCGCCGACACCCCACACCGCGGCCGCCTCCGCCGGCCGGACCCGCGCGGTGTCGGTCACCGCCGCCCACGGCGTGGAGACCGCGTCCGGGATGATGCAGGCCTGCTCGAACGGGAGCAGGTCCGGTACGGGGACCAGGGTGTCCTCGCGGGCCAGGGCGTATTCGGCCCAGCCGCCGTCGTAGTCCACGCCGCGGGTGAGCACGAGGCCGAACCGGTCCCGCTCCCCCGCCTGCAGCAGCACCCGCTGGCCCGGCTGCCAGCCCCGCACTCCGGCACCGAGCGCGTCCACCGTGCCCGCGACCTCGTGGCCGAGGGTCACCACGTCCCCGGACAGGTACGTCGGGGTCAGCGTGCCGTCGATCAGGTGCACGTCGGACAGGCACACGCCGGCCGCGGCCACCCGGATCCGCACCTGCCCGCGCCCCGGCTCGGGCACCGGCACCGACTCCATCCGCAGCGCCCGCTCGGCCAGGTGCAGCCGTCCGGCCAGCATCTCCGCCACGCTCGGCTCCTTCCTCCGACGTCCTCGACCCGCGACGGCAGGCGTACCCGGGAAGGGCCGGGCGATGCCGTCGGCGCCGGAAAAACGGACGCGCCCGACGGCGGGGCGGGGTACCGGTAACATCGCGTGACGGAATCGGCGGAGAGGACCACCGCGTGGGCGCACGCTTCGAGGAACTGGCCTGGCGGGAGACGCCGATCGGCGAGATCAGTCTGCGCCGGCGGCGCGACCCGTCGCTGGACGTCGACGTCTACGAGGTGAAGCTCGACGACGAGTTCCTGATGTCCAGCCTCTTCCCGGTCGCGGAGATCGAACTGGCCCGGCTCGGGCTGGCCCGGGTGACCGGCGAGGCCCTGGACGTGGTGGTGGGCGGGCTCGGCCTCGGCTACACGGCGCGCACCGCGCTGGAGGATCCCCGGGTGCGCTCGCTGGTGGTGGTCGAGGCGATCGAGGACGTGATCGACTGGCACCGCCGGGACCTGCTGCCGTTCGCCGCCGGGCTGGCCGCCGACCCGCGGACCCGGTTCGTCCCGGCGGACTTCTTCGCGGCGGTCGCGAGCGGCGACGGGTTCGACCCGGAGGCGCCGGGGCGGCGGTTCCACGCCGTGCTGCTGGACGTGGACCACTCCCCCCGCCAGGTGCTGCACCCCAGCCACGCCGCCTTCTACACGGCCGACGGGCTGCGCCGGCTCGCCGCGCTGCTGCACCCGGAGGGGGTGTTCGCGCTCTGGTCGAACGACCCGCCGGACCCGGCGTTCCAGCGGACGCTGACCGAGGTGTTCCCGACGTCGGTGGCGCACGTCGTCCGCTTCCCCAACCCGTTGCAGGGCCGGGAGGCCGCGAACACCGTATACGTGGCCCGGCACTGACCGCGCCGCGGGCGGAATGGCGGGAGCCGGAACGGGAAAGCGGGCGGTCCACGTACTCGCAGGAGGTGCCATGCGGGCGTTGCTCTGGACCGTCGGCGTCGTGGCCGGCGTGCTCATCCTGCTCGGGCTGCTGCTGGAGGCGGCCCGCTGGCTGATCATCATCGGCCTGGTCGTGCTGGTCGTGGTCATCGTCCTGGGTGTCATGAAGACCCGGCGGGTGCTGCACCGACCCGCCGGCCGCCGCTGACTCGTCCGGCATCGGCGGCCGTCCCGCTTCGCGTCGTGTGACGAACTCAGCAACGTAAGTTACCGGTGGGTTAAGTTAGGCTGAGGGCCGTCATCCGGCAGCGAGGAGAGACGGCGATGGACGCGACCGTGGAGCGGCCCTGGACCCGCAGCTACGCCCCCGGCGTACCGGCCGAGATCGCGGAGCCGACCGGCTCGCTGGTGGACCTGCTCACTGACGCGGCCCGCCGGTTCGGCCCCCGGGTCGCGCTCGACTTCTACGGCGCCACCACCACCTACGCCGACCTGGCCGACCAGGTGGCCCGCGCGGCCGAGGCGCTGCGCCGGCTCGGCGTCGGCCCCGGCGACCGGGTCGCCCTGGTGCTGCCGAACTGCCCGCAGCACGTCGTCGCCTTCTACGCGGTGCTGCGCCTCGGCGCGGTGGTGGTCGAGCACAACCCGCTCTACACCGCCGACGAACTGGCCCACCAGCTCACCGACCACGGCGCCCGGGTGGCGGTGGTGTGGGACAAGGTGGCGCCGCTGGTCGCCGGGCGGGGCGCGGTCGAGACGGTGGTGAGCGTCGACCTGACCGGGGGCCTGCCCCGGCTCAAACGCTGGGCGCTGCGGCTGCCGCTGCCCAAGGTCCGCGCCGCCCGCGCCGCGATGACCGCCCCGGCCCCCGGCGCGCTCTCCTGGTCGACGCTGGTCGCCGACGCCGCGCCGCTCGCCGCCGACCACCCCGCGCCCCGGCCCGGGGACACCGCGCTGCTCCAGTACACCGGCGGCACCACCGGCGTCCCGAAGGGCGCCGTGCTGACCCACCGAAACCTGCGGGCCAACGCCGCGCAGGGCCGGGCCTGGGTGCCCGGCCTGCACGACGGCGCGGAGACCGTGTACGCCGTGCTGCCGCTGTTCCACGCGTACGGGCTGACCCTCTGCCTCACCTTCGCCGTGAGCATCGGGGCCACACTGGTGCTCTTCCCCCGCTTCGACCTCGACCAGGTGCTCGACGCGGCGCGCCGCCGCCCGCCCACCTTCCTGCCCGCCGTCCCGCCGATCTACGCGCGGCTCGCCACCGCCGCCCGGGAACGCGGCGTCGACCTCACCTCCGTCCGCTACGCCATCTCCGGCGCGATGGCGCTCCCCCCGGCCACCGTGCAGCTCTGGGAGTCGGTGACCGGCGGCCTGCTCGTCGAGGGCTACGGGATGACCGAGACCTCCCCGATCACCCTGGGCAACCCGGTCGCGCCGACCCGCCGGCCGGGCACGGTCGGGGTGCCCTTCCCCTCCACCGAGGTGCGCCTGGTCGACCCGGAGGACCCGACCCGGGACCGCGCCCCCGGCGAGGCCGGCGAGCTGCTGGTCCGCGGCCCGCAGGTGTTCGCCGGCTACTGGAACCGGCCCGACGAGACGGCCCGGGTGCTGCTGCCCGACGGCTGGCTGCGCACCGGGGACGTGGTCACCATGGACGCCGACGGTTTCGTCACCGTGGTCGACCGGATCAAGGAGCTGATCATCACGGGCGGGTTCAACGTCTACCCGTCCGAGGTGGAGGAGGCGCTGTGCCGGATCCCCGGCGTCCGCGAGGCCGCCGCGGTTGGCCTGCCCACCGGGGACGGCGAGGAGGTGGTGGCCGCCGTGGTGCTGGACCCGGGGGTGGGCGCCGGCCCGGACTCGGTCCGCTCCGCCTGCCGGCAGCACCTCGCCGGCTACAAGGTGCCCCGCCGGGTGGTGGTGGTCGACGACCTGCCCCGCTCGCAGATCGGCAAGGTCCTCCGCCGTGAGGTGCGCGACCGGCTGCTCGCCGAGGGCTGACCACCGGCATCACACGCGGGGCGCCATGACTGGGCACCGGTCCCGGCCCGGATCGAACGATCCCGGGCCGGGCCGGGACCCGTCGCCGATCAGCTCGTCATGCTGGCGAACATGCCGGCCTCGTAGGAGCCGCCCTTCTGGTGCACGATCACGGCAAGGCGGTTGGCCGCGTTGATCAGGGCGACCAGGCAGACCAGGGCGGCGATCTGGTCGTCGTCGTAGTGCTTGCGCACCTGGGCCCAGGTCTCGTCGGAGACGCCCTGGTGGGCGTCGGCGAGCCGGGTGCCCTCTTCGGCGAGCGCCAGCGCCGCCTGTTCCGCCTCGGTGAACACGGTGGACTCGCGCCAGGCGGCGACCAGGTTGAGCCGGACCGCGCTCTCGCCGGCAGCCGCGGCCTCCTTGGTGTGCAGGTCGATGCACCAACCGCAGCCGTTGATCTGGCTGGCCCGCAGCGACACCAGCTCCTGCGTCGACTTCGGCAGCGGCGACTGGTGCAGCACCAGGCCGGTGTTCGCGAACCGCTTGGCGAACTTGGCGGCGATCTCGTTCTCGAACAGGTTGAATCGGGCTTCCATGACGTCGTCCTCTCTCCGTGTGGCGCTGGACGAACACGAGATGCCGGCGGCCCGATCCCTGTGACAGCTCGGTCACGTGACGCACGCCACTAGGGTCTGGGTGTCACAGAACGGCGGGGCCCGGCATCTGGTGGGTGACACAGTCGAGAGCGAAGAGGAGATCCGCATGGCCGGCACGTCGCGGACCGCGCCCGACGATCGCGGCGGGGGCATGAGCCAGGACGACCGCATGGACTCCGCCACCGAGGCGTTCCTGGCCCACCGCAACCTGCTGTTCACCGTCGCCTACGAGATGCTGGGCTCGGCCGCCGACGCGGAGGACGTCCTGCAGGAGACCTGGTTGCGGTGGGTGGGCGTCGATCTCGACACGGTGCGGGAGCAGCGGGCTTACCTGGTGCGGATCGCCACCCGCCAGGCCCTGGCCCGGCTGCGTACGCTGGGCCGCCGCAAGGAGTCCTACGTCGGCTCCTGGTTGCCCGAGCCGCTGCTGACCACGCCCGACGTGGCCGAGGACGTCGAGTTGGCCGACAGCGTGTCGATGGCGATGCTGCTGGTGCTGGAGACGCTCACGCCGACCGAGCGGGCGGTGTTCGTGCTGCGTGAGGTGTTCGACCTGGCCTACGACGAGATCGCCGGAGCCGTCGACAAGAGCGAGGCCGCGGTCCGGCAGATCGCGCACCGGGCCCGGGCCCACGTCGCGGCGCGCCGGCCGCGCGGGGTCGTCTCCCAGGCCGAGACCCGCGACGCGCTCCAGGCGTTTCAGCGGGCGGCCGAGACGGGCGATCTGCAGAGCCTGCTCGACATCCTCGCGCCGGATGTCGTCCTCCTGGGTGACGGTGGCGGAGTCAAGCAGGCCGTCCTGCGGCCCGTCGTGGGGGCCGACAAGGTGGCCCGCCTGCTGGTCGCCGGATTGGGCCGGGTCGCCGGCACGATGTCGCTGGGGCCGGCGCAGGTCAACGGCTACCCGGCGCTGATCTTCCGGCAGGACGACGAGATCGACACCGTCGTGGCGGTGCGCATCGACGACGGCCTCATCACCGGGCTCTACGCCGTGCGCAATCCGGAAAAGCTGTCGCACATGCAGCGGGAGACCACCCTGCGGCGCTGAGCGGTGGCCCGCGGAGCCGACCGCTCAGCCGAGACCGCGGTGCGCGGACCACAGCGCACCGGCGCGGCTGGCGGCCCGGTCGACCAGGGCCGTCAGCTCGGGCCGGTCGGGCACGGGGAACGAGACGTAGGTGCCGCGGCCGCCGGCGGTCGGTCGCCCGTAGGCCTTCGCCGCGAGGCGACCGTCGGGGAGGAGCCGGACGTTGAGCGTGGTCAGGATGAACTCCTCACCTCGCCGGGTATCGGTCCAGCGGAGCCCCTCGGGGATCGTGACGTTGATCGCCAGGGCGCTCACCTCGAGGGGTACGTCGCCGCTCATGGCGCATATTCTCAGCGAGATTTGCCGAAGCAGCAAGAAAGTTTGTCGGCACCAGCGGCGCTCAGGATGCTGGTGGGCATGGACGTCAACCAGTCCTACGACCTGATCGCCGCGGCCGCCGCCGCCAAGCACCGGGAGGAAGCCGCCTCATGAGTGGACACGGACACCACCCCACCGCGGAGGAGGCGGCTGCCCTGTTCGAGCCGCCGGGCTGGGACGAGCGGTATTCCGGCGAGGAGAAGATCTGGAGCGGTAACCCCAATGCGCAGCTCGTCGCCGAGGTGGCCGGGCTGACGCCGGGCACCGCGCTCGACGTCGGCTGCGGCGAGGGCGGCGACGTGATCTGGCTGGCCCGCCAGGGCTGGAGGGTGACCGGCACCGACTTCTCCGCCAACGGCCTCGCCCGCGCCGCCCGGCACGCCGAGCAGGCCGGGGTCGCCGACCGCACCGAATGGTGGCAGGTCGACGCCCGGACCTTCGCGGCCGACGGCCGGTCCTACGACCTGGTCACCAGCCACTTTCTGCACCCACCGGACGGCGGGATGGTGGAGGTGACCCGCCGGTTGGCCGGCGCCGTCGCGCCCGGCGGGCACCTGCTCGTCGTCGGCCACGCGCCGTCGGAGGGATTCCCCCATCTGACCGCCAGCCACCGCCGAGCCATGTTCGTCGCCGAGGAGCTGCTGCCCGGCCTGCCGGACGACTTCGAGGCCCTGGTGGTCGAGCAGCGGCCGCGGACGGTCACCCGCGACGGCGTGACGCTCGACATCCACGACTCCACGCTGCTCGCGCGCCGCGCCTCCTAGGCCCTCCGCGGCCGGTCAGAACCAGGCCTCCCGGGTGTCCAGGGTGGTTCGGTCCAGGCTCTCCAGCAGGTCGAACTGCGGGCCGGTACGGGGCAGCTCGTAGCGGAAGAAGTACCGGGCGGCCTGCCGCTTGCCGGCGAGGAAGTCGCCGTCCGGGCCGTCCGGGCTGCCCAGCGCCTCGACGGCGAGCAACTGCTCCAGCCACATCCAGGCGATCACCACATGCCCGACCGCCTCCAGGTAGACGCTGGCGTTGGCCAGGGCCAGCTCCGGGTCGCCGGCGCCGTGCAGCCGGCGGGTCACCACGGCGATCCGGTCGACCGCCGCGCCGAGCCGGCCGGCCAGCTCGGCCGCCTCGCCCTCGGCCTTCCAGGCCCGGGTGACGGTGGCCCGGATGGTCTCCAGCAGCAGCTCCAGGCCGGCCCCGCCGCGCATGGTGACCTTGCGGCCGAGTAGGTCGAGCGCCTGGATGCCGTGGGTGCCCTCGTGGATCGGGTTGAGCCGGTTGTCCCGCCAGTGCTGCTCGACGTCGTAGTCGCGGGTGTAGCCGTAGCCGCCGTGCACCTGGATGGCCAGGTCGTTGGCGGCCAGGCACCACTGCGACGGCCAGCTCTTGGCGATCGGGGTGAGCAGGTCCAGCAGCAGGTGCGCCCGGCTGCGGTCGGCCTCGGCCGGAGCGGTCTTCTCCTCGTCGAGCAGCCGCCCGCAGTAGAGGATCAGGGCGAGCGCGCCCTCCACGTAGCTCTTCTGCGCCAGCAGCATCCGGCGTACGTCGGCGTGCGCCACGATCGGCACCTGCGGCGCGGTCGGGTCCTTGTCGGCGGCGGGGCGGCCCTGCGGGCGCTGCCGGGCGTACGCCACGGACTTCAGGTAGCTGGTGTAGCCGAGCGCGGTGGCGCCGGCGCCCACCCCGATGCGCGCCTCGTTCATCATGTGGAACATCTGCGCCAGCCCCTGGTGCGGCTCCCCCACCAGGTAGCCGACCGCCCCGGGCCGCCCGTACGGGCGATGCACGCCCTCGCCGAAGTTGAGCAGCGTGTTGGTGGTGCCCCGGTAGCCCAGCTTGTGGTTGAGACCGACCAGCACGACGTCGTTGCGCGGGCCGAGCGCGCCGTTGGCGTCGAGGAGCACCTTCGGCACGATGAACAGCGAGATGCCCTTCACCCCGGGCGGCCCGCCGGGGATCCGGGCGAGCACCAGGTGGACGATGTTCTCGGCCAGGTCGTGCTCGCCGCCGGAGATCCACATCTTGGTGCCGACCAGCCGGTACGTCCCGTCCTCCTGCGGCTCGGCCCGGGTGGTGATGTCGGCCAGCGAGCTGCCGGCCTGCGGCTCGGAGAGGCACATGGTGCCGAAGAACCGCCCCTCCACCATGGGCCGCACCCAGGTGTCGATCTGCTCGGCGCTGCCGTGGGCGAGCAGCAGGTTGGCGTTGCCGAGGGTGAGGAACGGGTAGGCGGCGGTGGCCACGTTGGCGGCCTGGAACCAGGCGAAGCAGGCGGCGGCCACGGCGTGCGGCAACTGCATCCCGCCGACCGACTCGTCCATGGTGGCGGCCAGCAGGCCGGTGCCGGCGAACACCTCCAGGGCGGCCTTGACCTGCGGGAGGGTGCGGACCCGCTGCCCGTCGAAGCTCGGTTCGGCGGCGTCGGCGGCGCGGTTGTGCGGGGCGAACCGCTCGGCGGCGACCTGCGCGGCGAGGTCCAGCACCGCGTCGAAGGTCTCCCGCGAGTGCTCGGCGTAGCGCGGCCGCTCGGTCAGCCGGCTGACGTCCAGCCAGTCGTGGAGCAGGAACGCCAGATCGCGACGGGACAGCAGGGTCGACGACGACACAGGTCTCCTTCCGTCGGCCGTGCTCAGCCGCGGCGCAGCCCGGCGACGGCCTCTCGGAGGTCATCCTGACTGATCGGGGCGGGCGGCGCACCCTCCCTCGCCTCCCGGAGCGCCTTGGCGAGTTGCACCCGGCGCAGCACCTCCCGCAGGTCGGCCCCCGTGAGGCCCGGGGTGACGGCGGCCAGCGCGGCCGGGTCGACGTCGGCGGCGAACATCCGGAAGCCGGGCCGCTCGTGCCGGTCGATCAGCTCCCGGATCATCTTGGCGAGGATCTCCGCGCGGCCGGCCTCGTCCGGCGCCGGAATGGCGATCTTGAGGTCGAAGCGGCCGGAGCGGATCAGCGAGGCGTCCACCCGCTGCGGGAAGTTGGTGGTGGCCACCACGATGACATCCGGGTTCTCCTCGAACAGCGTGTTCATCTCCTGCTTGAAGATCCCGGCCACCGCGTTGACCGCCTGGCTGGCCGCGTCGCCACCGGCGCCCGCGTAACTGATGATGCTGTCGAACTCGTCGAAGAGCATGACGGTGGGCCGCCGGTAGCGACGCGCCTCCCGGAAGATCCGCTTGATGTTGCGCTCGGAGCCGCCGAGGAACTTGTCGAGGATCTCCGGGGTGCGGATCTCCACGAAGTCCGCGCCGATCTCGTTGGCCAGGGCCCGGGCCAGCATGGTCTTGCCGGTGCCCGGCGGGCCGTACAGCAGGATGCCCTGCGGCCGGCGCGCCCCCCAGCGGGCCATCGCCCCCGGGTGCCGGAACGACACCGCGACCTCGCGGAACCGGGCGACCACCTCGGCCAGGCCGCCGACCTGGTCGAGGGTCACCGCCGCGCTGCGCGGCACCGCCGCGGCCGCGCGGTGACCCACGGGGTACGACCGGCCGCGCAGCAACGTCGGCTCCGGGGTGTCGCCGGCCAGCTCGCGGACGGCCTGGAGCACCACCCCGATCGCGGCGGTCAGGTGCGCCGGCGTCACCTCGGCGCTGGGCACCTCGGCGCGCACCCGCACCGTCCCGCCGTCGTGGCTCACCTCCGGCCGCAGGCCGGCCTCCTCGGCGGCGCGCAGCACCGCGCGGCCGGCCGCGTCGCGCGGCGCCTCGGCGAGCGCGGTCCCGGCGGGACGCAGCCCGAGCCGGCGCCCGGCCTCGGCCGCCACCCGGCCGACCGTGGCGGCCGGCCCGTCGCCGCCCTTCGCGGCGAGTCGCTGGGCGATCAGCAGCCCGACCGGTCCGGCCAGGCCGAGGGCGAGCAGGCCGGTGGCGGGCAGCGGGGCGTCCGCCCGCAGGTACGCCTCGAAGCGGTGCACCGGCCGCCCGTCCCGGCTGTCGGCGCGCACGGTGCAGCGCACCTCCCGCACGGGCGCGGGGAAGTCGGCGCCGGCCAGCAGCTCCACCGGCCCGTCCTGGGCGGCGGCGAGCAGCGCCGTGGCGTCGGTGACGGTGACCCGGGCGCCGAGCAGCGTCACCGTCTCCACGTCCGGCCGGACCTCGTACCCCGTCATGCGACCACATCCCTCGCTGCGGCGGTCTCCGCTGCCGAGTCTGACACCGGGTCACCGCGGCGGCCACCGACGCCGGTCAGCCCGCCTCGGCGAGCAGGCCGTCGACGAGGTCCCGGGGCAGCCCGTGGGTGTCGTGCAGCCAGTGGTAGTCGCGCTCGGTCAGCGGCCCCCGCGCGCGTACCCGGTCGACCAGCGGCCGGCCCCGGCCGAGCAGCCCGCGGAACCGCCGCTCCTCGTCCAGCAGCAGCTCGCGCAGCGGGCCCACCTCCGCCTCCTGCCGGAACCGGCGCAGCGTGTCGCCGTACGCGTCGAGCGGCAGGTCGGTCAGGCCGCGCGCCGGGTCGTCCCGCCACAGCACGGTGAGCGCCCGCCGGACCAGCCGGCGTAGCACGTAGCCGCGGCCGGTGTTGCCGGGGCGTACCCCGTCGCCGAGCACGACCACGGCGGAGCGCAGGTGGTCGGCGACCACCCGCAGGTCCTCGCCGCGCAGGTCCCACCGGTCGCGGACCGCGTCCACCCACGGGGTCAGACCGGCGCCCTCGAAGACCGACCGGCCGCCGCGCAGCACCATCTCCAGGCGTTCCAGACCCATTCCGGTGTCGATGCTCGACATCGGCAGCGGCGTCAGCCGGCCGTCGGAGTGCCGGTGGTAGCGCATCTGGACGTGGTTCCAGACCTCCATCCAGCGCTCGTCGGTGCCCGGGGTGCCGACCGGCGGGCCGTCCCCGGTCCACACGAAGATCTCCGAGTCGGGCCCGCACGGGCCGGTCGGGCCGTTGGACCACCAGTTCTCCGCGCCGTTCGACTCGACCGGCACACCCAGCCCGGCCCAGGTGGCGAGCGCGGTCTCGTCCGGGCCGACCTGGTCGTCGCCGCCGAAGACGGTGGCGTGCAGCCGCCCCGGGCCGACGCCGAAACCGTCGGTGAGCAGCTCGTACCCCCAGCGGAGGCTGGTCGCGATGTCGTAGTCGCCGAGCGACCACGAGCCGAGCATGTCGAAGACCGTCAGGTGGGTGCGGTCACCGACCTCCTCCAGGTCGGTGGTGCGCAGGCAGCGCTGCACGTTGACCAGCCGCCGGCCGCCGGGGTGCGGGCGCCCCAGCAGGTACGGGGTGAGCGGGTGCATGCCGGAGGTGGTGAAGAGGACCGAATCGCCGGGCGGCGGGATCAGCGAGCTCTCCGGCGCGTCCCGGTGGCCCCGGCGGTGGTAGTGGTCGACGAAGGTTCGGACGATCTGGTCGGGTGTCATGGCACGGGCCTTCCGGTGGGGACGACCGGACGGTCCGCCGCGCGGGCGGTGGCGTGACACGACGACGCCGGCGGACCGTTTCCGGTCGCCGGCGGGAATTGGGCAGGTCAGGCGGCGGCAACCGGCGAGCGGGAAGCTCGCGCGGCTGCGGCGGTGGTGCTGCGCCTGAGGTCCATGCCTACGACCGTAGCCGATCGGCGGCGGTGCCGCCCACCGGAATATCCCGGTGGGCGGCGACCGGTCAGGCCGTGCCGGAGGAGACCAGCGAGGCCGGGGCCACCGGCTGCCGGCGGTCGGAGCGCCGGTTCGGCAACGACAGCCGGATCACCTTCCACCAGGCGGAGGCGACCTGCTTGGGCAGCGGGCCGGTGGTGTACTTCAGGCCGTACCGGTCGAACAGGGCCCGGACCTGCGGGGCGATCTCCTGGTAGCGGTTGCTCGGCAGGTCGGGGAAGAGGTGGTGCTCGATCTGGAACGACAGGTTGCCGGTCATGATGTGCAGCAGCCGGGGGCCGCTGATGTTGGCCGAGCCGAGCATCTGCCGCAGGTACCACTCGCCGCGGGTCTCGCCCTCGATGGAGGTCTTCTCGAAGGTCTCCACGCCGTTCGGGAAGTGCCCGCACATGATCACCGAGTGGCTCCACAGGTTGCGGATCAGGTTCGCGGTGAAGGTGGCGGCGAGCGTGGACAGGAACGACGGGCCGGACAGCAGCGGGTGCAGCACGTAGTCCTTGAGCACCTGGCGGCGGATCTTGCGACCGACCGCCTTGGCGCGGGCCCGGAACGCCGGGTCCTTGTGCCGGCCGTTCTTGAGGTTCTCCCCCAGCTCAAGGTCGTACGCGGCGATGCCGTACTCGAAGAAGCAGGCGTTGAGGAAGTTGTAGAACGGCTGGCCCAGGTACATCGGGTGCCACGGCTGGTCCTCGTCGACCCGCATGATGCCGTACCCGAGGTCGTTGTCCTTGCCGAGCACGTTGGTGTACCGGTGGTGCAGCTCGTTGTGCGAGTGCTTCCACTGCTCGGGCGGGGAGACGTGGTCCCAGTCCCAGGTGGTGGAGTGGATCTTCGGGTCGCGCATCCAGTCCCATTGCCCGTGCAGGACGTTGTGCCCGATCTCCATGTTGTCGAGGATCTTGGCGACCGCGAGGCCGGCCGTGCCCACGATCCAGGCCGGCGGAAAGAGCGAGAAGAGCAGCACGGCCCGGCTGCTCAGCTCCAGCGTCCGCTGGGTCTTGATCACCTTGCGGATGTAGCGGGCGTCCCGCTCGCCCCGGTCGGCGATCACCCGGTCCCGGATCGCGTCCAGCTCCTTGCCGATGATCTCGATGTCCGCGGCGGTGAGGTGGGCGATCGGGTTGTCGGCCTTCTTCTGGATCACGGTCACGTCGGGTGGCCTCCTGTCAGAGTTCGATGTCGCAGGTACCGGCGGCCGCCGACACGCAGGTCTGGATGAGCACGCCGTCGCCGGGGACGGCGGTGGTGAGGTCCCCGTTGCGCAGATCGCGCACCGCGCCCTCGCGCAGCGGCACGACACAGCCGAAGCAGATCCCCATCCGGCAGCCGGACGGCATCAGCACGCCGGCCGCCTCTCCGGCGTCGAGGATCGGGGTGGCCCCGTCGGCCTCGACGGTCACGCCGACCCCGGTGAACGTCACGGTGCCGCCCTCCCCCGGTGAGATCACGGTGGGCCGGAACCGCTCGGTGTGCAGCCGGTCGGCGAGCCCGTGTGACTCCCAGTACCCCTCAACCGCGTCGAGCATGCCGATCGGCCCGCAGGCCCAGGCCTGCCGGTCGAGGTGGTCGGGCACCAGGTCCGCCAGCTCGTCGACGCCGAGCAGGCCGTCGGTGTCGGTGTGCCGCTCGACCAGCCGCAGCGCGCCGGACCCGGCGAGCGCCCGCAGCTCCGGGCCGAAGATGACGTCGTCGCGGGTCGGCGCCGAGTGCACCAGCACCACGTCGGCCCGGCCGGGCAGGCCGGCGCGGAGCATCGCCATGACCGGGGTGATGCCGCTGCCGGCGGTGAGGAAGAGGACCTGTCCGGGGGTCGCCTCGGGCACGACGAAGTCGCCCTGCGCCTGGTCGAGCTGGACGATCGTGCCGGGCCGGATCCGGTGGACCAGGTGGTTGCTGACCTTGCCGTCCGGGATCGCCTTCACGGTGACGGTGATCCGGCGGTCCGCGGCGCCGGGCACCGAGGTGACCGAGTACGCCCGCCACTGGCGCACCCCGTCGACGTCCACGCCGAGGCGCACGTACTGTCCGGGCAGGTGCCCCTGCCACCCTCGGCCCGGCTGGATGACCACGGTCGCGGCGTCCCGGGTCTCCGGGCGGACCTCGACGATCCGGCCGCGCAGCGGAGCACCGGCGCGCAGCGGAGCGACGAGGTCGAGGTAGTCCCCCGGCAACAGCGGGGTGGTGACCGCGCCGGCCAGCCGCAGCAATCTGTCCCGGAAGGTGGCCTTCTGGGGGTGGCGGGGGGCAGTTGTGGTCATATCACCAGGGTGACTGCGTGATCGCATAACATCTTGACCGCCAAAGGTGAAACAGCCGCAGGTTTTTGTTCGGGGAGAACAAGATGTCCGACGAGTCCGTGCCGAACTATCGCGCCGCCCACCTCGAACTCGACGCGGGAGTGGCGGCCCGGCTGCGCGACGGGCTGCCCGTGGTGGCGGAGCGGACCGTCAGCGCGATCACCGCCGAGGTCCCCGACTACTCCGGCGCGCTCACCGGCACCATGCGGGAGAAGATCGAGAACGCGGTACGCATCGCGCTGGGTACATTCTTCCAGCTCATCGAAGGGGCAGAGCTGACCGACCCGAGCACCCCGCTGGCCCCGGCCCTGGAGGCCGCGTACGCGCTGGGCAGCGGCGAGGCCCGCTCCGGGCGCAGCATGGACGCGCTGCTGGCCGCGTACCGGGTGGGAGCCCGGGTGGCCTGGCGGGAGGTCTCCGCCACTACCGTGCGCAGCGGGCTGGCCGCCGAGACGGTGGCCGAGTTCGCCGAGCTGATGTTCGCCTACATCGACGAGCTCTCCGCGGCCAGCGTGGCCGGGCACGCCGACGAGCTGGCCAGCGCGGGCCGGGCCCGCAGCCGCAACATGGAACGCCTGATCCAGCAACTGCTCGCCGGGGAACCGGAGGAGATCCTGCGGCGCAGCGCCGAACGGGCCGACTGGCCACTGCCGCAGACCCTCACCGTCGTCCTCCTGCCCCGCCGCAACCTGCGCGCGGTGCTCGCCCTGCTCAATCCGCACACTCTGGAGAGCGGCGAGGACCTGCCCGGCATGGACCCCGCCGAGGAACTGGCCGTCCTGCTGGTCCCGGACACCCACGGCGCCCGCCGGCGCCAACTCACCCGGCTGCTGCACGGGCACCGGGCGGTGCTCGGACCGGCCCGGTCGTGGCACCGGGTCGCCGCCTCCTACCAGCGGGCCACCCGGGCGCTCGCCCTCGGCCTCGGCGAACCGGACGCCGGGCCGGTCGACACCGAGGACCACCTGGCCGAGCTGCTGCTCAGCATGGACCCGGAGGCCCTGGCCGACCTGCGCGCGCAGGCCCTCGCGCCGCTCGCCGCCCTGCCCCCGGCCACCGCGCACCGGCTCGCCGAGACACTGCGCTCCTGGCTGCTGCACCAGGGCCGCCGCGAGGACGTGGCGGCCGACCTGTTCGTCCACCCGCAGACCGTCCGCTACCGGATGGGCAAGCTCCGCGAGCTGTACGGCGACCGCCTCCACGAACCGGCCACGGTGCTCGCCCTCACCATCGCCCTGGCCGTCCCGCCCACCCCGCCGGAGGCCGCCTGAGCACCGCTGCTCCCCGCCACGGTGGACCGGTTACGGGATCGGCCGGAGCGGCCGGCCGGCGCGAGCGCGTCGAGGGCGTCAGGGGGTCCCGGCGACGGCGCGCGGCTCACCCAGGAACGCGTAGGCGGCCAGCGCGCCGGCGAGAACAGCGTCCACCGCGATGACGAAGCCCCGGTCCATCCCGGTCGGGGCGAGCGCGTACCCGGTGGTCAGGGCGCCCACGGCGACCAGCACCATGATTCCCCGGGCCACCTGTCGCGCCGGCAGGGTCCCCGTGACCGCCAGGATCGCCCGGACGGCGCCGGCCAGCCCCACGATCAGCCAGGGCACGGCCAGCCCGGCCACCCCCCGGTCGAGCCCGTCGATTCCGAACCAGGCGAGCAGCCCGAAGATCACCACGGCGAGGACGTGCAGGTGGACGTCGCGGAGGTGGCGGGGTTCCGCCCGGCTCGCCGATCGCTCGCTGCCTCGCGCCATGATCGTCCTCCACCCGGATGCCGGCATCATCGACCGCCATCGTCGCACTCCCCGGAAGCACGCTCCAGCGGTTGACCGGGAGCCGACGGAGGGATCGGGGGAAGCGGCTACTCCTCCGGGACGCCCGGACCGACCTCGCCACGCCTCAGGTGCTCGGCGTTGCGGTCGGCCTCGCTGTCGGCGTGCGCGGCACCGGCACCCGGATCCTTGGTAAGGCGCCCCTCGGCGTCCTGATACGCCTCGCCGCTCTCGAGCGCTTCTTCCTGCTGCCGACGCTGCTCAGGTGTGGTCACGACCGAATCAATACCCTCCGCTCGCGGCAGATATGCACAAGGTTCTCGAAGACGGCCCGTCAGGCGGGGACGTAGACCAGGTCCATGGTGTCGGTGCGTCCGGACCAGCGGAGGTCGAGGTGCCAGCAGCCGGCCTGCGGCAGGTCGACGATCGACGGGCCGGGGCCGCCGGCGACCTCCCGGGTCGCCCGGCTCGTGGTGCCGTCCAGGGTCGCGGTGATGACGAGGGTGGCCGGCGCGGCCGGGTCGGGCGACGGCGTCGCCGCCGGCCGGGCAACCCAGAGGATCTTGTTGCTGGGGCCCTCCGTCCGGCCGACCGCCAGCGGGTGGCCGAACAGCACGGCGACGATCTCGCCCTTCGCACCGAACACATGCGGCATGCGGGTGTCCCCGGTGAACCCGGCGTCCGCCCAGTCGGGCAGCCTGCCGGCCTCGACCCGGGTCGCACAGCCGGTCGGTGCGCTCGCGGGGGTGGCCGGCGCGGCCGACCGGCCCGCGGTGGTGCAGCCCGACAGCAGGACCACCGACCCCAGCAGGAGCCTGCCCCATGAACTCATCTCGCACCTCCGGACCGCGGTCGGCGCCGGTCGGCACCCCTGTCCTGTCGACACCGGTCGGGCAGCGCGGGTTCCTCTCGTAGCGGATGACCGCGGTCGCGCGGGCCGGCCCACGCCTAGTCCAGCGACGCGGCGATCGCGACCGCCTCGTCTCGGGTCAGCTCGCCTTCCAGCCGGTAGCTGACGCCGGCGGCCTCCCAGATCAGCGTGGCCGCGGCGAGCCGGGCGGTCTCCACCCGTACCGTGCCGGCGCGGTCGACGTAGGCAAGCTCGTGCGGGCCGCCGATCCACACGGCGAAGTCGCCGCGGACGCTGACCCATTCCACGCCCGGCCCGCTGATCTGCTTGTGGAAGACCGGGTCGAGGCGACCGTCGAAGGCGTCGAGGCGCAGCGCGCCACCGCGGTAGAGCAGCGTCACCGCCCGGTACGTGCCGGTGTCGTCCGGGTCGGCGACCAGCACCTGCTCCGGAGCTCCCAGCTCGGCCGGCACGCGGATCGGGAAGCGCAGGTGCCGCTGCGCCTCGTCGGCGGAGGCCGGCCGCTGCGCCGGCAACGGCGACGGTGTGCCGGTGGGCGGCATCGGCGCCGGCGTGGTGTCGATGATGATCCCCGAGAAGCGCAGCAGTCCCGACACGGCGTCGGCGATGGCGGCCCGCCCCGGCGGCAGCAGGGCGACGAGCAGAGCGGCCAGCGCCGCGGCGAGCGCGTAACGCCAGCGGCGTCGCCGGTGTGCCGGCGTGGCCAGCCGGGCGCGCATCCGGGCGGTCACGTCGGGGACCTCGGGTGTCTCCAGCCAGGTGGCGAGGTCCCGCAGCTCGCGTTCGAGGTCATCCACGGCGCACCTCCTCGCGGTCGAGCAGGTTGCGCAGCTTGGCCAGGGCCCGGTACGTCCGTGACTTCACCGTGCCCCTGGGCCAGCCGAGCGTCGTCACGGTCTCCTCCTCGGTCAGGTCGAGAAGGAACCGGCACACGATCACCTCACGGTCCTTCACCGGCAGCTGACGCAGCGCCGCCACCAGCGCGGCCCGGCGCTCCGCGGCGAGGACCCCGCCGACCGCGGCGTCCTCGCCGACCTCCGACCCGAGGTCCGCCGCCGTGGCCCGCAGGACGAGCCCGTTCCGCCGGTTCCGGGACCGGTGCAGGTTGCGGGTCTCGTTGGCGACGATCGCGAGCAGCCACGACCGGAAGGACGACTCGCCGCGGTAGCGGGACAGGTTGCGGAACCCCTTCACGAACGCCTCCTGGATGACGTCCTCCGCGTCCGACCCGGCGCCGAGCAGCACCGCCGTCCTATACGCGGACGCGGTGTGCCGGGCGACCAGGAGTTCGTACCCCTCCAGGTCACCGGTGCCAGCGCGGCGGACAAGCTCGTCGTCGTCCAGTGGAGACCTCCGCTTCGATCACCCTCATGACACCGGCCGCGCCGCGCGGGTTCCACCTTCGCCGCACGGAACTTCGACGGCTTCGAGGGTGTCACCCGGGCATGACCGTCACCATCTCGCGTCGCAGCATCCTGACCCTGCTCGCCGGTGCCGGCGCCGCCGCGCTGGCCGGCTGCGAGCCCGTCCGGCGCCAGGGCTCGGAACCGGTTCTCACCGTTCCCGATCCATTGCTCGTCCAGGTCACCGAAGGGCTGGGCCTCCTGCGGGGCACCGACCGGCGAACGATCCCGCGCGCCGTGGCCAGCGCGGACGGGATGTGGTTGTTCGCGACCGCCCCCGACGGCCCCGACACCGCCTGCCGGCGGATCGACACGGCGACCGGCCGCGCCTCCGCCAAGGCCCTGCTGCCCGGGCGGTGGATACCACAGGCCGTCTCGGGCGACGGTACGGCGGTCGCGCTCACCACGACCGGGGTGACGGTGACCGGCCGCCCACCGGGGCGGGAGGTGACGCCGGTGCTGGTCGCCGACCTCAGTGGGGTGCGCCACCGGCTGAACCTGGCGGGCAACCTCGTCCCGGAGGCGTTCACCGCGGACCGCACCGGGCTGTTCGTCCTGGAGTGGCTCCCGGCGACCGCGCCGGACCGCTACCGCGTCCGGGTCGTCGACCTCGCCACCGGCGTGCCCGGTCCGCTGTCCACTCGCGACAAGCAGCCGGTTCCGCCCGGCGCCGAGGAGGAGATGCGCGGCGACGGGCGCCAGGCGGTGCTCGCCCCGGACCGCACCGTCCTCTACACGCTCTACACCCATCAACCCGGCCACCAGCACACCCGTGACCTGGTCAGCGGCCGGCCCGGCAACGCCCACGCGTTCGTCCACACCCTGAACCTGCGGGAGCGGTGGGCGTACTGCATCGACCTGCCGCACCCGTACGGCGAGGCGGCCGCAGCCGGCCACGCCATGGCGATCACCCCCGACGGAGGTCGGCTCCTCGTCGCCGACGTCTCGTCGGGCACCGTCGCCGACATTTCGACCGAGGAACTGACGGTACGCCGGACGGTTCCGCAGACCCGTGGCACGGGCATCGCACACGCCGCCGCCGGCAACGACCGCCTCTACCTCGCCGCCGGTACGACGGTCCGGGCGCTGAATCTCACCCGCCTGTCCGACTCATTGGACTGGCAGGTACGCGAGCCGGTCACCGGCCTCGTGCCCGGCCGGGACGGAAGCCGTCTCTACGTGGGCCAGCGCGACGCGGTGAGCTGGCACGATCCCGTCACCGGCCGGGAACTCGGCCGCGTCCCGGTCCCCGGCCTCGTCGGCCTGCGCGGCCTGGCCGGATCCGCCTGACCCATCGTGACCCAGTTCGTCACACCCATCAGGCAGGGTGGCTGGCTGTACCGACCAGGGCCGGTGCAAGCATCGGCCTCGCAAGCCTGGAGGGAACCGTGGCGGTCACCGCCGATGATCTCGACGCAGCACTGTCCAGCGTTGTCGCCACCCTACGACCGGCTACCGACCTGGACTGGTCCAAGCGGGCAGGCAACCTCGACTGGGACTGCTGGCACGCCGCCGAGCACGTCGGCGATTGCCTGATGTCGTTCGCGGGCCAACTCGTGGCCCGACCGGAGAAGCGGTACGTGCGCTTCATGGCAATCGCCGACAAGGACGCCTCCCCGGAACAGGTGCTGGAGTTCGCCGAGGCGGGTGGCCGCATTCTGGCAGCCACGGTACGCACGTCAGGACCGGATGTGCGGGCCTACCACCCCACCGGGGCAGCCGATCCGGAGGGCTTCGCCGCAATGGGGTGCGTGGAGACGTTGCTGCACGGCGAGGATATCGCGCAGGGCCTCGGTCTCGCCATCGATCCACCACGCGACGTGTGTGCCCGGGTACTCGCTCGACTGTTTCCGGAAACGGCGCCCGGACTGGCGGCGGTGGACCCGTGGGCAGCGCTGCGGTGGTCCACCGGCCGGATCGAGCTGACAGGACGTCCGCAGCTGAAGGAATGGCGCTGGCAGGGTGCTCCACTGGGCGAATGACCCGCCTGTAGCCTCGGCCCCGATGACCTGGCTGCCTGAGGACTTCGTCCACCCCGTGTACGTGCCCGTGCCCAACACCGCGCTTCACCTGCGGCCGATCCGGGAGGCGGACACCGCGCTCGACTACCCCGCCGTGATGGGCTCCCGAGAGCGCTTGTGGGAGATCTTCGGGCCGGCCTGGGCTTGGCCCAGGGAAACGATGACCTATGAAGAGGACCGCATCGACCTGCTGCGGCACGAGAAGGAGATAGCCGCCCACCAGTCGTTCAACTACGCGCTGCTCGACGAGGAGGAGACGGCGATCTTCGGCTGCGTCTACATCGACCCGCCCGAGCGCGCCGGCTCCGACGGAGAAATCTCCTGGTGGGTGGTGGACGACCTCGTAGGCGGCGAGGTGGAGCGCGCGCTCGACGCGCTGGTGCCGCAGTGGATCGCCGCCGACTGGCCCTTCCAGCAGCCCCGGTATCTGGGCCGCGACATCACCTGGCAGGACTGGCTCGCGCTGCCGCGCGCCTAGCGCGCACGCGCGACTCTCGCCCGCCAAGTTCGGCGAGTGCCAGCTCGCCGGCGGACGTCAGTGATCGGAGGTTCGTCGATGAGCGAGTTCAGGTTCGAGCAAGACCTGGTGCATGCGCTGTTGCGCGAGCAGCACCCGGACCTCGCCGACCTCGAACTGCGCGATGTCGCCGGCGGCTGGGACAACCAGCAGTGGCGCCTCGGGCCGGAGCTGGCGGTGCGCATGCCGCGCACCGCACGTGCCCCGATCCTGCTGCGCACCGAACAGAAGTGGCTGCCCTTCCTGGCCGAGCGCCTGCCGCTACCGACGCCCGTTCCGATGCGCACCGGCGAACCCTCGGAGCTGTTCGAGCACACCTGGACGATCGCACGCTGGGTCGAGGGCGAGCCGGCCGATCACACCCCGATCACCAGTGCTGACTCGGCCAAGACCCTCGCAGGGTTCCTCAGGGCCCTGCACCAGCCGGCGCCCGCAGACGCCCCGGCCAACCCGACGCGTGGCATCCCGCTGGCCGGGATGCGCGACGATCTCGACGGCTGGTTCGAGGTTCTGGCAGGCGACGCGAACGCCGGCGCCGCGCGGGAGATGTTGGAGAAGGCTGTCGCGGCGCCCGCCTGGCAGGGCACGCCGCTCTGGCTCCACGGCGACCTGCACCCCGCGAACGTGGTCGTCCAGGACGGGACGCTCTCCGGAGTGATCGATTTCGGCGAGCTGTGCGCAGGCGATCCAGCGACCGACCTCGCAGCCGCCTGGGTGCTGTTGCCCGCCGGCACGGCGAAGCGGTTCTTCGATGCCTACGAGCGTGCGGACGAGGCCACCATCGCGCGGGCTCGCGGCTGGGCCGTCATGCGCGCCCTGGCCCTGATCAGCATCGGTCGCAACGGCAGGCTCGGACTACCTGGAGGCAAGCCCACCTGGGAGCCGGCAGGCTACGCCACACTCGAACGCGTCCTGGCCGCCTGAGCGCACGGACTCCTCACGAGAACGGTGCAAGGCTGGGGACCCGAGGGCGGGCTCGCGCCCGGCCATCGCGGAACAGTATGGCCACCATGACATCGGAGTCGAACACGTCGAACGAGGCGGTCACGCTGCCCGGTGCGAGGCTCAGCAGCTTCGCCAGGTTCTCGGTCTCGGCGTAGCTTCCGTCCTCCTGCGACGGCACCACCGCCCACCGATCCGCGGCGACCGGGATGATCACGGCCGCCTGCTGCGTGGCGGAAATCGCCGCGCGGACGTCGACGAGATCGTCTAGCCGGACCTGCCACCCAAGTGCCGAGACTGAGCTGTCGCGCAGGTCCTGAGACTCGACATCGCCGGCGAGACGGCCGACCTGATGGCGCACGTCGGGTGCCGCCTCCCGGGCCTGGTGGCGGCTCGCTGAGTTGATTCCCCCACGCCCGCCGCCTCCCATCGTTATTAAAAATCTCAAGGTTAGCGTCTGTACTTCTTCATAAAATCAAGCTAGAAATGAACCAGGGCAAGTTGAGGAAGCAGGGGGCCGACGTGGACTGGCAGGAACTGACGGATCTCACCCAGGGGCAGCCGTTCGCGGTCGAGCGGGTCCGCCTCGCGGGCAACGGCGTGGTGATCGAGGGCCAGTTCGAGCCGCCGCAGCTGGCCCAGCTCAGCGTGAGCGACCAGGTCTTCGTGGCGGCGTTCGTCCGCGCGCACGGTTCGATCAAGGAGATGGAGCGGATCTTCGGGGTGAGCTACCCGACGATCAAGGCCCGGTTGAACCGGATCGCCGAGCAGCTCGACTTCGCGGAGCATCTCGACGTCGCCGACACCGACCCGGCGCCCGCCGGCGCCGACGTCGTCGACCGCCTCCAGCGCGGGGAGATCACCGTCCAGGAGGCGCTGGCCGAGCTGGAGCGGTCCCGGTGATCCCGCAGCTGGTGACCGTCCGCTACCGCCGTCTCGACGGCAGCTGGCTGCGCCTGTACGTACCCGTCCTGCCCGTCCTGCTGCTGCTGTCACCGCTGCTGGTGCTCGCCGTTCTGGCCGGGCTGGTCGCCTGCCACCTCACCCGGATCAGCCCGGTGGGCGCGCTGCGCGGCACCGGGCGCCTGCTGTGGGCGCTGCCCGGCACCCGCATCGACATCGATGACGGCCCGACCGCCATGTAGATCCACGTCAGATGAGTCAACGCGAGAGGAAGCAACCCGTGAACGAGCAGCGCCGCCAGATCCTCGAGATGCTGGCCCAGGGCAAGATCACCGCCGATGAGGCCGAGCGGCTCATCGACGCCCTCCAACGAGAACAACCCGAGCCCTCACCGACAGGTGGGACCCGCCCGAAACCGCGGCACAGGTACCTGCGCGTGCTGGTGAGCTCGGAGGACAACGCCGGCGGCGACGGGCCGAGCCGGGTCAACGTCCGGATCCCGCTGCAGTTGCTGCGCGCCGGGGTCAAGCTCACCAGCCTGATCCCTCCGCAGGCGCTCACCAAGGCCAACGCCCAGCTGGCGAAGTCCGGGGTGCCGATCGACCTCACCCAGCTCAAGCCGCAGCAGCTCGAGGAGCTCATCGAGCAGCTCGACGACCTCACTGTCGACGTCGACGACCCCGGCGCCAAGGTGCAGGTGTTCTGTGAGTGACACCGTGGCGATCCGCGTGGACGGACTGCAGAAGTCATATCAGCAGCTGCAGGTGCTCAAGGGCGTGGACTTCAAGGTGGCGCGGGGCAGCATCTTCGCGCTGCTCGGCTCCAACGGCGCCGGCAAGACCACCATTGTGCGGATCCTCGCCACCCTGCTCAAGCCCGACGGCGGCAGGGCCACCGTCAACGGGTTCGACGTGATGTCGCAGCCGGCGCAGGTACGCGAGTCGATCAGCCTGACCGGACAGTTCGCCGCGGTCGACGAGATCCTCACCGGCCGGGAGAACCTGGTCATGATCGCCAAGTTGCGGAAGGTCGCCGACCCCCGCCGCGTCGCCGACGACCTGCTCACGCGGTTCGGTCTGGCCGACGCGGCCGGACGCCGGGTGGCAGCCTACTCCGGCGGCATGCGCCGGCGCCTCGACATCGCCATGAGCCTGATCGGCGACCCGCCGGTCATCTTCCTCGACGAGCCCACCACCGGACTCGACCCGGAGGCCCGCATCGAGGTGTGGCAGGTGATCCAGAACCTCGCGCACAGCGGCACCACGGTCCTGCTCACCACCCAGCACCTGGAGGAGGCCGAGAATCTCGCCGACCGGATCGCGATCCTGCACGACGGCACGATCATCGTCTCCGGCACCCTGGCCGACCTCAGGGAACTGCTCCCACCCGCCCAGGTGGAGTACGTGGAACGCCAGCCCACCCTGGAGGAGATCTTCCTCGCCACCATCGGAAGCAAGCAGGTGCAGCGATGACCGCACATGCGCTCAGCGACACCAGGGTGATGCTCGGTCGCTCCGTACGCCATGTGACCCGCAGCGTCGACACCATCATCACGGTCACGATCATGCCGATCGCGTTCCTGCTGCTGTTCCGCTACGTCTTCGGTGGCGCCATCCAGGCCGGCACCGACAACTACGTCAACTACCTGATGCCCGGCATCCTGCTCATCGCCATCGCGAGCGGCATCTCGTACACCGCCTACCGCCTCTTCAGCGACCTGCAGCGCGGCATCTTCGAACGGTTCCACTCGATGCCGATCGCTCGCTCCTCCGTACTGTGGGGACACGTGCTGACCTCGCTGGTGTCCAACGCCATCTCCGTGGTCGTCATCATGCTGGCCGGGCTGATCATCGGATTCCGCTCATCGGCAGGAGTGCTCGCCTGGCTCGGCGTGGCCGGCATTCTCGCCTTGTTCACGCTCGCGCTGACCTGGGTTGCGCTGATCGCCGGACTTTCCGCATCCTCCGCCGACGGCGCGTCCGCCTTCTCCTACCCGATCGTCTTCCTGCCGTTCGTCAGCTCGGCGTTCGTCCCCACCGACACCATGCCGGGACCGGTGCGGGCCTTCGCCGAGAACCAGCCGGTCACCTCGATCGTCAACACCATCCGGGCCCTGCTCGACCAGCAACCGGCCGGCAACGACATCTGGACCGCCCTCGCCTGGTGCGCCGGCATCCTGGTCCTCGCCTACGCCTTCGCCATGCTCGCGTACCGGCGGAAGATCGCCTGAACACCGGGGTGACCGGCCGCCGCTTGCGGCCGGTCACCAGCCACGGTGAGGTGGTGCCACCTCGGCCGCGACGTCGGGCCTTCGCGGCCGACGAGGATGTCACTGCCGGACAGTAGGGTCCACGCCGTGAACGACACCGCCAGGACCCGGCAGACTGCGCACGACTACGTCGATCGTCTGGAACGCCGCGACTGGCCCGGGTTGGCCGGCCTGCTCACCGACGATGTGATTTACGAGATGCCGCAGACTCGGGAGCGCATTCGCGGCAAGGACGCAATCCTGCAATTCAACGTCGAGTATCCCGGTGATTGGCATTTGCGGGTGCGCCGGGTGGTGGCGGACGGCCGGATGGCCGCCCTGTGGCTCGACGTCCGGGTCGGCGTGGAGCAGCAGGATGCGTGTGTCTGGCTCGAGGTATCCGAGCGTGGACTGGTCAGCCGGATCGTCGACTATTGGCCCGAACCGTACGATCCGCCGCAGGGCCGCGAGCACCTCGTGGAGCGGTGGTGATCACCGTCCTCCAACCGAAGCCAAGGGCGCATGTCGGCTGACCGCGCGACAGGGTGCGCCCATCGCCGTAGGCGGCAGGCACTCACATCGGTTTCTTGTTTCCTTGCGGTAGGACCGCGACTCCGCCGGGCTCCGGTCCAGCGCGCGTCTCGGGCGCCGGCTCACTCTGACTTCGCGAGAAGAATTTCAGTCCGCAGCGGACGACAACCAGGGACTGCTCCCACTTTAACGTATATCGCAGTGGGGGGCTTGCGGCAAGACCCGGGTCTTGCCGCAGAATCGTCGGCCGGACGCGAAACGGACGAAGAATCGGGGCACGACGTGCGTGTGTGGTTGTCGACCCACCCAATCAGTGGGGTGCGATGGAGGACGGTTTCCTCGGAGGTGCCGCGATGATCGAGCAGTATGTGTTGGGTCTCCACGAGGTCGACGAGACGCAGGTCGCGATCGTTGGCGGCAAGGGCGCGCACCTGGGGGCGTTGTCGCGGATCGACGGCATCCGCGTGCCGGCCGGCTTCTGCGTGACGACGGACGCCTTCCGGCGGGTCATGGCCGAAGCTCCGTCGATCGACGAACGGCTCGATCAGCTGTCGCGCCTGAACGCGGACGACCGGGAGGCGATCCGCACGCTCAGCGCGGAGATCCGCCGGACCATCGAAGGGATCGTCCTTCCCGACGATGTGGCGGCGGCGATCACCCGGGCTCACGCCCAACTCGCCGAGGGAACTGCCTACGCCGTCCGATCCAGCGCGACGGCAGAGGACCTGCCGACGGCCTCCTTCGCGGGCCAGCAGGACACGTACCTGAACGTCATGGGGCCGGCCGCGATCCTCCAGCACGTCAGCCGGTGCTGGGCCTCGCTCTTCACCGAGCGGGCCGTGACCTACCGCCAGCGGAACGGCATCGACCACCGCGCGGTCCACATGGCCGTTGTCGTGCAGAAGATGGTCTTCCCGCAGGCGGCCGGCGTCCTGTTCACGGCCGACCCCGTCACGTCCAACCGGAAGGTCGCCTCCGTGGAGGCCGGCTTCGGCCTCGGCGAGGCTCTGGTTTCCGGGCTGATGAACGCGGACGCCTACAAGGTGCGGGACGGTGAGATCATCGACAAGGCGATCGCCACCAAGCGGCTTGCCGTCCACGCCCTGCCCGGCGGCGGGACGAGGGAACAGGCGATCGACTCGGAGCGGCAGGAGCAGCCGGCGCTGACCGATGCGCAGGTCGTGCGGCTGGTGCAGCTGGGCCGGCGGATCGAAGCCCACTTCGGCCATCCCCAGGACATCGAATGGTGCCTGGTCGACGACGACTTCCAGATCGTCCAGAGCCGGCCGATCACGACGCTGTTCCCCATCCCCGAGACCGCCGACGGGGAGAACCACGTCTACCTCTCCGTCGGTCATCAGCAGATGATGACCGACGCCATGAAGCCCTTGGGGCTCTCCTTCTGGCAGATGACGACCCCCGCGCCCATGGCCGTGGCCGGCGGCCGCCTGTTCGTCGACGTCACCCGAAGGTTGGCCTCGCCGACGAGCCGCGCCGGCCTCCTGGAACTCATGGGGAGATCCGATCCGCTGACCACGGACGCGGTGCAGACCGTCCTCGAGCGCGACGGCTTCATCCGGCCGCTCCCTGACGAGGGTCCCCCCGGGCCACTGTTCGGCGGCGCGCCGGCCCCGATCGAGACCGATCCGGCCATCGTCACCGAGCTGATCGGGCGCAGCGAGGCATCCATCGCCGCCGCGGAACGCGACATCCGGACGAAGTCCGGAGAGGCGCTGATCGCCTTCATCCAGGCGGACATGCAGGAGCTGAGGCGGATCCTGTTCGATCCGCAGAGCCACCAGGTGTTCATGTCGGCGATGGAGGCCACGTGGTGGCTCAACGAGCAACTGGAGGCGTGGCTGGGCGAGAAGAACGCGGCGGACACGCTCACGCAGTCCGTGCCCCACAACGTCACGTCAGAGATGGGGCTGGCGCTGCTCGACGTCGCCGACGTGATCCGCCCGTATCCGGACGTCGTAGCGTTTCTGGAGCACGTCGAGGACGAGGGCTTCCCGGACGAGCTGCCCAAGCTCCCGGGCGGGCGGGAGGCGCGAGACGCCATCGAGGCATGGCTCGACAGGTACGGCATGCGCTGCGTCGGCGAGATCGACATCACGAGGCCGCGTTGGCGTGAACGCCCCTCCACGCTCCTGCCCGCCCTCCTCGGCAACATCAAAAACTTCGAGCCGGGAGCCGGCGAGCGGCGCTTCGAGCAAGGGCGGCAGGAGGCGTGGAAGAAGGAGCAGGAGCTGCTGGAGCGCCTGCGGGCCCTGCCCGACGGGGAGCACAAGGCCGATGAGACGAAGCGGATGATCGACCGGGTCCGGACCTTTATCGGCTACCGGGAGTATCCGAAGTACGGCATGATCAGCCGCTACTTCGTCTACAAGCAGGCCTTGTTGGCAGAGGCCGAGCGCCTCGTGCAGGCCCACGTGCTTCGCGAGAAGGAAGACATCTTCTACCTCACGTTCGACGAGCTTCACCACGTCGTGCGCACGAACCGCGTGGATGACCAGCTCATCGGCCGACGCAAGGACGCGTTCAGGTCGTATCAAGCGCTCACGCCGCCCCGGGTGCTCACGTCGGATGGCGAGGGCATCGCCGGCGCGTACCGACGCGGCGATCTGCCGGCCGGCGCGCTGGTCGGCCTACCGGTCTCCGCCGGGACCGTCGAAGGGCGGGCCCGCGTCATCCTGGACATGGCCGAGGCCGATCTCGAACCAGGCGACATACTCGTCACCGCCTACACCGACCCGAGCTGGTCACCCCTGTTCGTCGCGATCGGGGGGCTGGTGACGGAGGTGGGCGGCCTCATGACCCACGGGGCGGTGATCGCCCGGGAGTACGGCCTGCCCGCCGTCGTCGGTGTGGAGCAGGCGACCAAGCTGATTCGGGATGGGCAGCGGATCCGCCTGCACGGAACCGAGGGCTACGTCGAGATCCTCCCTTGACTGACCACCGACAGCGAAGCTGGTCGTAGCTTCCGGCCCAGCACCACGCCGAGCAGGGTCCACCGAGCTCCAGGCCGCCCAGTGGGCGCACCTGCCGCCAGATGGTGCGAGGCCGCGTGCGGCAGGTCGGAGGGCTGATCGACGGAGGCGCAGTCCGGGGCGGCAGCGGCAGGCAGCCGCCCCGGACTCGGCGGTGGTTCAGGCGATCCGTATCCGATGTGGTTCCCCAGGTCGCCCTCAGCCTGCGCCACGACTCCAACGGCTTCACCAAGTTCGAGCGGCTGGCCGGCCGCGAAGGACAACCGGGAGTCACTCGAGGTGCGAGGATTTGCCGAATGAAGCGGAGATCTCTGATTCTCGGCGCGGCGGCCGGCGTCGCGGCTCCCGTCATCGCCTCCGGTGCGACGCCCGCCGCGGCAGGGACGACCGACGCCACCACCGACAAGCCCCGGCCGCGCAACTACTCGCCGAGCAACAAGGCCAGCAACCTCACGACCCTGCCGACGACCACCCGGCAGGTCATCGTCGTGACCGCGGCCAGCTACCGCACCAGTTACGCCACCCTGGAGACGTTCACGAAGGTCGACGGCCGCTGGACCCCGGTGTCCGCGGCGCTGCCGGCACGGATCGGATCCCAGTTCTTCAGCGACCATCACGTCGAGGGCATCCCGACCACGCCGACGGGCGTCTACTCCATCGGCCCGACGATGTACGGCATCGCGGCGAATCCGGGCGTGCGGTACCCCTACCACCGGCTTGTGGTGGACGACTGGTGGAACGAGAACCCGAACTCGTCCGCCTACAACACCTTCCAGCACACGTCCACCAATCCCGGTGGGCTCAGCGAGGCGCTGTGGAAGGAGAAACCCGCCTACACGCACTTCGCCGTGATCACCTACAACATGCCGCCGAACGTGGCGAAGCCGGTGCCGAACGCGGGCAGCGGGATCTTCCTGCACGAGTTCAGCACGACTCCGTCCGGTCCCACCGCCGGCTGCATCAGCCTGTCGCACACTGACCTGGTCAACGTACTCCGGTGGCTCGACCCCGCGGCCCAGCCGCGCATCGTGATGTGCCCGCTGGAAAGCCTCGGCCGCTACTGACCCGGCACCCACCGCGGATCGGAAAAGTGCCTCGCCATCATCGCGCAGCCCTTCCCTCGCCGGTCGCCCAGCGGTCGAACCATCCGCAGACGCTCACGAAGCAGAGCAGGACAGGATGAAGTCCACGGAGCCGGATCATTCGCCGAGGAGCGCGCCGCCTCGCGGAGTACGCACGTAGGCCGGCGGCCCGGTCAGCCGCCGAGTGGAACCTGTCCGGTGGTGCGGCGGGCCGTGCTGAACCGACGTTGGTAGGCGGCGGGGCTGATCGACAGCTTCCTGGCGAAAACCCGTCGCATGCTTTCGTAACTGGGAAACCCGGCGAGGGTCGCGGCCTGCGTCGCGGTGTGTCCCTGGTCGAGCAGTGCCCTGGCCAGGTCGAATCGGATGGTTTCCACGTAGCGGGCCGGTGTCGTGGACAGCTCGTCGTGGAAGAGCCGGGTGAGTTGCCGCGTGCTCACGTTGAGGTGTTTCGCGAGTTCACCGAGCGAGTGGTCCCCGCGGGGATTCGCCGTCACCAAATCGGTGATCTTGCGGAGCGCCGGCGAGCGCGGCGGCGGTCCCTGTAGCGGTGCCGAGAATTGCGACTGGCCGCCCGCACGCTGCATGTACACCACCAGGGCGCGGGCGACATCGCGCGCCAGGTCGGCCCCGTGGTCCTCTTCGACGAGGGCGAGCGCCAGGTCGATGCCGGCCGTCACCCCCGCCGACGTGTACGTGGTGCCATCGCGAACATAGATCGCGTCGGGCTCGACGCGGCACGTCGGACAACGGGCGGCGAGTTCGTGTGTGACCTGCCAGTGCGTGGTCGCGCGCTTGCCGTCGAGGAGGCCGGCGGCGGCGAGGACGAACGCCCCGGTGCAGATCGACGCGACCCGGCCGGCCACAGCCGCCGGTATCCGCGCAGCGTCCGCCAGGTGGTCGGGGACACGGGCGCGCGGATAGAGGTCGGACCCGGCCACCAGTAACGTGTCGAAAGCCGACTCCGAAGAGACGGCGCCGTCGACCGCAACCCGGACCCCGAGGTTCGACATGACGTCCGCGCCGGTGGGCGACAGCAGCACGATCCGGTAGTCGGCACCGAACCGGTTCGCCGCTTTGAACACCTCCGCGGGACCGGCGACGTCCAGCAACGTCACTCCGTCGTAGACGAGGATCGCGACGCAGTGGGGGCCGCCGTTCACCACTCCGGTCCCTCCGGAGCCGGATCCGCGCGGTGACCAGCCAGTCCGCGGCGGCACCGACTGCCGTCGGATCGGCGATGCAGGAGGCATGGACACCGTCCATTGGTAGCACACCGTTACCGGCGATCACGGCGGTCCCGGGCGGGCCTGCTCAACCGGCAGCAGCCATGGGCGTCGTCCGCATCGACTGCGACGATCGGGCTATAAATTGCATTCGTGCCGACAAAAGGGCGTCCTGATCGACGATCTCCCAGCCGATCATGCTGCTTCGTTAGGGAGCTTACGACGGGCCCCTGACAATTCGGTTGCACTGCCTTACCCGGATGCGCGGAGCCGATTTCTTCAATAGAAGCCAGAGCCGCAGCAAAGGCTAGATAACTGAATCGTCATGCCGCTGCCCATGTCCGGTTGGCTCCAACGCGCTGAACCCGACACTGGGCATCGCCGGGACCGAACCGTGACGGACGACGCGGAGTCGCAGGCCACGCGCGGGACTCGGGCTGCGATTTCGCCCTGTCCGAATCTAAGTGGTTCCTGGCTCGAGGAAGGCGGCGCCGCACCCCGATCGATGGGCACCATGGATCTCGGACACACCGTCCACATCCACAGCCCGACGCACTTCCCGGAGAGTCAGAGAATCATGCCAGAGGTAATCGCGGGATTGGAGATTCCTGAGACGGCGGCGGTCGCTGAAGCGACCAGGCTTGTCCAGGAGACGACCAACCCCCTCATCTACCACCACTCCCGGCGGGTCTATTTCTTCAGTCTGATTCACGCGCACAGGCTCGGCGTGAAGCCGGATCCGGAGCTGATCTACGTCGCGGCCATGTTCCACGACCTCGGCCTCCTGACTCCCTTCTCCGATGTCGAGCAGCGCTTCGAAGTCGATGGCGCCGACCACGCGCGCAAGTTCCTCCTGGACCGGGGTTTCTCGACGGCCGCCGCCGAAACCGTCTGGACGGCGATCGCGCTGCACACCACGCCGGGCATCCCCGACCGGATGGCCCCGGAAATCGCGACCACCTACCTCGGCGTCCTGACCGACGTGCTCGGCCTCGGCCTGGACGGACTGGAACCCGATCAGCTGGCCGAGATCCTCGCCGTCCACCCACGAGGGGACTTCAAGAACGAGTTTCTGCGAGCCCAATTCGACGGGTTCAAGAACCGCCCCGACACCACCAACGGCACCGTGAACTCCGACATACTCGAGCACTTCATCCCCGGCTTCCAACGCGTCACGACGGTCGAGCGCATCGTGGGCTCACCCTGGCCGAGCTGACCGGACATCACACCGGGCCGTCCGGCGCACGCCACGAGTCGCGACCTGGTGGCGTGCGCCCGGCCCTCGGATTCGCAGGACTGGCAGCGGCCTGACGCTCACCTCCATGATCGTCTTCCTCATCGGTTCGGTCGTCGCTGGGGTTCACGCCCACAGGTTCACCAGCGCACTGACGACGGGCGATGCGCGACCTCGCGGCCGGCACCACGAGCGCCAGGAGCGGACCCCGCGCGCTAAGCCCCCAACCGCCCCAAACCGACGAACGTTCTTGAGAAGATTCGAGCATGCGAGCGATTACCGTGCGCGACCGTGACGCAGGCGTCGGTGGCCTCACCCTGACCGACATGCCTTACCCCCACGCTGCGGAGAACGACGTCATCGTGCGCGTGCACGCCGCGGGCTTCACCCCTGGAGAGCTCGACTGGCCGGCAACGTGGTCTGATCGCGCCGGCCGCGACCGGACGCCCAGCATCCCCGGGCACGAGCTGTCCGGCGTCGTGGTCGAGCTCGGCTATGGAACCACCGGCCTCAGCGTGGGCCAGCCCGTGTTCGGACTGACCGACTGGGCCCGCAACGGATCCCTGGCCGAATTCACCGCGGTGGAGGCTCGCAACCTTGCCCCCCTCGCGGCCGACATCGACCACGTCGTGGCCGCCGCGCTGCCCATCTCCGGGCTGACCGCGTGGCAGGGCCTGTTCGACCATGCCCACCTCACGACCGGCCAGACCGTCCTCATTCACGGCGCCGCGGGCGGCGTCGGCTCGATCGCCGTCCAACTCGCGCGGGAGGTGGGCGCCCGCGTGATCGGCACCGGCCGAGCCGACGACCGTGATGTCGCGCTCGGCCTCGGCGCGCAGACCTTCCTCGACCTGGACGCCGAGGACTTGCGGCACGTCGGCGAGGTGGACGTGGTGTTCGACGTCATCGGTGGCGACATCCTCGAGCGATCGACCGAACTGGTACGCCCGGGTGGCACCCTCGTCACCATCGCGACGCCACCTAGCAGGCAGCCGAAGGACGGGCGAGCCATCTTCTTCGTCGTCGAACCTGATCGCGCCCGGCTGACCGACCTCGCCCAGCGCCTCCGGACCGGACGGCTCGAGCCCATCGTCGGCGCCGTGCGACCGCTTTCCGAAACGGCTTCCGCGTTCACCCGCCACCGCCGCACGCCCGGCAAGACGATCATTCAGGTCGCGGACGAGCAGGGAACGCAGCACTCGTGACCAGTGTGCGGGCCGCTCTACTGCCCCGCACGACGTTCCGATGAGGCAACGTGCCCGGTGGCAGCCGCCCTCCACCGACCGACGGTCGGGGCTGACCGATGCCGGGGCGCGTTCCGCTGCTGCGCACGGATGAATGATCTACGCTCAGCACCAGCTGCCACGGCCGAAGGCAGCCGCGACTACGTGCCCAACCGACAAGCTCGCCACCCTCGGCAACCGGGTCGGGACGGGGGCCGCCGCTCAGCCGCCCGTCAATCCGCCTGGGGTGCGCCCGTCCGCGCCACACGACCGTCGAAAGATGCGCTCATGTCCAGCACCAGCATCCCCGCCCCGATCCAGACGTTCATCGACGCCACCAACCGCGCCGACTCCGAGGCCTTCGTCGCGGCGTTCACCGACGACGCGTACCTCAACGACTGGGGCCGTGAGTTCCACGGCCGCGACGGCGTGCGCTCCTGGGACCGCACCGACAACATCGGGGTGCAGTCGCACTTCGAGCTCGTCGGGATCGAGGCCGGCACCGAGCCCGACAGCTACGTCGCCACCCTCAAGGTCTCGGGCAACGGCTTCAACGGCACCGGCCCGATGACCTTCCGCCTCCGCGACGGCCTCATCGCGAGCCTGCGCATCAGCTGAGGCCCGTGCCGGCCGCCGCGGGAGGCTCCACGTCGGTGTCTACGAGCTGACCGGTCGCCGAGGCGACCGGGATCACCCGAGCGGTCAGGCTCGCGCCGCCAGTCGCCCGGCGGCCGACAGCCGCCGGATCGCCTCTCGATGCGGAACGGCGTGACTGGTACGACCGCCCGCACCGGTGGTGGTGACGGCGGCGAACAGCGAGTTGAGCAGCCCTTCCTCGACCGCGTCCATCACGGCCGCGAAGAGCGGGTTGATTTCCCCGTCGGGGATGGGTGGCTGGTCCGGTTGTGCCTTGCTGAACGCGATCGCGTAGTCGCCGCTGGTGTTGCTGTACGACGCGCCGACCCGGCCCATCGCGAACACCGCCCGCCGGGCGAGCCGTCCGAGCTGCCGGGCGTCCAGCGGCGCGTCGGTGGCCACCACGATCATGCACGAGTTGCCGGGTGGTTCGGTTCGGTCGGCATCCGGGATCAGCTCGTCGGCCGGCAGCGGGACACCGAGGGCGGTCAGCACCCCGCCGAAGTTGGACTGCACGAGGGCCCCGACCGTCACCGCGCGGTCGGCCACCCGCACCGTCCTGGACGAGGTGCCGATGCCCGCCTTGAAGCCCAGGGCCGTGGTGCCGGTGCCGGCCCCCACGCAGCCCTCCGCCGGTAGTTCGCCGGACGCCCGGGTGACGGCGGCGAGCACGTGTTCTTCGGTGATCGGGCGGCGGCGGATGTCCGACAGGTGACCGTCGTTGGTCTCGCCCACCAGCGGGTTGAACGACAGGCCGTCCGGCCTCCGGTCCATCAGGTACCCGAGCAGCGCGTCCGCAGCCCGGAACACGGACAGCGTGGCGGTCAGGACGACCGGCGACTCCAGGACGCCGAGTTCGTCCACCTGGGTCGAGCCGACGAGCTTCCCGTGACCGTTGCCGGTGTACACGGCGGCCGGCAGGGTCCAACGGCCGGGGCCGAGCTGGGTCGGTACGACTGCGGTGACACCGGTGTGCAGGTCGGCGCCGTCGTCGATGGTGGTGTGCCCGACCAGGATCCCGGCGACGTCGGTGATCGCGTTGTGCCGCCCGGTTGGCAGGGGTCCGACGACGATCCCGAGGTCACGGGCGCGGCGGCTGACCTGATTCATGATGCTCCTGTCGTCGTTGGCTCGACGCCGGCAACAGCCCTGCGGTCGCCCGGCGGATTCGTGCAGAGATCCGGCGAGGCCGGGCTGCCGGCACCACGCCGAATGGTCTACACCCATCAGCACTGAGATCACGTGTGGGGGGGGCGTGCGCCTAGCCGGATGAAGGTCATCGGCATCCGGCCGGTGCCCGCATGCTTGAGGCGGAGTGGCGGCTGGCCCTGGCAGCGCGGCCGCCGTCCGCAAGGGGGCGACATTCGAGGCGGTCGAGGGCCTCGCGAATGCCCGGTGCTACTCCTTCCGGTTCACCGACGGCCGCTACCTGCGGCACTCCTCGTGGCGGCTGCGGCTGAACCGGAACGAGCGCACGGCCCTCTTCCGCGGCGACGCCACCTTCTGCCCCCGGCCCGGCACCAGGGAGGGCACGGTCGAGCTCGAGTCGGCCAACTATCCCGGCTGGTTCCTGCGGCACCGCGGCGACCAACTGTGGGTCGACCAGTCCGATCGCACCGACCGGTTCCGCGCCGACAGCGCCTTTCGGGTACGTGCGCCGCTCGCCGGCTGAGCGCCGCTACGCGCGTACCCGCAAGGGTGCATGCCGGACGGGGCGGCGCGTCCGACGGCGGGGAGACCGTCATGTGGCAGCCTGCCTGTACGAGACCCGGGGCAAACCTGATCCTCGCGCCGAATGATCCCCCTACGACGCCGATCACCTGCACCGGCGGCCTGGCGTGGCCGCGCCGGCCCTACCGTCCTCCAACGGGTCGGCCGGTCCCGTCGACGCGTGTCGGGAGATTGCAGGGCTCGAAGAGGCTCGGGTCGTGGAAGGAGACGATCCGCGAGACGCCTGTTCGGGTGAGGGTGAGCACCTGCAGGCCGTGCGGGTGATAGAGCCCGTCGGTGCCACGGGTGTAGGTGGCGAGCGCCCGCTGGCCGTTGGCCGCCGCCGGAATCGTGCGGACCGCACCCGCACAGCCGAACACGGTGGTGGCGAGGAAGCGGGTGACCGCGTCGCGTCCGGCGAACCAGGTCAGGTGTGGCGGCATCTCCATCGTGACGTCCTCGCGCAGCACGCGTAGCAGTGCCGCGGTGTCCGCGTTCTGGAAGGCCTGTGCGTACCGGTCGAGCAGCATCCGGTCGGCCGGATCGGCCGGTTCGGTGAACATGTCCTCGGTGAGGCCGATGCGAGCCAGGTGCGCGCGGGCCCGGGCGAGCGCGCTGTTGACCGCGTCGGTAGTGGTGCCGAGCAGGTCAGCGACCTCGGAGGCGTGCCAGGCGAGCACGTCGCGCAGGATCAGCACGGCCCGCTGTGTGGCCGGAAGGTATTGCAGAGCTGCCACCAGGGCGAGTCGGACGCTGCTACGTGTGGTGACGATCGTGGCAGGGTCCATGGCCGGCAGTGCCGCGTCCGGCAGCGGGTGGACCCAAGCGACGTCTGGGCCGGCTACCGTCAGCGGCTGGTCCGGGTCGCCGGACGGACCCAGTCCGGAGGGCAGGACTCGTCGGCTGCGGTGCTTGAGTGCGGTGAGGCAGGCGCTGGTGGCGATGCGATACAGCCAGACCCGCAGCGACGATCGGCCCTCGAAACCGGCAAAGCCGCGCCAGGCCCGCAGGTAGGTTTCCTGGACGATGTCCTGGGCGTCGTCCATCGAGCCCAGCATGCGGTAGCAGTGCGCCAGAAGTTCGCGGCGGAACGGCTCGGTGAGCCGGGAGAACTCCTCGTCGTCCGTCCTCGCGTAAGGCTCCTGGACCAGTTCCCACGCTGCTTGCGCCATGTCCTCACTCCACCCGTCTGGGGCCTGCCCTGTCTTGATGCAGACCCGCGGCACCCCTGGAAGTGATCGGTCCGGGGCTTCGGTGTGGCCAAGCCCACTCGCTGTCGGTGGCCGACCAGTCCGATCCATCCGCTGAGTCTTCATCCGTGACCGGCGAGCTGCCGGGCCCGCCGGGCGCTCGAACGGCGACCACTCGTCCTCGATCCGCCTTTCAAACTTCAAGGCCGCGGAGGTCGTCGCCGCCGGCGTCGCGCCCTCCACGTGGCGGTGGCCGCCGGCCGCGACGCGGCCCCCTGGCCCCGGGCCATTCGAGGCACCGACACATCGATGAGAGGACGACCATTGACTTCTGCGACGGTCCAGGACGCCGACGAGCATGCGGTACGAGCGGTGATCGACGCCGTCTCGGCCGCGTGGGCGGACAACGACGTGGCCGCGTTCGTCGCCCACTACGCCGACGACGCGACCGCGGTCCTGCCCGGGTTCGCCCTGCTGAGCAAGGCGGTGATCCGCACGGCGATGGCGGCGGCGTTCGCCGACCAGCTCAAGGGCACCCGGCGCATCCATCGCGTGCAGGGCGTGCGGTTCCTCGACAACGCCACCGCGATCGTGATCAGCCGCAGCGTCACCGTCCGAACCCACGAGAACGAGCCGCCCGCCGATCGCTGGTCGATCGCGACGTGGGTCCTGTCCGGCCGCTCCGGGCGTTGGCTCATCGAGGCCTACCACGACTGCCCTGCCGCCTGACCGCAAACAACCGACATGAACGCGGCGGGCCTGCTCAGCGGTGTCACCGCGCTCGGCCGCTACGGCAGCGCCGCGGGCATCGCCGCGACGGTGTCCCACCTAGCGGGCGACGGCGGCCGGTACGACACCGGCACCACGATCGCCGTCCACGGCAGATTCGCCGCCCAACCGTTCCGCCCCGCCCACTCCCCAGGGAGAGGCGGAACCCGAGCACCGGACAGACAACCCTTGGAGAAAGACGTGGACAAGACAGGAACGCCGGCACGCTCCACGCCGGCACAGCGGTGGGTTCTGGCCCTCAGCTCCCTCGCATCGTTCATCGTGGTGCTGGACATGCTGGTGGTGGCGACCGCGCTGCCCGCCATTCAGCGGGACCTCGGCGCGTCGCTCGAGGATCTCGAATGGACCGTCAACGCCTACACGCTCAGCTTCGCGGTCCTGCTGATGACCGGGTCGGCACTGGGCGACCGCTACGGGCGGCGCCGCCTGTTCGCGATCGGGCTGGGCCTGTTCGCCGCGGCGTCGGCCGCCTGCGCGCTGTCCACCCAGGTGGGCCCGCTGATCGCGGCGCGAGTCGTGCAGGGCGTCGGCGCGGCGATGATCATGCCGGTCGCGCTGGGCGTGCTCAACGCTGCGTTCCCGCCCGAGCGGCGCGGCTGGGCGACGGGCATCTACGGCAGCATCACCGGGCTCGCCGCGATCGCCGGTCCAGTCCTGGGTGGCGTCGTCACCCAGGACCTCGCCTGGCAGTGGATCTTCTGGCTGAACGTTCCGATCACGCTGATCGCGATTCCGCTGGTGCTCGGCCGGATTGTCGAGGCCCGCGGCTCCGGCGGTGCGCTCGACCTTCCGGGCTTGGCACTGGCCGCCGGGTCGGCGCTGGGCGTCACCTGGGCTCTGGTGCGCGGCAACGCGGCCGGATGGAGCAGCGCCGAAACCCTATCGGCGCTGGCCGGCGGGATCGTGCTCGGTGGCCTGTTCATCCTCAGGGAGCTGAAAGCCCCTACCCCGATGCTGCCGATGCGTTTGTTCCACTCGCCGGCCTTCTCCGCCGGCAACGCCGCGGTCTTCTTCACAAACGCGTCGCTGACGGGCGCGATCTTCTTCACCGCCCAGTTCCAGCAGCTCACACTCGGCCACGGCGCAGTGCAAGCCGGCCTGCGGCTGCTGCCGTGGGGCATCGCGCCGTTCCTCATCGCGCCACGGGCGGGCGCGCTCACGGATCGAATCGGCGAACGGGCGCTGGTCATCGCCGGCACGCTCCTGCTCGGGGTCGGCATGGGATGGATCGCGCTGATCTCCGAGCCCGGCATCGGGTACGCCACGACCGCCGTGGCGATGACCGTCGGCGGCATCGGGTTCTCGCTGGCCCTTCCCGCCCTCACCAAATCGGTCGTCAGCCGCGTCGCGCCGCAGGACATCGGCCGGGCATCGGGCACCTTCAGCACCCTCCGCCAGCTCGGCGGCGCGTTCGGGGTCGCCCTCACCGGCGCCGTCTTCGCCACGACCGGCGGCTACGCCACCGCTCGCGTGTTCAGCGACGGCTACGTCCCGGCGATGAGCGTCTGCGCCGCGCTCGCCTTCGCGGCCACCGCCGCCGGCATCGTGCTACCGCGACACCGCCGCCTCGCGCCGGCCACGGTCGCCGGGCATGCCGCGCCCGTCGAATCCAAGGCCGGATGATCAGACGAGCAAGATGATTCCTCGCGCCACTCCCCCTCCGCCGACTTGTTGCGGACTAGGCCCGGAGCCAACGGTGCACGTAGGACCGAAGGCCGGCAAGGTCGGTGCCGCCCGCGCGGTAGCCGACATGCCCGTCGGGCCGGACCAGGTAGCTGGCGTGGTGGCCCGGACCGACCCCGAGTCGGCGCAGCACCTCCGCGCCGGCTCCCGGCGCCAGCGAGTGGGTGGTGAGCCGGCCGGTACGGCCCTGGCTCAGCTCGTCGATCTCGTGGGCGGGCCAGCCCTCGGTTGGGCCGCAGAGCAGCAGGTGCCAGCCGGGGGTGGCGGTGAGCCGGTGCAGCGAACCGCCGTCGGCCAGCGGGGCGTCGGGCAGCCGGTCCCCGGCTCGCGGACCGGTCCGCGTCGCGTGTGGGCCCTCGGTGGACAGCGGGCTGCGCCGGTAGCGGATACCGAGCTGGGCGACCGTGCGGAACGCGGTGGCCCGCACGAACCGCGGCGCGAGCACCGCCGGCAGCAGGGCGGGCGCGATCCGGGTACGGGCGAAGCGGACCATGGGGTTGGTGGTGGTGGCGACGGTGAAGGCCCGGTCGCTGAACCGGAGCACCATCCGGCCGACCGGTGCCCGCTCCGCGTGGTAGCTGTCCAGCAGGGCCGGGTCGGCGTCGGTGTGCAGGGCCTGGGCGAGTTTCCAGCCGAGGTTCACGGCGTCCTGGATGCCGGTGTTCATGCCCTGCGCGCCGGCCGGGCTGTGTATGTGCGCGGCGTCGCCGGCCAGGAACACCGGTCCGGCCCGGTAGGCGCTGGCGGCCCGGTGGTGCAACCGGAAGTTCGTCGCCCACACCGGGTCGTGCAGCCGGAGCGCGCCGCCCGCGTACGCGTCGGCCAGCGCCTGCAGTTCGGTGAGGTGGACCGGCGCGGTCGGCGGGGTCGAGTCGCCGACGGGCCGCATGGCCACCATCCGCCAGCTGGCCGGGTGCCCGAGGGGGAAGAGGAACAGCAGCCCTCGCCCGGCGAGGAAGGCGTGTGCCGCGCCCGGTTCGACGCCGTCGACCTCCAGGTCGGCCAACACGAAGGTCTGCGGGTACGCGCCACCCTCGAAGCCGATCCCGGCGAACTGCCGCACAGCGCTGTGCGCGCCGTCGCAGCCCACCACGTATCGGGCCGACATCCGCTCGACGCGGCCGTCGCGGTCGCGCAGCGTCGCGACGGCCGCCCGATCGGTACGGTCCAGGCCGACCAGTTCGACGCCGCGCTCGATGCTCACCCCGAGGGCCGCGAGGCGCTCGCCGAGCAACCGCTCGGTCTCCGCCTGCGACAGGAACAGCAGATGCGGGTACGCGGTATCGGGCAGGCCCAGGTCGAACAGCGGCACCGACCGCTGCCGCCGCCCCGCGTGCAGGGTCAACCGGACCGCCGGGTTCCCGGCCGCCACCATCTCGTCGGCCAACCCGGAACCGGCGAGAACCTCCAGTGTGCGGGGCTGGACCGCCAGCGCCCGCGATTCGTGCACCCGGTCGAGAGCCCGGTCGACCACACGCACCCGCACCCCGTGCCCGGCGAGCTGACCGGCCATGGTGAGGCCGGTCGGCCCCGCGCCGACCACCAGCACCTCCATCTCCGAGCCCATAGCGCCCGTCATCGGCAGCCCCCTGGTTCGCGGTGAGGATCGCACCTCCCAGTCAAGGTCACGGTAGCGCCCGGCGTGCCGACGTGGTGCCCGCGGCGAACCTCAGCTGCGCGGATCTGGGCTGCTGATGATCAACGCGGGGTAGCCAGGCTCCTGGGGCGGTCGGCCGGGCTTGTCGTCGTGGCCGCCTCAGTCGGTTCTGCTCCGCCTCTCGAACTCAGAGCAGGCCGCGCTGGACCGCGCGGACACCGGCCTGGAACCGGCCGGTGGCGTCGAGCTCGTCGAGCAGCGCGGCGATCCGGCGGCGGACCGTCCGTGGGCTCACCCCGAGGTGGCGGGCGATCGACTCGTCCTTCATCCCCGCGTTGAGCAGGTCGACGAGTTCGCTGGTGTCGGCGTCGCGCGCCACCGTGGAGCCGTGGTGGCCCGACCCGAACCGGACGGGGCTGGCGTGCGACCACAGTTGCTCGAAGATGGCCTGAAGACCGTCGGTCAGCGCCGAACGCGCCGCCACGACAGAAAGGGTCTCCGGCGCGGTCTCTTCGCCGGCGAGGAGCACCACGGCGGTCTCGCGGTCGACCACCAACAGCTTCATGGGTACCTGTGGCAGGGTCCGGGCCTCCTCGCCGATGTCGACCATCCACTGGATGCGGGCGACCAGCGCCGGTTCGTCGAGGACCTGGCTGGCGTAGAGCGCGCGGAACCGGACGCCTCGGCGCAGCAGACCGAGTTCGGCGTCGCTGATGGGCGTGCTGTTCGGGGCCACGTACGGCGGGGTGTCGATCCCGACCACCTCCGTCCTCGCCGATCCGAGCAGGTCGTGGATGCGGCTCGCGGTCGCCGCGCGCCCCTCGACCACCTCGAACAGCCGTCGCGGTTCGGTGCGCATCAGTCCGGCGGCGAACACCCGGGACAGCTCGTACGACGCGGTCTCGAGCCGGTCCAGCGCATGTCGGCGTTCCCGCACCAGCGCGGCGACACCGGCGAGGGGGTCCACCGCCTGGTAACGGCCGTCGGTCCAGGTGTCGTGGCGTACCAGGCCCAACGAGACCAGCCGGTCCAGCGCGGCGCGTACCTGCGCGGTGGAACACTCCAGCGCGTCGCCATGTGAGTCGACGTCGGCCCTGGGGTCGAGCAGGAGCCGCCGGTACACCTGTTGGTCCAGGTCGGACAGCCCGACCAGGTCCCACCCCGCCCGCTCACCGTTGTCCGTCACAGCCGCGAGCATAGGCCCTTGTGTCCGGAACGGGCACCTGGCCGAATCAGGCACCGTTGCGCGTCATCCCGCTGTTATCGTCTCGCCGCCGGTGTGTCTGGTCCACGGACCATGTGAAATCCCGCCACGTGACGACGCGTGACCTCCGTGACCCTCGGTGCCGGCACGATCGAGGAGGAGCAATCATGTCGCGTCGTCTGTTACGCGCGCTCGCGGTGACTGCCACAGTCGTCAGCACAGTGGTCACCCAGAGCCTTACCGGTGCCGTGGGCGTGGCCCAGGCGGCTCCGGTGACCACGGCATCCACAGGTTTCGCCACCACCGCGACGGGCCCTGGCGGCTCCGGCGAGTGGAGGACCGAGCGGCTGTGCACCGGGCCCGTGCGAGCGGGGTACGCACAGTGTCATTCGATCCGCCGTACCCCGCCGACGGCCTCGGCGCAACCGTCGCCGTCGACGACGTCCAGGCAGGCCAGCCCCGCCGAGACGGTCTACGGGTACGGGCCCGCCGACCTCGCCTCGGCGTACCGCCTGCCCGCCGTGGCGGGTGACGGCATCACTGTCGCGATCGTGGACGCCTTCGACGGCCCGACAGCCGAGGCCGACCTCGCGGTCTATCGGGAGCACTGGGGCCTGCCCCCGTGCACCACCGACAACGGCTGCTTCACGAAGATCGACCAGCGGGGCGGCCACGACTACCCCGTACCGGACGAATCGTGGGCCGGGGAGATCTCACTCGACCTCGACGCCGTGTCGGCGGTGTGCCCACGCTGCCACATCCTGTTGGTCGAGGCCGACAGCAACTCGGCTGACGACCTGGGCCAGGCCGTCGACCGGGCCGTCGCCAGTGGCGCGCAGGTGGTGTCGATCTCCTACGGCGGTCCTGAGGACGCCGACATGATCTCCGCCAACGAGAAGCACTACCGGCACCCCGGGGTGGCGATCGTCGCGTCCTCCGGCGACTACGGGTACGGCATGTCCTATCCCGCCTCGTCGCCGCACGTGACGGCCGTCGGCGGCACGTCGCTCACCCGTGACGACACCACGGGCCGCGGCTGGACCGAGCAGGTGTGGGACAACTACGCCGGCGCACCCGGCAGCGGATGTTCCGCGGTGGAACCGAAGCCGTTCTTCCAGGCCGACCCCGGATGCCACGGCCGCACCGTCGCCGACGTGTCCGCCCTCGCCGACCCGCTCAACGGTCTGGCCGTCTACCAGACCTTCGGCGGTTACGGCTGGGCGCAGTACGGCGGCACGAGCCTGGCGGCCCCGATCATCGCCGGCGTGTACGCCCTCGCCGGCCAGGTGCCGGCCGGCGACGCATCGAACTGGTACCCCTACGCGGCGTCGGCCGGCGGACTCAACGACATCACGGTGGGCCGGAACGGCACCTGCGACCAGCCGGCGACGTACCTCTGCACCGCCGGCGAGGGATTCGACGGCCCGACGGGCCTCGGCACCCCGAACGGTGTCTCCGCCTTCAGGGCACCCGGCCCCCACGGTCATGTCGCCGGCACCGTGACCGACGCGACCAGCCACGGGCCGGTCGCGAACGCCACCGTCACGGTGAGCGGCGGTGGTCACGCCGTCACCGCCACCACCGACGCCGCCGGGCGGTTCGACGTCACCGAACCCGTCGGCACGTTCACCGTGGCGGTCGCCGCGTTCGGCTACGCCGCCGCGACCCGTACCGCTGACGTCACCGACGGGCAGACGTCCACGGTGGATGTGTCGCTGCAGGCACAGCCGCTGGTCACGCTGTCCGGCACGGTGACCGACGGTTCCGGGCACGGCTGGCCGCTGTACGCCACGGTGTCCGCACCCGGGACGCCGTTGCCGGCCGTGCGCACCGATCCGTTCACTGGCCGCTACCACATGCGGGTGCCGGTACAGTCCGCCCTGACCCTGCGCGTGCAGGCCGAGGCGGCCGGATACCGCACCGCCGACGCGCAGGTCACCGTCGACGCCGCCGACGTCGGCCGGGACCTCGCGGTGCCCGTGGACGACGAGACCTGCGCGACCGCCGGCTACCACCACAACTACGCCGGGCTGCCCGCCGAGCCGTTCGACTCCACCGGCGTGCCGGCCGGCTGGCGGGTCGACGACGCGACCGAAGACGGCGGATGGGAGTTCGACCGGGGCCGGGTGATCCCGCGCACCAACGAGACGACGGGCAGCGGGAACTTCGCCCTCATCGACACCCAGTTCCAGGACCGCAAGGACACCACCCTCACCACACCGCCGGTCGACCTGACCGGCGTCGACCATCCCGTCGTCGGGCTGCGCACCCGCTTCGTCGGGTACCTGCCGACGCAGTCGGCCGACGTGGGCTTCTCCATCGACGGCGGCGCCACCTGGTCGACGATCTGGAAGCAGGACGGGCTGGCCATCATCAACGGGCCGCTGGCCCTGCCGATCCCGCAGGCCGCCCACCACCGCGGGGTGCTGGTGCGGTTCCACTACGAGGGGCAGTTCGCCCGCTACTGGGAACTCGACGACGTGTACGTCGGCGAGCGCACCTGTGACCCGGTGGCCGGCGGGATCGTCGCCGGACGAGTCCTCGACGCGAACACCGGCGACGGCGTCGACGGGGCCACCGTCACAGCGCTCGCCCACCCGGACGCGCAGACCAGGTCGGTGGCCACGCCCGACGACGACAGCATCGGCGACGGCTACTTCGCCCTGTTCGCGCCCGGCGACGGTGACCAGGGATTCACCGCGTCGGCGCGCAACCGGATCAGCCTCACCCGATCGGTGCACGTCGCAGCCGACGCCGTCACCAGGGCCGACTTCTCGCTGGCCGCCGCAGCGCTGACCATCAGCCCCGCGACCGTGACGCGTAGCGTGCGGCTCGGCAAGAGCGCGCAGGCGACGTTCACCGTCACGAACTCCGGGTCAGCGCCGGCGCACGTCTCCCTCGTGGAACAGCCCGGCGGCTTCAGCCCGGCCGGCGGACCGGCCGCCGCCGCGGCGGTTCCCGCGCGCCGTGTCCCCGGCGGCGGCGCCGCCGGCGGCCGGCGCGCCCCGGCCGGGCAGTGGGCAGCCGCCTTGCCGACCGTCACCTCCCCGACGACCGCCTCGGCGGCGTCGGACGCTCCGGCCTGGACGCCGCTGGCCGACTACCCGGGCGGCCCGATCATGGACCACGCCATGGCCCGCGGCGACGACGGCAAGGTCTACGTCGTCGGTGGCACGCCCGACGGGTACGGGCCCACGGCGAGGGGGTACGTCTACGACCCGGTCCGGCTGCTGTGGTCGGCACTGCCGAAGCTGCCGGTGCCCGTGCAGCGACCGGCGGCGGCGTTCCTCTCCGGCTGGCTCGTCGTCGTCGGCGGCTGGGGCCCGCTGGACGCGGTCACCGAGGTGCAGATCTACGACCCGGCGACAGGCGTGTGGACGCGCGGCGCGCCGCTGCCCGCACCGCGCGCCGCGGCCGGCAGTGCCGTACTCGACGGCCTGCTGTACGTCGTGTCCGGTTGCACCGTGGGCGACTGCCTGCCCGCCACCACCACCGTCTTCGCCTACGACCCGGTACGCGACCGGTGGAGCCAGCGGGCGGACTACCCGGCGAGGGAGGCGTTCATGTCCTGCGGCGGACTGGCCGGACGGGTCGTCTGCGCCGGGGGTCTCGACCTCGAAACCGGCGACGGGTCGGCCGCCGCCTACTCGTACGAGCCGCGCACGGACGCGTGGAGTCGCGTCGCGGACCTGCCGACCGGTTGGTGGGGCGCGGCGTCGACGGTCGCCAACGGGCAGCTGTTGATGAGCGGCGGCGTTGCCGGTGGCACGGGCCCGACGTCGGCCATCACCAACGAGGGGCACGCGTACGACCCGGTGGCGGCCGGCTGGCACGCCCTGCCGAACGCGCCCGCGCCGTTCTACCGCGGCGCTGCCGCGTGTGGCATCTACCGGGTCGGCGGGGCACGGCAACATTTCGAGGCCACGGCGAGCACCCAGGAACTGCCGGGATACGACATCTGCGGGCCGTCCGGCGACGTGCCGTGGCTCTCCGCGAGCAGCAGCGCCTTTACTCTTGACGCTGGAAAGAGCAGGACCGTGACGCTCACGCTGGACGCCGGCGACGCGTCAACCGTGGACCAGCCGGGGGACTACACGGCCGCGCTGGCGGTCCGGGTCGACGGCCCCGCGCAGCCCGCACCACTACAGGTCACGATGCACGTCGATCCGCCGAAGAGTTGGGGCCGGCTGAGCGGCACGGTCAGCGGGGCAGGGTGCACCGGTCCGGCCGCGCCGCTGTCGCGCGCCACCGTCACGCTCCGGACGAAACACTCCACTACCACCTTGTGGACCGACGACGCCGGCCACTGGTCGGTCTGGGCCGACCAGCGGGACAGCCCGATCACGCTGGTCTTCTCGAAGGACGGATTCAACAGTCTGACGAGGACGGTCAAGGTGCGGTCCGGTGGCACGGTCAACACCGAGGTCGTCCTGCAGCCAGCCGGCTGCTGAGCCCGAGAGTACGGGCCGGCCAACGCTTCGGCGGGGGCCGGCCCGTACCCGTTGGGGGCGCCCGGGAGCCCGCGGGCCTCAGCCAAGCCCTCCGAGACCGGAACCTGGCGGCGGGCCCGGCGCCGGCGCGCAGCAAGATCGCTTGCCCTGCTCGTGGGTCATCCTCACGTTCACCCGACCGGCCGCGTGGTTCACGCACTGACCTCTAACATCGGGTAAAACCGGCATTGCGGGCGCACGCTGCTGCTGCGCCCTCTCGCAACATCTCGTCGGTTCCGCGGCACCGGCCCCGGCCGGCACGCCGCCCGTAACGAGTCGGAAGGACACCGGCATGAGCTACATCAACGCCAAGGACGGCACCGAGATCTATTACAAGGACTGGGGTGCCGGCCCGGCTGTCACCTTCTCCCACGGCTGGCCGCTGAACGCGGATGCGTGGGACGGGCAGATGCTCTTCCTGGTGCAGAACGGTTTCCGGGTCGTCGCGCACGACCGCCGTGGTCACGGCCGGTCGAGCCAGGCCTCCAGCGGCAACGACATGAACGGCTACGCCGACGACCTCGCGGCGGTCATCGAGGCCCTCGACCTCACCGACGCCACACTGATCGGGCACTCGACCGGCGGTGGAGAGGTGGCGCGCTACATCGGCCGCCACGGAACGGGACGGGTCGCCAAAGCCGTTCTCATCTCCGCCGTGCCGCCGATCATGGTGCAGACGCCGGACAACCCCGAGGGCCTGCCCATCGCCGTCTTCGACGAGATGCGCGCCAACCTGATGAAGGACCGATCGCAGTTCTACCAGGACCTGGCGCAGATGTTCTACGGTGCCAACCGGCAGGGGGCGAGGGTCTCGAAGGGGATCCTCGACCAGTTCTGGCTGTGGAGCATGCAGGCCGGCCTGTTGAACGCGTACGAGAGCATCAAGGCCTTCTCCGAGACGGACTTCCGCGACGATCTCGCCAAGTTCGACATCCCCACGCTGGTGATGCACGGCGAGGACGACCAGATCGTCCCGGTCAAGGACTCGGCGAAGAAGACCGCCCAGCTCATCGCGAACGCGAAGGACATCTACTACCCGGGCGCGCCGCACGGCATCACGTCCACGCTCCAGGACCAGGTCAACAACGATCTGCTCGCGTTCCTGAGGAGTTGACCCGAGGCGATATCGCCGCCGGCTCCCGAGCCGGCCTCTGCTACTCCCCCGACGACTCGCTCACAAGACGAAGATGTCAGGCGATCGCCGTCGAGCGGCTGATCTCTTCCCAGGCCGCCACCTCGGCCAGCAGTGCCTCGTGGTGCTCGCGCAGCCCGTCCACCGCGTCACCACCGAGCAGGAGCCGCAACGGCAGGCGGTCACTGTCCAGCACCTTCAGGATCGCCGCCGCACCCTTCACCGGGTCGTTCGGCTCCACGCCCGACAACTCGTGGGTCAAGCGGCGGGTCGCCCCGGCCGTGTCCTGGTACGCCGCCGTCTGCTCGGTGACGTACTTGTTGTTGTTGAACTCGGTACGGAACGCGCCCGGTTCCACGATCAGCACCCGTACGCCCAGCGGCGCCAGCTCCGTCGCCAGCGTCTCGGACAGCCCTTCGAGGGCCCACTTGGCGGCGTGGTAGGCCCCGAATCCCGGGTACGTCTTCTGTCCACCCAGCGAGCTCATCTGCACGATGGTCCCGCTGCCCTGCTCGCGCATCAGCGGCAGGACCGCCTTGGTGACCTCGGCCGCGCCAAAGAAGACCACCTCCATCTGCTGGCGCAGTTCCGCCATGGTGACCTCCTCCACCGCGCCGAGGACCAACGAACCGGCGTTGTTGACCAGGACGTCGATCCGGCCGTAGGCAGCCAGCGTGGCCTGTACCGCGGCGTCAATCGAGACCGGATCGGTGACGTCCAGCGCCGTCGTGCCGATCCCGTCCTGCTCCGCCAGGTCGGCCAGGGCCTCCGGCCGGCGAGCAGTGGCCATTACCCGGTCGCCGGCGGCCACCGCCGCCAGCGCCAGTTCCCGGCCGAAGCCGGAGGAACAGCCGGTGATCAACCAGACCCGGCCCTGCGTGTTGTCCTGCATCTTTCGGCTCCCGTTACGTGTCGTCGTGAACAGGAACAATGCTGCTGGCGGGCATCTGGCGCGACCAACACCGGTTACCTGCCACGGCGGTAGTCTCGGCCTGTGACCCCCGATCTTCGGCAGCTCCGGTACTTCGTCGCCGTTGCCGAGGAGTCGAGCTTCACCCGGGCCGCCAACCGGCTGATGATCACGCAACAGTCGCTCTCCCAGCAGATCAACGCGCTGGAACGGATCCTCCGCGCGAAACTGTTCGACCGGGACAGCCGGGGTACCAGACTCACCGAAACCGGCGCACTGTTCCTGCCCGAGGCACGCGCAGTGCTGGACCGCGCCGACGAGGCCGTCGCCGTGGTCCAGCGGGCCGTGCGTGGCGAGACGGGCCGGCTCCGCGTAGCGTTCCTGGCCACCACCACGAACCACCTGCTGCCGCCGGTGGTCCGGGCCGCCCGGGAACGCCTCCCCGGCCTTGAGCTGATCACCGAGGAGACCACCATCGCCCCGCTGGTCGAAGGCGTGCTCAGCGGCCGGTACGACCTCGCGTTCACCCGACCGCCACAGGTCCCGGGCCTGGCGGCACGGACGATCGCCACCGAAAAGGTGTGCGCCGTCCTGCCCGAGGGGCATCCGCTCGCCGACCGCACCGAGCTGACCCTGTCCGAGCTGGCAGACGAGCGGTGGGTCATGACCCCGCGCAGTTCCTGGGAACCCTGGCACCAGACGTTCGAGGAAAACTTCCGCGCCGCCGGGTTCACCCCCGACATCGTCGCCCGGGACGCCAGCGTTCAAGGGCTGCTCGGCCTGGTCGCGGCCGGTGTCGGGATCACGCGGCTCGGCTGGTCGGCGCACAACCTGCGCCGTACCGGTGTGGTGTTCGTACCGTTGGCCGGGGAATTCGCCACCACCGAAATGATCTGGCTGGCCGACAACCCCTCGACCGCGCTGCGCCGCGTAACGGACGTGGTGACCGAGCTGGCCGCCACGATGGACCTCACCACCACCGGCTGAGTCCGACCGATCGACCGAACACCGGCCGGCCCGCGGGGTACCGGCACGAAACACCAAGGGGCCACAGGCTGCGGCTACCGCCGTGGCAGGTAATCAGTGTTGGCCGGTTCAGACCGGTCTGGACCAGTATCGTCGTTGCCAATACGGAACGGGATCACGTCCCGCGAAGAACGAGGAACCACCATGAGCAACCCCAACCCTTCCCCCGAGCAGGCCACCGACCGGGCAGCCCTCCGCGAACTGGTCGACGCCTACGCCCGCCTCGCGGACCGCCGCGACGCTCAGGGACAGGCCGCACTCTTCACCGCCGACGCCCGCGTCGCCGTGTACGGCGGCGAGCCCGACACGACCGAGCCGACGCAGGTCCTGATCGGTCGGGACGAACTGGCCGCGGCCTTCGGCGCGCTCCAGAACTACGACAAGACGACCCACTTCAACGGTCAGAGCACGGTCACCATCGACGGGGACCGCGCCACCGGAGAGACCTACTGCCTGGCGCACCACCTCTGGACCGAGGAGGGACAGCGCAGCCTGATGGTCATGTCGATCCGGTACTACGACACCTTCGTCCGGCAGGACGATCGGTGGTTCTTCGCCGAACGCCAGCTCATCACCGACTGGATCGATCGCCGAAACTCGACGCCCTGAGGGTCGACGGAGTCAGCACGCAGCCAGACCCGCCAGGCGTTCCCTGACTGGGCTGTCGAGCCCGGGGCGGTGCGACCCCTCGGGGCCGTTGCTACTATCATGATTGTTGACAGCGCAAATTTATCGCTGGCAACTATCGTGATGAAAGGATGCCTCCGATGGCACAGGCCAAGCTCGCCGTCATCTACTACTCCTCCACCGGCACCATCCACGCCATGGCCAAGCGGCTCGCCGAGGCCGGCGCGAAGGCCGGCGCGGAGGTGCGGCTGCGTCAGGTTGCGGAACTTGCTCCCGAGGAGGCCATCGCCTCCAACGCCGCCTGGAGCCAGCACTTCGACGCCACGAAGAACGAGCCGAAGGCGAACGCCGACGACATCGTCTGGGCCGACGCGGTGCTGTTCGGCACCCCCACGCGCTACGGCAACGTCGCCAGCCAGCTCAAGCAGTTCATCGACACCCTCGGTCCGCAGTGGGCACAGGGACTGCTGGCCAACAAGGTGTACGCCGGCTTCACCGCGTCCATGACCGCCCACGGCGGCCAGGAATCAACGCTCCTGGCGCTCTACAACACGATCCACCACTTTGGCGGCCTGGTCGTCGCCCCCGGCTACACCGACCCGCTGAAGTTCACCGACGGCAACCCGTACGGCGTCTCGCACGTCACCGGCGGAAGCAATGACGCCCCCCTGGGTGACGCCCAACTCGCCGCCCTCGACCACATGGCCGAGCGGGTCGTGAACATCGCCAGCAAGCTCAACGCCTGACGAGCCGCGCCGATTGCCCGTGGGTTGTCCGATTTCCGGTTTACCCGAAATCGGACAACCCTGCGGGTCAAGGCCTCCGGCCCGGTCCGGCCGGTGGTCGCAGCGTGACCCGCCGTACTCCGACCAGGCCACGTCCCCAAAAGGTGGCGGTGCTCCCTCTTACCGAAAGGACGTGTCATGACGACCATGCCTAAACGCTCCGAATCCACCACGCGGCGAACCGTACTGAAAGGGGCGGTGATTGCTGCTGTGCCCGCGGCGACGGGACTCCTCAGCGGAGGTCTGGCGGTTCCCGGCAGCGCGAGCGCGGCGGACACGCTGCCGGAGTACGCGCCGGTGCCCGCAGCCTCGATCGGGCCGGCGCTGAACGCCGCCGGGTACTACGTCGGCCGGATCCGGGGAAATCTCTACTGGGTGACCGACGCCTTTTACCAGGCGATGTTCCTGACCACCCCGGAAGGCGTCGTGCTCGTCGACGCACCGCCCACGATCGGACACAACCTGCTGCGGGCCATCGACGACGTCACCAAGACGAACGGGATGCCCAGCAAGGTCACGCACCTGGTCTACTCGCACTCGCACGCCGACCACATCGGCGCCTCGGCCATCCTGGGCAAGGACGTGGTGCGCATCGGGCATTCGGAGACCCGCCGACTGCTCCGCCTCGACCGGGACCCCAACAGGCCGGTGCCGACGGAGACGTTCGACCACCGATACGTTCTGAACGTGGGTGGTGAGCGGCTGGAACTCGCCCACCACGGTCCGAACCACTCGCCCGACAACATCTTCGTCTACGCACCCGCGCAGAGAACTCTCATGGTCGTGGACGTGCTCTACCCGGGATGGGTGCCGTTCAAGAACCTCGCCGTCTCCCAGGACATTCCCGCCTGGGTGAAGGCGCACGACGTGGCGATGGAGTACCCGTGGCAGACCCTGGTCGGCGGCCACCTCGGACGCCTCGGTGTCCGTGCCGACGGCGACATCCAGAAGCAGTACATGGCCGACCTCGACGCAGCGGTCCGCAACGCCTCGGCGACGCTGGACCCCACGCCCTACTTCCAGAAGTACGGACCGAGCGGCAACTCGTGGGCGATCTTCAAGACCTACCTCGACGCCGTCGCCCGCCAGGCGGCTGAGCCGGTGGTCGCCAAGTACACCGGCATCCTGGCCGCCGCCGATGTCTTCACCGTCGACAACGCCTACGCACTGCTGGAGTCCCAGCGGATCGACGGCGGACTCCTGGGCCCCTTCGGCGTCCGTTCGTAACCACCTGTTCGTGCCGAGCGGCGGACTGTTCGAGTAAGGGTGTAACGGGTCTGGCCCGGCGCCGAGCCTGGACGGCTTGGCGGGATGGACAGGCAATGACCGGGATCATCGAGTCTGCGCCGAAATCGATGGATACCCAAGACCTTGGCGTGACGATGGTCAGGGCAAGCCGTCGTAGACACCACAGCATCTCGCCACTAACGTAGTCTCCACTACAGCACAGGGGGCGAGATGACAGTCGCGAGCGTCGAATTCCACCAGCACCACCGGGACGTGACGGGAGGCTGGCTGCGGCCGGCCGTGTTCGGAATCATGGACGGCCTGGTTTCCAACGCGGCCCTGATCGCCGGCGTGGCCGGCGGCGGCGGCTCCACCCGGACGATCGTCCTCACCGGATTCGCCGGCCTGGTCGCCGGCGCCTGCTCCATGGCCAGCGGCGAATACACGTCCGTCGCGTCGCAGACCGAGCTCACCAGGGCCGAGATCGCGCGCGAGCGCCGGGAACTCGAACTGCACCCGGACGAGGAGCGCGCCGAACTGGCCGCCATCTACGTCGCCCGAGGGCTCGACGAGACCCTGGCACGGCAGGTAGCCGACCAGTTGTCCGGTGACCCCCGGCAGGTGTGGCGCGTCCACGTGCGGGAGGAGATGGGGGTGGACCCGGACGATCTGCCGTCGCCGTGGGTGGCCGCCGGATCGTCGTTCGCCGCGTTCTCGCTCGGAGCGCTGGTGCCGATGCTGCCGTTCCTGCTCGGCTTCGGAAACCTCGCCGCGGCCCTGGCGTTCACCGGCGTCGCCCTGTTCCTGGCCGGGGCCGGTGTCGCCAGGATGACGGAAGTGCCCGCGTGGTTCGGCGGGCTGCGACAGCTGGGGCTCGCCGCCGCGGCCGCCGCCGTCACGTACGGGATCGGTCACCTCATCGGCGCCAACCTCGCATGATCCGCGGCCTGCGCATCGCCGTCCTGGCCAAGCAGGTTCCCGCAGGCGGCATCGTGGCGATGACGGATGACGGCCGGGTCCGGCGGGACGGACCGGCGGAGATCAACCCGTTCTGCCGACGGGCTATCGCCCAGGGCGTGATCCTGGCCCGGGAGACCGGCGGCAGCTGCACGGTCCTGACCATGGGCCCACCGGCGGCGGGCGAGGTGCTCGCCGAGGCGATCGCCTGGGGCGCCGACCACGGGGTACTGGTCAGCGATCCGGCCCTCGCCGGGGCGGATCTGCAGGTCACCGCTGCCGCGTTGACCGCTGCGCTGCGTGCCGAGGGGCCGTTCGACGTGGTACTCGTCGGACACAGTTCGGTGGACGCCGAGACCGGGCAGCTCGGCCAACTGGTCGCCGGCCTACTGGGTTGGCCGTTCACCGGCGCGGCCCGCACCCTCCGGATGACCGGGGACGGGTTCGAGGCGGGCTGTGAGCAGGACCACCAGCTCGTCGAGGTACGGGTCCGGCCCCCCGTCGTGATCGCCGTCGCCGAGCGGCTCTGCGACCCGGCCAAGGCGCCCGGCTACCCGCCCACCGCGGTGACGACCCGGGACCTGTCCGCTCTGCCGGGAGCCCTACCCGCGGCCGCGAGTCCGACCTCGGTGGGTCCGGTCCGGCTGGTCACCCCGACCCGCTGGCGCAAGGTGCTCCGCGGCCCGGTTGAGGAACAGGCCGCCGCCGCTGTCGCGCTGCTGGGCGACGCGGGTGCCCTGCGGGCCGGTCCGAGTGCGGCCACCCGCGTGGTCTCGTCGCGTGGCGCCGCCGGGCCGATCGTCCACGTGCTGTCCGACCCGTACCACGACAGCCTTGCCGAACTCCTCGGGCTCGGCGCGCGCATCGGCGGTGAGGTGCACGCCCTGTGCGGACCCGGACCGTCCGCGACCCTCCTCGCCGGACAGGGGGCGGACATCGTGCGCCGTTGGGCCGGTTCCGCTCCGGGTCCGGCCGCCACCGCCGCCGGCCTCGCCACCCTGGGGTCCGCGGCCGTAGTGCTGGTGCCCGCGACGGCCTGGGGCCGGGAGGTGGCCGGCCGGTACGCGGCGGCGACCGGCGCCGGACTCATCGCTGACGCCATCGACGTCGGCCAGGTCGGCTCGACCGTGCGCGCGCAGGTGTGCGGGTTCAGCGGGCAGGGTCTGCTGGAGATCGTCAGCCGGACGACGCCGACCGTGGTCACGGTACGGTCCGGCGTGCTGCCGCTGCTCAGCCCGCGAGCTCACCGGTCCGCCGTGGAACGGCCGTGGCGTGTACCGGAGAGTCCGCTCGACGTCGCCGAGACGGCGCGCCGCACGCTGGACGACTGGGCCGCGCTCAGTCGCGCCGAGGTGGTGGTGGGTGTCGGTCGGGGCGTCGCCGCCGCCGACCACGCCGCGCTCGGGCCACTGCTGAAGGTGCTCGACGCGCAGCTGGCCGGCACCCGCAAGCTGACCGACGCAGGTGTGCTGCCACGCAGCCGGCAGATCGGGGCGACCGGGCGCAGCGTCCGGCCTCGGCTCTACGTCGCCATCGGACTCTCCGGCCGCCCGCACCACCTGGCCGGCGTCACCGGGTCGGGAACCATCCTGGCGATCAACCCGGATCCGGACGCGCCGGTGTTCGACGCCGCGGACGTCGGGATCGTCGCGACCTGGCAGGAGGCCGTACCCGCCCTCGTCCGTGCCCTGTCCGCCGCCTCCTGACCACCCGACCGAGCCGGCCCCCGCTGCCACGACGGAGCGGGGGCCGGTTCGGTATTCGGGTGCCTCTTGGGTTGATGGACCGGCTACCGGTGGATCAACGACCCGCCGTGGCTGGCGCCCAGTTCGCGCAGCAGGTACGGCATGATCCCGCCGTGCCGGTAGTGGAGCACCTCCCGTGGCGTGTCGAGGCGTACCCGCACGGGGAAGGAACGGTCACCGGCGTGCACGTCGACGCGCTCGGGAAACGCCCCGGCGTCGGCGCCGGCCAGCCCGGTGATGTGGAACACCTCCGTACCGGTGAGGCCGAGCGACTCGGCGGAGTCGCCGTTGAGGAACTCGAGCGGCAGGATTCCCATGCCCACCAGGTTCGACCGGTGGATCCGCTCGAACGACCGGGCCAGCACGGCCCGTACGCCCAGCAACGCGGGACCCTTGGCGGCCCAGTCGCGGGAGGACCCGGTGCCGTACTCGCGGCCCGCCAGCACCAGCTGCGGGATCCCGGCGGCCCGGTAGGTCATGGCAGCGTCATAGATGCTCACCGGCTCGGCCGACGCGGTGGGTCCGGCGGTGAGGTCCCGGGTGTAGCCGCCCTCGACACCGGACAGGAGCTGGTTGCGCAGCCGCACGTTGGCGAACGTCCCACGCATCATCACCTCGTGGTTGCCCCGGCGGGACGCGTACGTGTTGAGGTCGCCCCGGCCGACGCCGCGGTCGCGCAGGTAACGCCCGGCCGGCGTATGCGCCGGGATGGCGCCGGCCGGCGAAATGTGATCGGTGGTCACCGAGTCGCCGAGCTTGACGAGCACGCGGGCGTCGCGGATGTCTGTCACCGGCTCCAGCCGGTCGGTCATCCCGTCCAGATAGGGCGGCCGGCGCAGGTACGTGGAGTCCGGCTCCCAGTCGAACCTCTCCCCCGCACCTGCCGGCAACGCCCGCCAACGCGCGTCGCCGGCGAAGACGTCCCGGTACGCCCGGGTGAACATCTCCGGCCGCAGGGTCGACTCGATCACCTCACGCACCTCACGGGGCGCGGGCCAGATGTCCCGCAGATGGACCGGACGGCCCGCCGGGTCCAGTCCGAGCGGCTCGGTGGTCAGGTCGATGTCCATGGTCCCGGCGATCGCGTATGCCACGACCAGTGGCGGCGAGGCCAGGTAGTTCATCCGCACCTCCGGATTGATGCGGCCGTCGAAGTTCCGGTTTCCGGAGAGCACGGCGACCACGTCCACGTTCCGGTTCCGGACCGCCGACGACACCTCCGGCACCAGTGGCCCGGAGCCGCCGATGCAGGTCATGCAGCCGTACCCGGCGAGGTGGAAGCCCAGCTCGGCCAGGTACGGCATCAGGCCGGCCCGCTCGTAGTAGTCGGTGACCACCCGGGAGCCGGGTGACAGGCTGGTCTTCACCCAGGGCTTGCTGCGCAGGCCGCGCTCCACGGCGTTGCGCGCCAGCAGTCCGGCCGCCACCATCACCGCCGGGTTGGAGGTGTTGGTGCACGAGGTGATCGCCGCGATGGCGACGCTGCCGGGTCGGATCGACTCACCCCCACCCACCGGGCCCGTCACGTCCGGTCTCGCGCCGCCCGAACCACCCGTGTCCGATGCCGCGCCGGCGCCCCCGCCCGAGGAGTCCAGCGCCTCCCGGAAGGCGACGCGGGCATGCGCGAGCGGGACACGGTCCTGCGGCCGACGGGGCCCGGCGATGGACGGCACCACCGCGGACAGGCTCAGGTCGACCAGGTCGCTGTAGTCGGGCGAAACCTGCGGATCGTGCCACAGGCCCTGCTCCTTGGCGTACGCCTCGACGAGCGCCACCTGCTCCGGAGGGCGGCCGGTGAACCGCAGGTAGCGCAACGTCTCCTCGTCGATGGGGAAATAGGCGCAGGTGGAACCGAACTCGGGGCTCATGTTGGCGATGGTGAGCCGATCGGCGATCGGCAGCTCCGTCACGCCCGGTCCGAAGAACTCGACGAACGTGGCGACGACGCCGTGCCGGCGCAGGCGCTCCACGATCGTCAGCACCAGGTCGGTCGCCGTCGCTCCCTCGGGCAGTGTGCCGTGCAGCCGCACGCCGATCACCCGGGGCACGAGCATCGACAGCGACTGGCCCAGCATCGCGGCCTCCGCCTCGATCCCGCCGACACCCCAGCCGAGCACACCCAGACCGTTGATCATCGTGGTGTGCGAGTCCGTGCCCAGGCACAGGTCCGGGTACGCCCAGCCGTCCTCGACCATGACCACGCGGGCCAGGTACTCGGCGTTGATCTGGTGCATGATGCCCATGCCGGGCGGCACCAACCTGAAGTTGCGGAAGGCGGACTGCGCCCACTTGAGGAACCGGTACCGCTCGCCGTTGCGGGCGTATTCGAACTCCACGTTGCGGGTGAGCGCGTCCGGGCGCCCGAAGACGTCGGCGATGACCGAGTGGTCGACGGTCAGCTCGACCGGGATCGCGGGATTGACCCGGGCCGGGTCGAGCCCGAGGGCGGCGCTCGCGTCCCGTACGGCGGCCAGGTCGGCCACGGCGGGCACCCCGTTGGTGTCGTGCAGGAACGCCCGGGCCGGCGTGATGTCGACAGCCCGCTCGAAGGAACCGGCCGATCCCCAGTCGAGCAGCGCCTGCACCTGGTCCCCGGTGACTCGTTCGCCGTCCTCGTGACGCAGCAGGTTCTCCAGCAGGATCCGGATGCTGTAGGGCAACCGGGGCGGGGCGACGTCAGCGATGCGGTGGACGGAGTAGACGGCGTCGCCGACGGTGAGGGTGCCGGCGGTCGCGAAGCTGTCCCGGCCAGCGCTCACCCGATCACCGCTCGGGAGCGCGCCGGCACCGGTGTGGCGGAGCCGTCGGGCGTGGACCGGGCGCGACCCTTGATCGGGATGCAGAGCGGCTTGCCGCTGACCGGGTGGCTGTGCACCCGGGCCTCGATGCCGAAGACCTGGTGAAGCAGGGCCGGGGTGAGCACCTCGGCCGGTGACCCCTCGGTGACCAGTGAACCCTCCTTCATCACGAAGATGTGGTCGGCGTACTCCGCCGCCATGTTGAAGTCGTGCAGCACCATCGCCACCGTCTTGCCCTGCTCGATGTTGAGCTCGTGGAGCAGGTCGAGCACTTCCAGCTGGTATGCGACGTCCAGGAACGTGGTCGGCTCGTCCAGCAGGATCAGTTCGGTGCCCTGGGCGAGGCAGAGCGCGATCCAGGCGCGTTGGCGTTGGCCGCCGGACAGCTGGTCGACGGACTTGCGTCGCAGCCCCGCCAGGCCGGTCACCTCGATGGCCCAGTCGACCATGTCCTTGTCGTCGCTCGACGGGACCGACAGCGAGCGTCGGTGCGGGTGTCGGCCGAACCAGATGAGGTCCTCCACGGTGATCGCCTCGGGAGCGACGAGTACCTGTGGCAGCACGGCGAGCCGCCGGGCGACCTCCTTGGTGGAGTAGGCGTGGATCGTCCGGCCGTCGAGCACGACGCTTCCCTGGCGTGGCTTGAGCAGGCGGGACAGGGCGCGCAGCGCGGTCGACTTGCCACAACCGTTAGGGCCGATGAGCACGCTCACCTTGCCGTCCGGAATGGCGAGCGACAGATCTGTGGCGATCACGAGATTGTCGTACGCGAGTTGAATGGCCTCGGTATGCAGTCGCACGTCGACCTCCTACTTGCCGGTCTTGGTGAGCAGATACAGGAAGTACGGGCCGCCGACGAGCGCGGTGATCAGCCCGACAGGGATCTCCAACGGCGGCACGGCGCCGCGACCCACCGCATCGGCAAGGACCATGAGCAGCGAGCCGAGGGCGGCGGATGTGGGCAGCAGGGCGAGATGACGTCCGCCGACGAGCCGGCGGGCCATGTGCGGCGCGATCAGGCCGACGAAGCCGACCGTGCCGGCGACGGCGACGGCCGCGCTGGCCAGCCCTACCGCGAGGAGCAGGGTGATGCGCCGCGTCCGCTCCGCCGGCTCGCCCAGGCCGATGGCGAGGTCGTCGCCGAGCCCGAGGGTGTCGAGCCGGCGCGAGTAATACAGCACCAGCGGTACGAGCACCAGCACCCACGGCAGGAACTGCCCGACGTGGGTCATGGTGCGGCCGAACATGCTGCCGGTCAGCCAGCTCATCGCGGCATTCACGTCGAGCGGATTGCGGACCAGCAGGTACCGGATGCCTCCCTCGCAGAGGGCGCTCACCGCGATGCCCACCAGCGCGATGCGGGCCGGCGACGCACCGCGGCGGTAGGCGAAGAGGTAGACGACGACCGCCGCGCCGATCCCGCCGCAGAAGGCGGCGACCGGCAGTGCGATGACCGGAGCGGTCGGCCAGAGCAGCAGCGTGAGCATCGCAGTCAGCCCGGCACCCTTGGTGACTCCGATGATGTCGGGCGCCGCGAGGGGATTCCGCACCACGCCCTGCAGCACTCCCCCGGAGACCGCGAGCGCGATGCCGACCAGCCAGCACAGCAGGACCCGGGGCAGGATGAACTGCTCCAGGAGCCGCGTCTTGTCCGGATCGAGCCGTCCGAGCAGCGCGGTGAAGCCGTCGAGCCAGCCGACTCCGGGGACGCCGGCGCCGATGGTGAGGACGCTGCCCAGCGCCGCCACCACCGTGGCCGACACGCCGACGGTCCACTGGCGGCGGTTGCGTCCGGCGGTGGCCGGCGCGGTCACCGGCCGGGTCATGGTGTGAGACGTCATGCCACAGTCCTTTGCCGGCGGGCCAGCACGATGAAGAACGGGGCGCCGATGAGGGCCGTGACCACGCCGGCCGGCACCTCGAACGGCGGGTTGACGAACCGCGACGCGATGTCCGCGTAGACCAGCAGCGTCGCGCCGCCCAGCGCGGACAGCGGTAGGACGACGCGGTGGCGGTTACCGACGAGCCGACGGATGATGTGCGGGACGACGAGGCCGACGAAGGTGATCGGCCCGGCCACGGCCACCGAGCCGGCGACCAGCCCGATGATCACTATCCCACCGAACAGCCGCGTTCGCTGCACCCGCAGGCCGAGCCCCCGCGCGATGTCCTCGCCTAGGGCGAGCATGTCCAGCGAACGGGCCAGGGCCAGCGCCCCGACCAGCCCGGCGGCCGCCCACGGCAACGCCGTCGTCACGTCCGACCACTGGGCGAAATTCACTCCGCCGACGAGCCAGAAGAAGACGTTCTTGGTGTCGTTGTCGTTGAAGATGATCAGACCCTGCGTCACCGACAGCAGCAGCGAGGCGATGGTGAACCCGGCGAGGGCGAGCCGGACGGTGCCGACTCTGCCCTGGCCACGACCGGCCAGGGTGAGAACCAGGAGGCCGGCCGCCGCGCCCCCGGCGAAGGCGAGCGGCACGACCGGCGCGCCGACCAGCCCGGGTACGAAGGTGAGCGCGCCTACCACCACCACCGCCGCCCCGGCGCTGACGCCGAGGATCTCCGGCGCCGCCAAGGGGTTGCCGGTGATGGTCTGCATGAGCACGCCGGAAACGCCCATGTTCGCCCCGACCACCGCGGACAGCAGCGCCCGCGGCAGCCGGATGGTCCGTACGACGAGTTCCTGGACCCCGCTGCTGCCCGGGTGCAGCAGCGCGGCGAGGATCGTGCCGATGGAGATCGCCACGTTGCCCAGGGCGATGCTCCACAGGAGGCCGAGCCCGAGCAGCACCACGATCACGGCGCTGACCAGCGGCGTCCGCCAGTGCCGGAAACGGGTCTGCCGCTCGACATTGTCGGACGCCGAGGGCGCGACCACCGTCGCGGTCGCCATGTCAGCCGCCGTACAGCTTCGTGATGACGTCCTGCGCGATCAGCTCGGCGCAGATGATGCCCCGCCAGCGGGACCAGACGGCCTGCGTGACCGGATACACCCGGTGCTCCTTGACCGCCGTCACCTGACGGATGAGCGGGCTCGTCTGCCACTGGTCGAACAGCGTCTTGTCGGCGGACTTCGCCACGAAGAGCACCGGCGGGTCGGTGGCGACGAACGTCTCCAGGCTCAGCTCGACCCGGGTGTTCTGGCCCTCGGTCGGGGGTACGCTCTCCAGCCCCAGCTCCCTGAGCACGCTCGTGGCGTACGCGTCGCCGGTGTAGACCGCGAACGTCTTCTCCGAGGCGATGCCGAACATGTATTTGGTCTTCTCCCCCGCGGGGATCTTGGCCTTGAACGCGGCCATCGTGTCGCGGTGCTTGCGCAGCCGCTCGTCCATCGCCGCACACCGGTTGAGGGCCTGGGAGATGGCGACCGCGCTGTTCAGGTTCTCCTGGTAACTCGCGTTCAGGCTGTCGAAGGCGATCGTCGGCGCGATGCCCTTCAGCTGGTCGTAGATCGCCTTGTGCCGCTCGGTGTCCGCGATGATCAGGTCGGGCTTCAGCGCGCTGATCTGCTGCAGGTTCGGGGACTGGCGAAGGCCGACCGACGTGTACCCGGCGATCTGGTCGAGCACCTGGGGCAGGATGCGCTTCTGGTCGTTGTCGTCCGCCACGCCAACCGGCTTCACGCCGATCGACGCGAGTGCGTCGACGAAGGAGAACTCCAGCGCCACCACCCGCTGCGGCTCCCCCTTGATCTCGGTGGTGCCGAGCTCGTGGGTGATGCTGCGGGTCTCCTGGCCGCAGGCGCCGGCGTTGCTGCTGGCGTCCACCTTGGCCGTCTGGCCGACGGCGGAGGTGGAGCCGGTGCCGTCGCCGGTGGTGCAGCCGGCGAGCGCTACGCCCGCCAGGACTGTCGTCGCGATCAGTGCCAGGCCGTATTTCGTTCTCATCGTTCCTCGTCTCATGGTCGAGCCAGGGAGGAGGATGGCGGCGGCTCCGAACTACCGGGGTCCGCCGTCGCTCCCGGGTGGGTGGTGAACCAGCGCGTCGGTTCGCGACGCGCGCGGACGGGTAGCGGCCCCGTCGTGATGCAGCTCTGTACCGAACCTGTGCCAGGTGCCTCGCTGGTCGGGCCTGCTGCGTTCCGGTACGTCCCCGTGCGGCTGAGAAGTGTTGCCCGATGTTCGCCGGCCGGCCCGTTCGAAGGACGGAGGCCGATGACGGGGCTTACTGTCCCTGGCATCGCCGGCTCCTCTCCTCGACCGGTCAACCGGGTATGGCAAGACCGTAGTAACCGCTACAGACAGCGTCAATACTTGTCGTCAATACTTTGTGTTTCGGGGTCGGACAACCTCGCCGATCCTCTTGGCTGACGCGGCACGTCGGCGGAACACCGGGAAGGCGCTACGACAAAGGCGCCCTTCATGGCCTGGAAAACCTGAAGGACGCCTGTGTCGACGGGGCATCGGGCCGGGGCGGTGCCGCACCGCCCCGGCTCACCCCGGACGCGTCAGCTGCTGGCGCGAACGTCGACGACGAGCGCGATCGTGAACGCCACCAGCACGGCGAGCGCCACCAGAGGCGCGAGCAGGGCGCTGGCCGCGTACCCGGCGAGCACCGCGACGGCGCCGGCACCGAGCGCCAGCACGACCGCGAGCGCAATTTTCCAGTCGTCGCCGATGATGAAGTCGTACCAGAAGGCGAAGAAACCGCGGACGAATGCCATTCAGACCTCCTCAGTAGCACGCGCGACGGGCGCGGTGACGGCGGGCCGCGCCGGGCGGCGCAGTGCGCTGATCAGGGCGCGGGACAGCAGCAGCCACGCCGCGATGAGTACGAGAAGCATCCAGTCGCCACCGGGCCACTCGATGCTGTTTCCACCGTCGGTCAGGATGCCCAGGCCCTCCACGGCCCAGTAGAGGCCGAAGCTCGCCAACAGCAGGCCGACGCCGTACTTGAGGGTGTTCTCGGGCACCCTGGTCAGCGGCCCGTGCGCGACGGCCCCGATCACCAACACGACGATGCCGGCGGCGGCGGCACCGATGATCGCCACCGGCATGTTCTTGGCGTTGAGGCCGAAGGTGATGACGATGAACACCACCTCGACGCCCTCGAGGAAGACCCCCTTGAAGCTCACCACGAAGGCGAACCAGTCGAGGCCGAAGCGGCTCTCCCGGCCGGCCCGGCGCGCCGCCTCGGTCTGCTCCCGGAACTCCTCGGCCTCGTCGTGCAGGGCCTTCCGGCCCGAAGAGCGCAGCACCGCCTTACGCAGCCACTGCAACCCGAAGATCAGCAACAGGGTGCCCACGACCAGCTGGAGCGCCGACTCCGGCAGCCAGTTGGCCAGCGCGTAACCCGCCGCGGCCGTGAAGACCACCAGCGCGAGCAGGGCGGTCACGGTACCGACCCAGGCGGATTTCCAGCTGCGGGTCATCCCCATGGCCAGGACGATCGTCAGGGCCTCAACGAACTCGACGAATGAGGCGGCGAAGGTTGCCACGGCCAACCCGGCTACCGCACTGGTGAACATGCTCGAACTCCTGTCTCTCGGCTGCGCGGACACCGACGCACCGTGCTTCACCGGATGCGGTCGGACAGTTGGTTCATCGACGATCGACCGCTGCCTAACGGCGGCCGCTCAGGGTATCGTAGGGGTCACTACAGACACGGTCAATAGTCGTGGTAATTGCTACAAGACGTCGACACGCCTCATCGGCCCGGCACCGATCGACCTGCCGCGCCGATCCGATCAGGAGGGTGCGTTGCCGCCGGCGATGAGCTTCTCCGGCCCGACGGTGGAGAGGTGACGGCGTAGCGCCGCTGCCGCCGCCTGGCGGTCGCCCGCGAGCAGCAGGTCGGCTATCGCCACATGCTCACGGCAGCGGACCAGCGCCCGATCGCGGGCGAGCGTCTGCCGGTACTCCATCAGCCGGCGCACCGTGTCGACCCGCTTCAGACCCTCGGTGAAGAAGACGTTGCGGCTGCAGGCCAACACGGTCTGGTGGAAGTGGCTGTTGAGATCGAAGAGGGTGGCCTTGGAGACCGTCCAGATCTCCCCGTCGACCAGTCGCTGCTGCCGCTCCCGGGCCTCCTGCACGGCCGCCCGGTCCAGCACGAACCCCGGTTCGAGGATCGCCACCGGCTCGATCGCCAAGCGGAAGCGGTAACTGTCCCGGTAGGCGTCCAACGACGTGAGCATCGGCCGGAACTCCCAGCCGTAACCGGGCCGCCGTTCGATCCAGCCCTCCGCCTCGATCCGGTGCAGGACGCGCAGCAGCTGCCGCTCGGTGAGCCGGTATCCCCGGGCCAGCGCGCTCTCGGTGACCCGGTCGGGCAGGACGCCGTTGAGTCGATCCTCCGCGAGCCGGAAATAGACGCGGTCGTCGTCCGCCACGTCCTCGGCGGTCGCCGGCCCGTGCAGCTCGACCCCGGTCCGCAGCACGGCGTACCCGCCCCGCTCGGCCGCCTCGACAAGTCCTCCGGCGGCCAGCAGGCGTAACGCCTCGCGCACCGGCGACCGGGACACCCGCAGCTGCTCGGCCAAGGTCCGCTCCACCAACCGGGCACCGCGCGGCATCGCGCTGGCCCGGATGTGGTCGAGGATCCGCGCCGCGACCTGCTGGGTGAGCGGTGTCGGCGCCATCCGCGCTCCGTCTCCTCCTCTGGCAGCGTTCACCAGAGCATAGGGCGCGGCATCGAACGCAACCTGATGACCCGGCCTACTCGGCGTCCACCCGGGTCGTCATGCCGGTCGCCACGATGGTGCGGGTGGCCTCCACCGAGGCGTACGTCCAGAGGATCCGCATCGGTTCGGTGGCCGAGGCGTTGCGGAAGCGATGCGGGACACCCGCGGGCACGTAGGTGGTGTCCTCCGGGCCCAGCTCGTCCTCGACCCCGTCGATCTCGACGATCGCCTGTCCGGCCAGCACGACCACGCTCTCGGCACAGTTGTGGACGTGCAGGGGGATCGCTCCGCCCGGTGCGAACGTCGTGATGCCGTTGAGGAAGCTGTCGGCGCCGCGACGGCGGGTGACGAGCTGGACGGTACGGGCACCGCCGCCGCGCTCGCGGGGCGGCAGCTGCGCCGGACGCAGCACCACCGGCGGAAAGGCCGGTTCCACCGTGGTCCGTTGACCGGGCTCCGGGACCACCGCCGGCGCCGGGGCGACGGAGACCGTCTTCGCGTTGACGAATTCGAGGATGCCGTGTCGCCCCAGCTCGCGGCCGTACCCGGACTTCTTGATGCCACCGAAGGGCAGGCTCGGCTCCGAGGCCACCATCGCGTTGACGAAGACCGCGCCGGCGTCGATCCGGCGGGCCAACCGCTGCGCGCGGGCCACGTCGGCCGTCCACAGCGCGGCGCCGAGACCGTACTCGCTCTGGTTGGCCAGCCGGATCGCCTCCTCCGTGTCGGCCACTCGGACCACCGCGGCCACCGGGCCGAACGTCTCCTCCCGGAATGCCGTCATGGCCGGGGTGACGTGGTCGATCAGGGTGGGCTGGTAGTGGAAGCCGGGCCCGTCGACCGGCGCACCGCCCAGCACCAGCGTCGCCCCCTCGGCGACCGTACGCCGCACCTGGTCGTGCAGCTGGTCGCGCAGGTCCGCCCGGGCCAACGGCCCGACGGTGACGCCCGGTTCCGTCGGGTCGCCCACCCGCAGGTCACGGATGCGCTCCGAAACCGCGGCCACGAAGTCCTCGGCGACGCGGTCCGCCACGATGAAGCGCTTGGCGTTGACGCAGCTCTGCCCGGTGTTGAGGAAGCGCGAGTCGACCGCCGCGGCAGCCGCGGCCGGGACGTCCGCGTCGGCCAGCACGATGAACGGGTCGGAGCCGCCCAGTTCGAGCACCTGCTTCTTCAACGCCGCGCCGGCCTGCGCCGCCAGCAGGCCGCCAACCCGGGTCGAGCCGGTCATGGTGACCGCGGCCACCCGGTCGTCGGCGACGATCCCGGCGACCTGCTCCACCTCGACGAGCAGGCTGCGGACCAGGCCGTCCGGGCCGCCCGCGTCGCGCCAGACCTCCTCGATGGCGAGCGCGCACCGGGGAACGTTCTCGGCCGGCTTGAGCAGCGCGCCGTTGCCGGCCGCGAGCGCGGGTACGGCGAAGCGGAAGAACTGCCAGAACGGGAAGTTCCACGGCATGACCGCGAGGATCACCCCGAGTGGGTCGTAGACCACGGAACTGTGCCGGCCTGGGGTGTCGACGGTCTCGTCCGCCAGGTACGACGGGGCGTGCGCGGCGTAGTGCTCGCAGGTGAGCGCGCACTTCTCGATCTCCGCCTCGGCCTGCCCGAGCGGCTTGCCCATCTCCGCGGTGATGAGCCGCGCGTACCGCCGCTTCCCGGCGCGGAGCACGGCGGCGAGGTCTCGCAGCAGGGCGAGCCGGGCCGCGAGCCCCCGCTGCCGCCACTGCGCCTGCGCGCGTACGGCGGCGGTGAGCGCCGCGTCGACCTCGGCCGGCGCCAGCGCGGGAAAGCGGGCGACCTCCTGTCCGGTGTGCGGGTCGACGGAGGCGATCATGCGGTGGCTCCCTTCCGGGCGAGGCGTTCGACAGCGCTGGCGACGGCATCGGCGAACGCGTCCGTGGCGAGCGCTCCGCCGAGGTCGGGGGTGCGGGTGGCGGGATCGGCGACCACGGTGTCGACCGCGCGGGTGACGGCCTCGGCGGCGTCGACGAGGGCCGGTACGCCGTCGCGGTTGCCGCGCCACTCGAGCAGCATCGCGGCACTGAGGATGAGCGAGGCGGGATTGGCGATGTTACGACCGGCGATGTCCGGGGCGGAGCCGTGTTGCGCCTGGGCCACGCAGGTGTCGTGCCCGGCGTTGATGGAGCCGCCCAAGCCGAGGCTGCCGGAGAGTTCGCAGGCCGCGTCGGAGAGGATGTCGCCGAACATGTTCGTGGTGACGATGACGTCGAAGCGTTCCGGCTGGCGGACGAGCAGTGCCGCGGTGGCGTCGACGATCAGTTCTTCCAGCTCGACGGCCGGGTATTCGGCCGCGACCCGGCGGACCTCTCGCAGGAAGAGGCCGTCGGAGAGTTTGAGCACGTTGGCCTTGTGCACCGCGGTGACCTTCCGTCGCCGCCGCCGCGCGAGCTCGAAGGCGGCCCGGGCGACACGTGCGGACGCGCCGGCGCTGACCTTGCGCACCGACAGGGCCAGGTCCGGGTCGGGCATGAACTCGCCCGAACCGGCGTACATGTTGCGGTCGGAGTAGAAGCCCTCGGTGTTCTCGCGCACGATCACCAGGTCCATCGGTGTCCGCAGCACGCTGAGGCCGGGGTGGGAGCGGCAGGGTCGGATGTTGGCGAAGAGCTGGAACCTCACCCGCAGCTCGGCCGAAGGGTTGATGCCCCCTTCGTCGCGGCTCGGGTAGTCGTAGTGCGAGACGGGGCCGAGGATCACTCCGTCGACCTGTGGAATCCGCTCCACCACCCGCTGGGGCAGGGTGGTGCCGTGCTCGGCGAGGCTCGCCAAGCCGATCTCCGCGGTTTCGAATTCGAGCCCCAGCCGGAAGACCTCGTCGGTGGCGTGCAGGACGCGCAGGGTTGCCTCGGTGATCTCGGTGCCGATGCCGTCACCGGGTAGGACGAGCAGTCTCATGCCGTTGACCTCACGGGATGGGGCGCCACCGGCGCCCGGCGATCAGGACACTACCCGCGGTCAATGGTTTTTTGCAAGGAGGAAATACCAAGCGCCCGGCCCGGCACCGGTGAGCCGAATGGTTGCGGTATCAGCCCCGTTCAGGGGCGACGGAGCGAGAGCCTCGCCCACGCCGGCCGACGACGCCCCGCTTCTTGGTCGCCTCGGTGACGACCGCTTCGGCGAGGCGTTCGCGCACCGCGACCAACTTCCGCATGGCACCCGACACCCGTTCCCGCTCGGCGGCGGCCAGCGCCAGGGTCAGCGCCTCGAGGATGGTGATGGTCACTGTGATGCTGCTCAGGCCGTGCGGGCCGATCTCGGCCGAGAGCACCGCGTCGACCTGGTCCGTCAGCGCGCTGCCGAGGGTGTCCGTGATCAGGATGATCCTGGCGCCCACGCTACGGGCGTGATCGATGACCGCTTCGTCTTCGGGCTGGGCCGGCTCATGACAGACGAGGATGACGGCGTCCCCCTCGGCCAGCGGGACCAACGCGTCGGCGACCAGGAAGCCCGAATCCGCGATGACGTGGGCGTACCGGCCCTGCCGCAGCATCCGGGTGGTGAAGTACTTGGCCAGCTGCCCGTGCACCCCGACCGCGCAGGTCAGCACGTACCGGGCGTTGCTGATGATGGAGACGGCCTTGTTGAACTCCCCCTGCCGCACCGTGCGCTGGGCGGCCTGCAGGAGCGAGATCTGCTCCGCGACGACCGCGTCGAAGATCTGCTCGGGATCGTCGCTGACCGCGTCGAGCGCCCGGGTGAGGCGACCGGCCGGGGTGAAGTGCTCCCGCAGCGAGGCCTGCAGGGAACGCTTCAGGTTGGGCAGGCCGGGGTAGCCGAGCGCCTTGACGGTACGGATCACCGTGGCGTCACTGGTCCCAGTGAGCTGCCCCAACTCCTCGGCCGAGGCGAACGCGACCTCCTGCGGGTTCTCGGCCATGTACCGCGCGACGGCGTACTCGGCCCGGCTCAGGTTGTCCCGGCTGGCGGCCACCCGCTCGGCCAGCGTCGGCTCCCGCCGGTCCGTAGTATTTACCACAGCTATTGACCCCCTATGTAGTAGAGCCTACATTACCGGTACCTGCCGTCGACGCGGTCGCGCGTCCGCCGGCTCGATGGTCGCATGTTTTGACCGTCGCCCCGCACACAGCCTGGGCGACCGGAAGGAGTGCGCGTGACAGCACTGACCATCCCACTGATCGAGATCTCCGGCGCCGACCCGGTACAGCGGGGCCGCGTCTACGGCGAGGCGGCGCGGCCGCAGATCGAGACCGCCATCGCGTTCTACGCGGAACTGTTCGCCCGGTCGGCCTCCCTGTCCTGGAATCAGGTCGTCGAGCGCTCACACGCCTGGGTGCCGTACATCGACGACTACCTGCCCGGAGCCGTGGACGAGATGCGGGGCATCGCCGAGGGATCGGGACGGAACCTCGGCGAGATCCTCGCGCTCAACGGACGCGCCGAGCTCTCCCACGTCAATCCCTTCGACGACGTACCGGGCGAGTGCACCTCGTTCGCGATCATGTCGGAGGCGAGCGGCGACGGTCACGTCTACTGCGGACAGAACTGGGACTGGCGCGAGGGCGTACGGGACACGGTCGTCCTGCTCCGCATCGAGCAGCCCGGCAAGCCCACCATCCTGATGCAGGTCGAGGCCGGCCAGATCGGCAAGCACGGCGCCAACTCCGCCGGACTCGCCCTCAACGGCAACGGACTCGTCGCGTCGATCCCCGCCGGCATGGGCGTGCCGCTGAACTTCATCCGCCGCAAGGTGCTCGAGCAGTGGGACATGAACGCGGCCCTGCGTGCGGTGCTGCGGGTGCGCCAGTCGTTCTCCACCAACGTGCTGCTGACCCACCGCGACGACTTCGCGATCGACGTGGAGACCACGCCGGGACGGCACGGCTGGCTCTACCCGACCGACGGCCTGCTGGTGCACGCCAACCACTTCGAGGCCTTCGTGCCCAGCCAGATCGAGCCCACGTACCGGCCGTCGAGCATCGACTCCCTCTACCGCGGCTACCGGGTGCGCCAGGCGCTGCGGCGGGCGCGTACCGAGCGGGACATTCCGGCGGTCGCACGGACCGCCATGAGTGACCACTTCTCCGCGCCGTACTCGGTGTGCACCCACCCCGACGAGGCCGATCATCCAGTGGACGCGCAGCTGACGATCGCCTCGAGCCTGGTCGACCTGACGACCGGCGAATACCGCATCGCCGCCGGGCCGCCGTGCACCAACGACTACGCCGTGGTGCCCCACAACCTCTACGACGGCCCCACCCGGCCCGGCAAGCGCCACGCTCCGGCGCTGGCGTCCGCCTGACAGGCCGGACACGATTCCGCACACAGGGCGGTCGCCGGCCGCGATGCACCACCGCGGAGGGCGACCGCCCTGTGCCGCCCGTACCCGGGCGATCACGGCCCTGTCCCGCTGAGGATGTTGGACGAAGTGCTGCCTACGGCGTCGCGCGGCCGGAACCGGCGGCCAGCAGCCCGGCCAGACGCGGCGCCAGCCGCTCGGCGATCAAGCGGAAGCCGTCCTGATTCGGGTGCAGGCCGTCCGGCAGCAGGTGGCCGTCCGCCATGCAGAGCACCGTCAGCCCGTCGAGCACGTGCAGATCGTCATCGCCCGCCGAGCGCAAGCCGACGGCGACCGCGGCGACGCGCTGCCGGATCTCCCCCAGGCTCAGCCCGACCGCGTTGGTCGCCCGCTCCCGCTCCGGGGCGGCGATCGGGGTGATCAGCACGATCGGGGTACGGGGATGTCCGTCCCGGATGGTCTGCACGAAGCCGACCAGCGCCGGTGCCAGCGAGCGCGCGGCGAACGACGACGCCCCGTGGATGTTGACACCGACGCAGAGGCTGATCAGATCGGCCGGGGTGTCCCGGATGTACCGCGCGACCACCGGATCCAGGTGGCACTCGCCGGCGAAGCCGAGGCAGCGGAGGTGCCAGTCGTTGGCCGTCGCGATCAGGCCCGGCCACGTCTCGGAGGGACCGTCGGCGCCGGTGCAGTGCGTGATGGAGCTGCCATAGGTGATCCAGCGGGACCGGGCCGGTGTCGGCACCACCAGGCTCGCCCCGCGCAGCCGCAGCCGGCCCAGCCGGCTGGACCCGTACTGGGGCAGCCAGATCTGGACCCGCTTGCGCCCGGCGGGCAGGCCGTCGACGGCCACCACCCCGGTCCCTTCGATGAACCGGCGCGCCACCCGCCGGCCGTCGACGACCACGTCGAACGGGGCCAGCGGCCGTACCGGCACCTTCGGCAACCGCACGTCGACGTCCCATTCGAGGGCCCGTGCGTCGGTGGTGAACTCCAACCGCACCCCGGCCGGCATGCCGGCCGACTCGAGCAGTCCCGGATCGATGGTCGGCTCGCGTCCCGCGGCCGGCAACCGGCGTGGCACCAGCCAGCCGCCCTGGCGGAGCAGCTCCGCGTGGGCGGTCAGGCCGAGGCGGGAGTCGTCCGGCGCCAGGTCCATCACACGAGCACCTCGCGGAGCTGCGCCACGGCCCAGTCCACCTCGTCCGCCTCGATCAGCAGTGGCGGCGCCAGCCGGATCGTCGAGCCGTGCGTGTCCTTGACCAGTACGCCCCGCGCGAGCAGCCGCTCGGACGCCTGCCGGCCGGTCATCAGCCTCGGATCGATGTCCACCCCGGCCCACAGTCCCCGGCCGCGTACCGCCGTCACACCGTGCCCCAGCAGGGCGGCCAGCCGTCGGTGCAGCAGCGCGCCGAGCCGGCGGGCTCGCTCCTGGTACTCCCCGGTGCGCAGCAGTCCGACCACCGCGCGTCCGACCGCGCAGGCCAACGGGTTGCCGCCGAAGGTGGACCCGTGCTCGCCCGGCCGTAGCACGCCGAGCACGTCGCCTCGACCGACCACCGCGGACACCGGCACCACCCCTCCCCCGAGCGCCTTGCCCAGCACGTAAAGGTCGGGCCGGACACCCTCATGCTCACACGCGAACGTCCGGCCGGTGCGGCCCAGCCCGGACTGGATCTCGTCGGCCACCAGCAGCACCCCGCGCGCGGTGCAGAGCGCGCGCAGTCCGGCGAGGTAGCCGTCCGGCGGCACCAGCACCCCGGCCTCGCCCTGGATCGGCTCGACCAGCACCGCCACGGTGGTCCCGTCCACCGCCGCCGCGGCGGCGGCCAGATCGCCGTACGGCACGATCCGGAAGCCCGGGGTGTACGGGCCGAAGTCGGCGCGCGCGTCGGGGTCGGTCGAGAAGCTGACGATGGTGGTGGTCCGGCCGTGGAAGTTGTTGGCGGCCACCACGATGGTGGCTTGGCCGTCCGGTACCCCCTTCACCCGGTAGCCCCACGCCCGCGCCACCTTGACCGCCGTCTCCACCGCCTCGGCGCCGGTGTTCATGGGCAGCACCATGTCGGCGTCGCAGAGCTGCGCCAGCTCCCGGCAGAACGGCCCGAACTGGTCGTGCACGAACGCCCGGCTGGTCAGCGTCACGCTGTCGAGCTGCTTGCGGGCCGCCTCCACCAACGCCGGGTGCCGATGGCCGAAGTTGAGGGCGGAGTAGCCGGCCAGGCAGTCCAGGTAACGCTCGCCGGCGACGTCGGTGACCCAGGCGCCCTCGGCCGCCGCGATCACCACGGGCAGCGGGTGGTAGTTGTGGGCCGTCCATCGCTCCGCTTCGGCGAGCAACGCGGCCGAGTCGTCCCGGACCGGCACGCTAGTCACCTGCGCCGCCCAGCACGAACGGCCCGGCGTCGATGAGCAGTGCGGGCGCCACCACACTCTCCATGAACGGCGCCTCGCCGCGCTCCCGGTCCCGCCCCACGGCCAGTACCGCGCGCAGCACCTCATCCATCCGGAAGGTCAGCCGCACCTGAGGATGCCAGGCGACGATGCGACCACCGCGCACCCAGAACGTGGCGTCCCGGGTCGTACCGGTGACGAGCGTGTCCTTGGGGTGCAGCACCCGCAGGTAGTCGAGCCGGCTGACCACGAGGCCGTCCTCGCAGCCGGCCAGCAGGTCCGCCTCGGTCGCCTCGCCGGACCGGAGCAGGAGGTGCGACGGCGCCGGTTCCGCCCCGAACCGCCAGCCCAGCGGTACGCCGTGTCCGGTGGAGGCACCTCCCGTGACTCCCGCCTGCTCCAGGTTGGACACGACCCCCGTCAGTACGCCGTCCTCGATCAGCGACGTCCGCCGGCGCGGGGTGCCCTCGACGTCGAATGCGCTGGGCAGCCCGTCCGGGTCCGCGCCATCGTCGACGAGCGTGAGCAGATCGCTGACCACCTGTTCGCCCAGCCGCCCGGCGACCGCGGTACGACCGTCGGCGTACCCGGCCGCGCCGAGCGCCGCGTACCCGTAGGTGGCGAGCAGCGTGATGGCGGCCTGCGGCCGGAGCACCACCCGGCAGGTGCCGGCGAATTTCTCCCGCGTGGGCAGCGGCGCCAGTTCGGCGCGCAGTCGGTCGGCCACCCCGTCGACCCCGATACGGGCGGAGTCCCAGTCCAGCAGGCGTACGCTGGCCGACCGGCCGCCGGCGTCGGCTATCGCCTGAAACGAGGCCCGGGTCAGGGTCTCGGCTTGAAAGAGCCCGTCGGTGTCCGCGACGATCCGCTCGGTCACGCTGTGCCGCGCCGCGCCCCCGAGCTGCAGCCGGTCACCCAGTCCGGTCCGGACGCCGTCGAACCAGGCGTACCGCTCCGCCGCGCCGGCCCGCAGCGTCGCCTCGCTGACCTGGGGCGGCACCGCCTCGCGCGCGTCGGGCCTGGTGTCCACCCGGCCCGACTCGCACTTCGGCAGCACGGCCAACGCGTCGGCGAGCCTGCCGGCCAGCGCCCGTACCTCCGACGGCGCCAGAGACTCCAGCGCGCCGGAGGCGACGCGGCCGTCGCGGGCCACCCGCACCCGCACCCGCAACCGCCGCTCGCTGTGCTGGGTGATCACCCGCGAGCAGGCGTAGCGCAGCAGCCCGATGCGCTCGCCGGACACGTCGAGCCGGGTGCCCGCACCGAACTCCCGCAGTGCGTCCCGCACCGCGGCGGGATCGATGCCGACCTCGTCGGCACGGACGCTCTCGTCGACACTCACCTGATCCCCACCTGGACCTCTCGGAAGCGAGCCGGAACCGTGCCGTGGCCGATGTGCGCCACCTGCAACGGCTCTCCCTTGTTGCACGAGGGGATGCCGTGCACCCGGAACTCGTCCGGGCCGCCGAGCGCGTCGCACCTGGCCCAGAACCGGGGCGTCACCCCTGAGTAGGAACAGTTCTTCAGCAGCCGGCCGAGCTTGCCGTCGCGGATCTCCCACCCCGCCTCGGCCCCGAGACGGAAGGAGAGGCGCTGATCGTCGATGGAGACGCTCTTCGTCATGTCGACCAGGACGCCCCGCTTGGTCCCCGCCACCATCTCGGCCAACGAGGAGTCCCCGGGTTCCAGGCAGAGATTGGTCATCCGCACCAGCGGCACCCGCTGCCAGCCGTCGGCGCGCGCGGCGCCGGAGGACTGCTCGCCCAGGGCGGCGGCCGACTCCCGGCCCGACAGGTAACCGACGAAGACGCCGTCGCGCACCAACTGGGTCCGCTGCGCCGGTACGCCCTCGTCGTCGTATCCGTACGAGCCGAGTGCCCCGGGGATCGTCGCGTCGGCGTAGACGGAGACGATCGGCGCACCGAACTGGAAGCTGCCCAGGCGCTCCGGGGATGCGTACGTGCCGCCGGCCAGGCTGGCCTCGGTGCCCAGCGCCCGGTCGGCCTCCATCGGGTGCCCCGCGCATTCGTGCAGCAGCAGGGCGAGCTGCGAACCGGAGACGACGAGCGTGGTGGTCTCGTCCGGGCACTCGGGTGCGGTCAACAGCGCCACCGCCTCGGACGCCACCCGGGCCGCCTCGTCGGGCAACCGCAGCGTCGGGATGTGTTCGTAGCCCGCGGTGGCGAAGTCACCCCGCTGGCCACGGATGTTGCGCGGTACCGCCTGCGGGTAGGACCGTCGCTGCACGTCGTCGCCGTTGCTGGCGTACACGACGAGGCCGGCGCCGCTCTCCGTCACGGACTGTTCGATCAGCGCGCCCTCGGTGTTGGCGAACACCTTCTCATCGCGGAAGAAGTCCATCGACGCCTCGATCCGCTGGACCTGCGGACCCGCTGTCCGCGCCTCGTCGACCACCGACGACAACAGATCGAGCTTGTCCGACAGTGGCGCCCGGAACGGGTCCTGGATCATCGGCGAGGCCCACCGGGTGCGCGTGGTCACCGGTTCACCGAGCCGAACCGGTGGTCCGCTCCCGGCCGCCCGGGCTTGGCCGACGGCCTGACGCACCGCCTCCGAGAGGCCGCGCGAGTCCAACCGGTGGGTGGCGGCGAAGCCCCACTGGCCATCGACCAGCACCCGGACACCCAGGCCGACCGACTCCTCGTAAACCACGTCACCCGGACCGGCGAGTTCGACCAACACCAGTTCGTGGGTCCGGTTCACGACCCGTACGTCTGCGTACTCGACCTCCGCCGGCAGCAACCCCAGCACGTGTAAGGCGGGGTCGCGCAGCGCCGGGCTGCCTCCGTAGGAATCGGCAGGCAAAGTCAACCTCCCAAGGTCCGCGCGGTAGTAACCACTGACGCCAATGTAGTAGACGCTACATGTACGGTCAACATCTGTCGTGGATCCTTCAGGCGGGAGTGCTCCATTGCCGACCGAGTCCGGCGCGGTGGTCGCGTCGCGCGGAGTGCAGCGAGGGGCTGCTCGTCCTCGCCGCCGGGGCAAGGCGACGTCATCCTCACCGTCGCGCGACGCCTCAAGTAATTCTCAAATCCAGGTCGGCCGATCCTTCGAAGCGAAGACCCTGCATACGCTCGACGCACCCAGCTCTCTCACGGTCCTCCCCGACTCCGTCACGACGGCGACCACCGTCGCGCACGGGCCGACCCTGCGCGAGCTCGGCATGACCGTCGCGGTGGTTCGACCCGCCCGCAGCCGGGCCGACCACCACGTCAACCACATGTCCCAAGCAGAAGGAGGGGAGAATGCGGCGCATACAACGACGCATCGCGCTTCTCGCGCTGCCCACCCTGGTGGGAAGTGTCCTCATGGCAACCGGCCCCGCGGCTGCGGATCCCGCCGGATCGGCAGCCACGGCGGGCTCAGGACGATCCAGCCTCGAGGTTCCGGAGGCCGCACGCCTCGTACGCATCCACCTGACCGGCGCCGACATGCTGGACAAGGTGGTCGCCGCCGGCTTCGATCTCGAACACGGTCTCCGGCGCGTGCCGACCGGAATCGAAGGCGAGGCGGTGGCAACCGCGGAGCAGGTCGCCGAACTCGAGGCGCTGGGCGTCGAGATCCTCGCCGACGGCGAGGGCTTCGCCTGGAGCGAGGAGGCCGACGGCGGCCTCCAGGCCCAGGCCCTCCGCGCGGAGGCTGTGCAGCCGCTGGCTCACCAGGAGACGGTACGGATCGCTCGTGCCGACTGGTTCACGACGAAGGGCCAGGGCTTCCTCTACGTCGAGGCGCGGACCACCGAAGGGGCGCAGACGGACCCGATCGTCACGATGCAGCTCGAGAACGACTCGGGCCCGGACACCTCGTTCGGCTCCGCCCGGACAATGAGCCGGTTCGTCGATTCCGGGCAGTACATGTTCCACCGGAACCTGTTCAAGCTCGACACCCGCCCGAGCCAGATCCGGGTCACGAGCTCGACGGGGGGCGTGGCCACCGGCTACGTCTCCAACTGGCTCGAGGACGGCGCGCCTCCGCTGACGGCGAACCCCTCCTACAAGTGGGACTTCGTCGACGGTTACCGGCACCCGCAGCAGCTCTTCAGCCGCGCCGAGGAGATCGCCCGCCAGTACCCGGACATCGCCGAGATCGTCTACCTGCCGAACAAGACGAACGGCTACCAGCGGAAGGCGCAGGCCACGATCGGCGGCACGGGGCAGAGCGCTGTCGTCGTCAGCTCGGCCGCATGGGGCCACGAGGGCGGCAACGACATCACCGTCGAGTTCGTGAACCGGCCGGGGGCGAACCTCCCGCTCGGGGTCGAGGTTGCGGGCAAGGCGATCCGCGTCCTCCTCGCGAAGGACGCCTCCGGTGGGCCGGCGAGTACGGCCGCACAGGTGGCGGCGGCGCTGGAGAGCCAGTCCCAGGGCCTGGTCGACCGGGCACACCCGTATCGCACCAACGCGGGCACCGGCATCGTCGCGGCGACCTCCGGCCCGGTCGCGCTGACCGACTTCCTCGACCAGAAGCGCGTCGGCGCGCCGGAGGGCGAGGTGCCACGTGGCCCGGCCACGATCCCCGTCCTGCGGATCGGCAAGCACCGCGACGGCAGGAACCCGGGTGTGCTGATCCAGGCGCAGGACCACGCCCGCGAATGGGTGCCCGCGACGACCAGCCTGGAGGCGGCCGAGCGTCTGGTGCACAACTACAAGTCCGACTGGGAGACGAAGAAGATCGTCGACAACACCGACATCTTCCTCATCCTGTCCAACAACCCCGACGGGGCGAACTACAGCTTCTACAACTTCGCCTCACAGCGTCGGAACATGACGAACCACTGCGCGGACGACAACGCCGATCCGGCCCGGCGCAACTCCTGGGGCGTGGACCTGAACCGGAACTACCGGGTCGGGTCGGCTCAGGACGGCTACTCGGGCGGGTCGAACAGCTGCGTCAGCGACACCTACCAGGGACCGGAGAAGCTGTCCGAGCCCGAGTCGAAGAACATCATCTGGCTGGTCGAGAAGTACTCGAACATCAAGTTCATGATGTCGGTGCACTCCAACGGCGGCCAGCTGTTCTGGCAGCCGGGCGCCTACATCGCGGACGGGCGGATCACCACACCGCGTCCGCCGCTGGGTGACGAGGCGTTCTACTGGCAGTCGGCCGCCAGGATCCTGTCGCAGGTCAAGGCGCACCGGCAGACCGTCGTCACGCCGGAGAACGTCGGCGGCTCGTCGGACGTCCTCTACTCCTCCGCGGGCAACGTGCGTGAGGACCTCTACCACACCTACGGGATCTACGCCTTCGGCTGGGAGGTCGGCGGCTCGGTCTACAACCCGGCCACTGGCAACTGGCAGGGCGGTTCGTTCCAGCCGGCGTGGGTGGGAAACCCGGACCTCGTCAGCGGCCACTCCGAGACGATGGAATACGCCAACGGCATCATGGAGATGTTCCGGATCGCGGCGGAGTGGGGCAAGGACAACCAGAAGCCGACGTCCCGGCTCGTTCCCGGCGACGGGACGTACTCCGGGCCCGTCGACGTGCGCTTCGAGACGAGCGAGCCGGCCACCATCTACTACACGACGGACGGCAGCCGGCCCACCCTCGAGTCGCCGCGCTACGCGGCGACCGAGTTCCGTGAGCCGGGGCAGGTGTTCCACGTGGCCGAGACCACCACGTTCCGCTGGTTCTCGGTCGACAGCGCCGGCAACATCGAGCAGAACTACGACCCGTCGAACAACGACAAGCGCGACAACTACCGCACGGCGACGATCACGGTCGTCGAGCAGTAGTCAGGCGCCGCGACGCCCTCCAGTGATCATTGCCTCGTCAGTGGGGTTCCCCCCTCGCTGACGAGGCAATGGTCGCGTGCACGCCTTGCTGGTCCCAGCGACGATTCATGTGGCATCCCGCCGTTCGCCCGGTGGACAGGGCTTCGCGTGGTGCTGCCGGTCAGGGCTCGTGGTAGCCGGCCCAGGAGCCGCGAACGTGGCCGATGTGGCGTCGCATCAGCTCCGCCACCCCCTGCGCGTCCCCGGCCACCACCAGATCGACGATCTGCTCGTGCTCGGCGGCCGAACGCCCCAGCTCGCCGCGCTCGGCGAGCCCCTGCAGGCCGTACAGGCGGCTGCGGGCCCGGAGGTTCCCCACCACGTCGATGAGATGGCGGTTGCCGGCGAGGGCGAGCAACGAGAGATGGAAACGCCGGTCGACCTCGACATAGCCGATGAGGTCGCCGGTTTCGGCGAGCCGCTCCACCTCCTTCGCCAGCGGACGCAGCTCCTCGACCGCCGCCCTGGTGGGCTCGTTGATGGCCCGGGCGATCTCGGCCACGGTGGGCACCTCGATCAGTGCGCGCAGCGACGTGATCTCGTCCAGGTCGCGGTCACTGAGCTCCTTGATCCGGAAGCCCTTGTTTCGAACGATCGTGACCAGTTCCTCGTTGGCGAGGTCGAGCATCGCTTCGCGCACGGGCGTGGCGGAGACACCGAACTGCTCGGCGAGGGTCGGCGCGGAGTAGAGCACGCCGGGCCGCATCTGTCCCGTGATAACCGCGCCCCGCAGGATGTGGGCGATCTCCTGCCGAAGGTTGGGCCGGCCGCCGAACTGAGGCAGAGAGAGGGCGTCCGGGGCCAGGCGCCCGGTCGCGGTGTCACCCCTTGTCTCCTTCATCGCAGCGCAAATCCCAGTCCGACGGGGTCATTGGCCTCAAGAACGAAATGATGTTCACCAGTTCGGTAGGCCATCCCCCGCACCTCCGAAACGTAGGCCGGGCGGCCTTCTGCTTCCAACTCCTGCACGACGCGGCCCAGGAACCGTGTTCCGACCACCGAGTCGTGTGTTAGCACCTGGTCAGGGGCGAGTTGCCCCGATGATGCTAGCAGCGCGACCCGCGCCGAGGTGCCGGACCCACACGGCGACCGGTCCACTTCACCGTCGGCGAAGACGGTGATGTTGCGCTGGTGTGGGCCGTCGGACCGTCGGCCGAGATCCTCGAACAGAATGGTGCCGTAGATACCGTCGAGCCGCGGTTCGCTCGGATGCCGCGCCCATTCGGTGCCGTTGAGTTTCCATTTGATTTCGCGGCCGAGCGCCAGCAGATCACCGTAATGCTCGGGGTTGACCGACAGCCCGAGGACCGAGGCGTCGACGGAGGCGTAGATCGCTCCCCCGTAGCTGATGTCCGCGCGTACCGGGCCTCGGCTGGTGTTCACGGCGATGCCCTGACCGAGAACGTACGCGGGCACGTTGCGGAAGCTGACCTCGTGGACCTCGCCGGCCACGCAGGAGACCGTGGCCGTGACGCGGCCTGACGGTACGTCGATCACGACGTCGGTCTCCCCGTCCGGGGCGGCGTCCACGAGCCCGCTCCGGACGGCCCACGTACCCAGCGCGATGGTGCCGTGTCCGCACGCCGTCGAGTAGCCGTCCTTGTGCCAGAACAGCACCCCGAAGTGTGCTCCCTCGTCGTCGGGTGGCACGACGAAGCAGCCGTACATGTCGGCGTGGCCACGAGGTTCGTTGACCAGGAGCCGGCGCACCGCGTCGACCTGTTCATCGCGCTGGGCGTGTTCGCGCCGTTCCAGCACGGTGGCGCCGGGAATCTCCGGGACGCCTTCGGTGACGATGCGGAACGGCTCTCCCGCCGTGTGGTAGTCGGTGGCACGAATGTCCTGCATCGCCTCAGGCCCCCAGGTACGCCTCGACCACGCGGGAGTCGCGCGCGAGCTCGCGGGCCGCTCCCTGCAGGGTGATCACACCGTTCTCCACCACGTACGCGCGGTGGGCGATCTTGAGCGCGGCACGGGCGTTCTGCTCGACGAGCAACACCGAGGTGCCGTCGGCGTTGATGCGGCGGATCAGATCCATGATCTGGGCCACCACGAGTGGTGCGAGCCCCATCGAGGGCTCGTCCAGCATCAGCAGTTTGGGCCCGGCGACCAGCGCGCGACCGACGGCGAGCATCTGCTGCTCGCCGCCGGACAGGTTCCCGCCCTGCTGGCTGCGCCGCTCGGCGAGCCGGGGCAGCAGAGAGTAGACCTCGTCGATCCGGCGGCTGACCGCGGCCTTGTCGTTCACCAGGTAGCCGCCGAGTTGGAGGTTCTCGTGAACGGTCAGACGGGAGAAGATGCGGCGCCCCTCCGGCACGTGCACCACCCCGGCGCCGACGATCTCCCAGGGCTTGGCCCTGGTGATGTCCGTGCCGAACGCACGCACGGTGCCGCCGGTGGACCGCACCACCCCGGAAACGGTGGCGAGGGTACTGGTCTTACCCGCGCCGTTGTTGCCGAGCAGAGTGATGATCTCGCCCTCGCCGACGGTCAGGGTCAGGCCCCGGAGGGCGTGGACGCGGCCATAGTGGACGTCGAGGGCGTCGATTTCGAGTGCACAGCGGCCGGCGGCGTCACTCACGGCTCATCATCTCCTCGCTCGTGGCTTCCTCCTCGTCGTCCTTGCCGAGGTACGCCTCGATCACGGCCGGGTCGCGGCGTACCTCCTCGGGCGTGCCGTCGGCGATCTCCCGGCCGAAGTTCAGCACGACGATTCGGCGCGACACCTGCATGACGAGATCCATGTCGTGCTCGATGAGCACGATGGCGGTGCCCAGCCCACTGATGCGGTGCAGCAGATCGAGCAGCTCGCTCTTCTCTCCGTAGTTGAGGCCCGCGGCGGGCTCGTCCAGCAGGAGCACCTTGGGCTCGCGGGCGAGGGCGCGGGCGATCTCGACGCGCCGCTGCTCACCGTACGGGAGGTTCCGCGCCAGGCCACCACGGTCACCGCGCAGGCCCACGAAGTCGAGCCAACGGTTCGCCTCGTCGGTCGCCTCCTGTTCCGAGCGCCGGAACCGCGGCGTGTGCAGGAGCGCGTCGAGGGCGTTCTGCCGCAGCCGGAGGTGCATCCCGGCGCGGACGTTGTCGAGCACCGTCAGCTCACCGAACAGGCGCAGGTTCTGGAAGGTGCGCGACATGCCCCGGGCCGCGATCGCGGACGGCCGCAGGCCGGTGATGTCCGCGCCGTGCAGCATGATCGAGCCGCCGGTGGGCTTGTAGAAGCCCGTGACGCAGTTGAACGCGCTGGTCTTGCCCGCGCCGTTGGGTCCGACGAGTGAGAGGAGGTCGCCTTCGTTGACCTGGAAGGTCAGCCCGTCGACGGCCTTCACGCCGCCGAAGTCCAGGTGCAGATCCTGCACCCGCAGGAGCGGTACGGGTCCTCGGGTGCTCACGGCACTACCTCCTCGGCCTTGCGCACGTCATGCTTCTCGGCCTTGCGCAGGTCACGCCGGGACTGCCGTTCCACGGCCCGCGCCGGCCACAGTCCCTGCCGACGGAAGATCATCACTACGATGAGCAGGATCCCGAATACGAAGTACCGGTAGTCCGCGGCCTCCCGGAGAAGCTCGGGCAGCACGCTGATGAAGATGGCGCCGAGCACGACCCCGGGCGTCGAGCCCATGCCACCGAGCACGACGGCCATCAGGATGAGGGCCGACCACAGGAAGGTGAAGCTCGGTGGGGAGATGGCGGACAGTTGGGCGCCGAAGAGGATGCCGGCGAGGCCACCCCAGATGGCGCCGCCGACGTAGGCGGCCAGCTTCACCCGGTACGTGTTGATGCCCATCGCCTCGGCGGCGTCCTCGTCCTCGCGGATGAACCGCCAGGCGCGTCCGAGCCGGCTGCGTCCGAGCCGCGCCGCGCCGAGGACGGCCAGGGCGACGACGACCACACAGGTGTAGTAGAGGCCGACCGGGCCGCTCAGGTCGATCCCGAGCAGCATGATGCCGGGGATCCCGTAGATGCCCGACGGCCCACCGGTGATGGTGAGGTTGTTGGCCGTGATCCGGATGATCTCCCCGAAGCCGAGCGTCACGATCGCCAGGTAGTCGCTGCGAAGCCGCAGGGTGGGCCCACCGATCACGATGCCCGCGACCACCGCCGCGACGATGACGACGGGCACCGTGGCCAGCAGCGGCCAGCCGTAGCGGGTGGCGAGGACTCCGCTGACGTAGGCGCCGATGGCGAAGAACGCGGCGTAACCGAGGTCGAGCAGGCCGCAGTAGCCGACGACGATGTTGAGGCCGACCGCGAGCATCACGAAGAGCAGCGCGGAGGTCATGACCGACAGGGCGTAGTTGGTCGCGGTGATGAACGGCGCCAACACCGCGACGGCCAGTCCGATCAGGCCGAGGTAGCGGTTCTGCTGAATTCGGTCGAAGAGCGCACTGGCGCGGGTGGGTGACGTGGCGAGGTTGGTGGTCATCAGACACGCTCCGTAACGCGCTCGCCGAGGATGCCGGTCGGGCGGAGCGTGAGGAAGATGATGAGGAAGCTGAAGGCGAAGACATCGCGCCACTGCCCGCCGATCCAGGCGGTGCCGATCGACTCGAGCAGGCCGAGCGCCAGGCCGCCGAGCATCGCTCCCTTGATGTTGCCGATGCCGCCGATGACGGCCGCGGTGAACGCCTTGAGGCCGATGATGAACCCCATCAGGAAGTCGATCTTCCCGTAGTAACCGCCGGCCATCACGCCGGCGGCGCCGGCGAGGGCGGAACCGATGAAGAAGGTGCGCGCGATGACGGCGTCGACGTTGATGCCCATGTACAGGGCTGCCGTCGGGTCCTGGGCGATGGCGCGCATGGCCCGTCCGGTCCCGGTCCCCATGACGAGCCATTGCAGGCCGGCCATCAGCAGGACCGCGATCAGGATGAGACTGGCCTGCTGGATGGTGATGCGGGCGCCGAGCAGATTGATCGAGTCGCCCGCCAGCCGGACCGGGTAGACCTCCGGGTTGGGCCCGGCCACCAGGCGCATCCCGTACTCGATCGCGAATGAGGCGCCCACCGCGGTGATCAGTACGGAGAGCCGGGGCGCGCTGCGCAGGGGACGGTAGGCGATCCGCTCGAGCAGCAGGCCGGCCGTTCCGGTCACCAGCATCGCGATGATCAGGACGATGAGCAGCGCTACGAAGCCGAGGCCGGTCACCAGCCCGCCGGCGACGCTCAAGACGCCGAAACCGACGAACGCACCGAGCATGTACAGGTCGCCGTGGGCGAAGTTGAGGAGCCTGATGATGCCGTACACCATGGTGTAGCCCAGGGCGACCAGGGCGTAGAACGATCCGACGAAGAGACCGTTCCAGAGGAGTTGGGTCATGGGAGCCCTCCGGGGAACGCCCCGGCGGCGCGCTCCTGGGAGGGCGCCGCCAGGAGCAGGCCATCTACTGCAGGGTGTCCTTGAGGACGATCTTGCCCTTCTCCACCATGAGGATCTGGAAGCCACCGCTGGAGAGCGTGTGGTCGGGCGTGAACTTCAGCGGCCCGGAGAACAGCTGGAAACCGTCGATCCCCTCGAGTGCCTTGATGACGGCGCTGCCGTCGGTCGAGCCGGCCTGCTTGACCGCCTCGGCGGCCACCCGGACGGCGTCGTAGGCCTGGGTGGAGTACGGACCGGGGGCGGCGCCGAACTTGCTCTTGTAGTCCGCGATCCACTTGTCGGCGCCCTGGATCGTCTCCGGGGTCTGCGTCATGGTGGCGAAGACGCCTTCGGCGGCCTCGGAGCCGGCGATGTCCACCAGCTTCTGGTCGACCGACCCGTCGGCCACCATGACCTTGCCGGTGTAGCCGGCCTGCCGCAGCTGACGGATGATGAGGCCACCCTCCTGGTAGTAGCCGGTCCAGTAGATGAAGTCCGGCCGGCCCTTCAGGATGGCGTTGACGTTGGCGCTGTAGTCGCTCTCACCCGCGGTGACCGACTCGCGTCCGGCGAGCGCCGGCGAGCCGGTCAGCAGCTTGGCGGTGGTGTCGGCGATGTCCTTGGAGTAGCTGGTGTTGTCGTCCATGAGGGCGACCTTGGTGGCACCCACCTTCTTCATGAACTTGAGCGCCGCATCGGACTGCTGCGCGCCGGTGCCGTTGATCAGGAAGACGTTCTTCTTGTTCTGCTTGACCAGTTCGTTGGAGTTGGCGGCCGGAATGAGCATGGGCACGTCGGCCTTCTCGAAGATCGGCAACGTCGGGAGCGTCGCACCCGAGCAGTAGCCGCCGACCGAGATCTTCACCCCCGCGGTGACCAGCTTGTTGGCGCCCGCCGTGGCGCTCTTGGCGTCGCAGGCCTCGTCCTCGACCTTGAGCTCGAGCTTGCGCCCGTTGACGCCGCCCTTGCCGTTGATCTCGTCGACGGCGAGTTGCGCCCCGTTCTTCATGTAGGGGCCGATGGCCGAGCTGCTGCCGGACAGCGGCGTCAGCATGCCGAGGACGATCGGCCCGTTGTCCGACTTTTCGCCCCCTCCGGAGGCGAGCCCGTTGCCGCAGGCGGAGAGCATCATGGCCGCCACCGCCGCGCCGCCCACGAGGGCGACTCGCGACAGCCGGCGGGTCAGGTGTGCCGTCATGTCCAAACCCACTTCCCTCAAGGACCGATCACGTGGACGGCCCAAGTAGCGACAGGTAGCACTGCTGTGTGACGTAGCACTGAACTATGGCACAGGACACATCGTCGCTCTAGAGGCGCTTGTCAGGGTGTTACCGACGCGTGACTTGAGCCCATCGGACTGCTGTGTGATATTTTACTGACCGTCACGAAAGGGCTTCCGACATGACTGCTTCCCCCGCTGCCCGTACCCGTCCTTGGCAAGGTGTGCTCGTCGCGACCGCCCTTCCCTACCGCGACGACCTGTCCGTGGACTTCGACGCCTACGCCGACCACGTGCGGTGGCTGGCCGACAACGGCGCCCACGGTGTGACCCCGAACGGGTCCCTGGGCGAGTACCAGGTGCTGACCAATGAGGAGCGTGCGAAGGTCGTCGAGGTGGCGGTCCAGGCCGCACCCGAGGGCTTCGTCGTCATGCCGGGCGTCGGCGCCTACGGCGCCCTCGAGTCGCGGCGCTGGGCCGAGCAGGCGGCCGAGGCCGGTGCGCAGGCCGTCATGGCGCTCCCCCCGAACGCGTACCGCACGGACGAGCGGGCCGTCCTGGAGCACTACCGCGAGATCGCCAAGGCCGGCCTGCCGGTGACGGCGTACAACAACCCGATCGACACCAAGACCGACCTGACGCCGCGGATCCTCGCCACGCTGCACAACGAGGGCCTCATCGTGGGCGTCAAGGAGTTCAGCGGGGACGTGCGCCGGGCCTACGAGATCTCGGAGCTCGCGCCCGGACTGGACCTGATGATCGGCACCGACGACGTCGTGCTCGAGGTCGGCATCGCAGGCGCCAAGGGGTGGGTCGCCGGATACACGAACGCCTTTCCCCGCTCGACCGTGGCGCTGTACGAGGCCTCCACGGCAGGGGACCTGGAGACCGCGCTGCCGCTGTACCGGCTGCTGCACCCCCTGCTGCGCTGGGACTCGAAGACCGAGTTCGTACAGGCGATCAAGCTCTCCATGGACATCGTCGGCCGTAAGGGCGGCGTCTGCCGGCCGCCGCGGCAGCCGCTGACCGCCGAGCAGGAGCAGTCGGTCCGCGCCGCGACCGAGGCGGCCCTCGAAGCCGGACTGGCCTGAGACATGCGCGGCCGCCGACTACTGCACGCCGTCGACTCGCACACCGAGGGCATGCCGACCAGGGTCATCACGGGCGGCGTGGCACCACTGCCCGGCGCCACCATGATGGAGCGCCGCCGCTGGTTCCTCGACAACAGCGATGACCTGCGCACCATGCTGATGTACGAGCCACGCGGGCATTCCGCCATGTCCGGAGCGATCCTGCAGCCGCCGACGCGGCCCGACGCAGACTGGGGCGTGCTCTACATCGAGGTGTCCGGCTGCCTGCCGATGTGCGGACACGGCACCATCGGGGTCGCCACCGTGCTGGTGGAGACCGGCATGGTGGAGGTGACCGAGCCGGTCACGACAATCCGCCTGGACACGCCCGCCGGCCTCGTGGTCGCGGAGGTCGCCGTCTCCGACGGCGCGGCCAAGGCGGTCACGATTCGCAACGTGCCGTCCTACTCGCAGCAGTTGGACGCGACGGTCGAGGTGCCCGGTTTCGGGACGGTCCGCTACGACCTCGCGTACGGCGGCAATTTCTACGCGATGGTCCACCTCGACGACCTCGGCCTGCCGTTCGACCGGGGACACAAGCAGGCACTGCTGGACGCCGGGCTGGCGATCATGGAAGCGATCAACGAACAGGACCGCCCCGTCCACGTCGACGACCCCGACATCAGCGGATGTCACCACGTACAGCTCATCGCTCCCGGCTCGGACGCCCGGCACTCGCGCCACGCGATGGCCATCCACCCGGGTTGGTTCGACCGGAGCCCGTGCGGTACGGGCACGAGCGCCCGCATGGCGCAGCTGCACGCGCGTGGCGAACTGCCGTTGGACGTCGACTTCGTCAACGAGTCCTTCATCGGCACGCGCTTCATCGGCCGGATCGTCGAGGAGACCCGGCTCACCGGCGACGTCACCGCGGTGGTGCCGACCATCACCGGGCGTGCCTGGCTGACCGGCACGGCACAGTACTTCCTCGATCCGGACGACCCGTTTTCAGCGGGTTTCCTGCTTTGACGTGACCTCATCCCCACCCGGCCCACGTACCGACGCTGAGGGAGCCTTCGTGATCAAGAGCTACTCACCGCACGCACCCGAAGACCTCGTCGCCGAGGCGCCCGTGACCGGCGCCGACGACGTGGCGAAGGCGTTCGACCGCGCTCGCGCGGCCCAGGCCCAGTGGGGGCGCGGCCCCGCGGCCGCCCGGGCGCAGGCACTGTCCGACGCTGCCGACGCGGTGGCGGCAGCATCCGAGGAACTGACCCAACTGGTGGTTCGCGAGGTCGGCAAACCCCTCGGCGAAGCGCGCGGTGAGGTGGCTCGGGCGGTGGCCATCCTTCGCTACTACGCCCAGCAGGTGTACGACCCGGTGGGCGCGATGCACGAGCCGTCGGCCCTCGGTCTGCTCTTCACCCGGCGCCGGCCGCTCGGCGTCGCCGGGCTCGTCACCCCGTGGAACTTCCCCATCGCCATCCCGCTGTGGAAGGCCGCACCGGCATTGGCGTTCGGCAACGCCGTGGTGCTCAAGCCGTCGCCGGACGCCACGGCGACAGCGCTGCGGCTGGCCGCCCTGCTCGACGAGGTGCTGCCCGAGGGACTGTTCACGGTCCTTCCCGGTGACGGCGACACCGGCCGGGCGATCGTGGCCGAGGCCGACGTGGTGTCGTTCACCGGATCCACGGCGGTCGGTGGCGACGTGGTGCGCTCGGCCGCGGCCCGCGGGGTGCGGGTACAGGCGGAAATGGGCGGCCAGAATTCGGCGATCGTCCTGCCCGACGCCGACGTGGAGTCCACCGCCAGGCAGATCGCCGCGGCCGCGATGGGGTTCGCGGGCCAGAAGTGCACAGCGACCAAGCGGGTGATCGTCGTTGGGGACGCCGCGCCGATGCGGGACGCCCTCGTCGCGGCCATCGAGGCGCTCGGGTTCGGCGACCCGGCGCAGGCGACGACCGCGGTGGGACCGGTCATCAACGAAGCCGCCCGGGACCGGGTGCTGGCCGCCGCCGGCAGCGCGACCGCGGCCGGGGCCCGTCTCCTGACCGGCGGCGTGGCGACCGACGACCCCGGTTGGTTCGTCCGTCCGACCCTGCTCGAGGACGTCCCCGCCGACCACCCGCTCTCGTGCGACGAGGTGTTCGGGCCGATCGCCACGCTGCACGCGGTGCCCACGCTCCAGGAAGCGGTGGCGGTGGCCAACAATGTTCCACAGGGACTGGCCGCCGGCGTCTACACGCGCGATCTCACCGCCGCGCTCGCGACGGCGGACGCGTTGGCAGCCGGCCTCGTGAAGGTCAACGCACCGACCACCGGGGTCGACTTCTACCTGCCGTTCGGCGGCGAGAAGGCATCCAGCGTGGGCGGCCGCGAGCAGGGCAAGGCCGCGCAGGACTTCTTCACCTCGCTGCACACCGTGACGCTGGCCCCCGCCGAAGGAGCCTGATGCCCGGCGACGACGCCCTGGTCCTCACGGCCGAGGAACAGTCGATGCTGGCCGGAGAGCAGGGCCCGGCCACCGCGATGTGCATGCGTCTGATCGTCGGGGTCGCGCGCGCGAACGGGGCCGAACGACTGGTGCCGATCGAGTCAGCGCACGCCGATGGCTGCCTCTACCACGGCGTGGCGGGACTGGAGTTCACCGAGCGGCTGGTCTCCCTCGGCGCCCGGGTGCGGGTGCGCACGACGCTCAACGTCGGCTCTCTCGATCTGCTGCATCCCGGACTGGTACGCGCCGACCCCGAGGTGGCCGAGAACGGCCGCCGCCTCATGGACGCGCACGTGGCCCTCGGCTGCGAGCCGATCTGGTCGTGCGCGCCGTACCAGTCCGGCCACCGCCCGGCAGAGGGCAGCCACGTGGCGTGGGCGGAGTCGAACGCCATCGCCTTCGTCAACTCGGTACTCGGGGCGCGCACGGACCGGTACGGCGACTTCATCGACATCGCCGCCGGCGTTGCCGGGCGGGTCCCCTACTCGGGCCTGCACCTGACGCGAAACCGCGCCGCCGCGCTGGTGCTCGACTTCTCAGCGGTCCCCGCTGCGCTGCTCGACGACGACGTCGCCTGGCCCGCAATCGGGGCGCTGCTCGGCGAACTCGCCGGAACCCGGGTCGCGGCGCTCACCGGCCTGCCGGGCGACCTGAACGACGGCGGGGTCACCGAGGACCGGGTCAAGGCGCTCGGCGCGACCGCCGCGTCCGCCGGCGGCGTCGCGCTGTTCCACATCGTGGGAATGACCCCGGAGGCGCCGACGCTGGCCGCGGTGCTCGGGCCTGCGGCCACCACCGTGCCGGTGACGGCACACGACCTCAGGCGGGCGCGCGAGCGGCTGAGCACCGCCGCTACGAAGTCACTCGACGCCGTCAGCCTCGGCACCCCGCACTTCTCGCTGTCCGAGTTCGCGGCGCTGGCGCGCGAGTTGCGGGACGGGCCGTCGTTCAGCTCGTCGATTGACGTGTTCGTGTCGACCAGCCGGGCCGTGCTGGCCGAGGCGGAGGCACGCGGGTACGCCGACACCGTGCGCGACGCGGGGGGCCGCATCCTCACCGACACCTGCACGTACGTGACGCAGGTGCTGCGCGACGGGATCCGCACCGTGATGACGAACTCGGGCAAGTGGGCCTGGTACGCGCCGGCCAACCTCGGGATCGACACCGTATTGGGAAGCCTGGCCGAGTGTGTCGCCTCGGCGAGAGCCGGGAGGGTGGTGCGCGATGAGCGGCTGTGGGGATGACCCGGTGACGCTGTCAGGCCGCTCCCTTCATCCGGGACAGGCGAACGGCGTCGTACTCGCGCTCGACGAACCGCTCTCGTTCTGGGGCGGGGTCGACCCCTGCGGAGTGATCGTCGACGCTCACCATCCGCAACGCGGCTCCACGGTCGCCGGGCAGGTCCTCGCGATGCAGGTCGGGCGCGGCTCCAGCTCCTCGACGGCCGTGCTCGCGGAGCTGATCCGGTCGGGGCACGCGCCGGCGGCCCTTCTCCTGGCCGAGTGCGACGCGATCCTGGTGATCGGGGCCCTTGTCGCCGCCGAGATCTACGGCACCACGCTGCCCATCGTGCAGCTCGCCCCCGGCGATCTGGCACGACTGCACACCGGCACCCGAGCCGCCGTCCTCGCCCACACCGCGCCCCTCGCGGCAACCGTGACTGCGACAAGCCGATGACCGCGGCACTGCCGTACCTCGACGAGGCTGACATCTTCGGCCTGGTGCCGTTCGCCGACGCCGTCACCGCACTGGCGAAGGCCCTGTCCGACGGGCTCGATCCGCAGGCGTCCCTGCAGCGCTCCATCCACGACGTGGAGCACGGACAACTGCTGCTGATGCCCGCCGAGACCGCGGCCGGCGTGGGAGTGAAGCTGAGCACGGTGGCTCCGGGCAACGCCGACCGTGGGATCCCACGCGTCCAGGCGCTGTACGTGCTCTACGACCGGGCCACGCTGACGCCGGTGGCGCTGCTGGACGGCACGGCCCTGACGACGTTGCGAACCCCTGCCGTCTCCGCGGTCGCGGTGGACCACCTCGCCGCGCCCGAGGCGCGACACCTGGTCGTGCTCGGCTCCGGCCCACAGGCGTGGGGGCATGTGGAGGCGCTGCGAGCCGTTCGCCCCCTCGACAGCGTCACGGTGGCCGGCCGGGACCCCGACCGCGCGGCGGCCCTGGTGGCCAGGGTCCGGGACAGCGGTCTGGACGCGCGCGTGGGCAGCCACGACGACGTCGCGGATGCGGACGTGGTGGTGTGCGCCACCACAGCCCGCCAGCCGCTCTTCGACGGCCGCCGGTTGCGCCCGGGTACCTGTGTCGTCGCGGTGGGCTCCCACGAGCCGGACGCCCGTGAACTCGACGACGCGACGATCGGCTCTGCCGAACGGGTGGTGGTCGAGTCCCACGGCGTCGCCCTGCGCGAAGCCGGCGACATCATCCAGGCCGTACGCGCCGGCGTCGTCCGCGAGGACAGCCTCATCGAGCTTCGCGATGCGGTACACCTGACACCCACCACCGGTTCATCAGTTTTCAAGAGCGTCGGCATGGGCTGGCAGGACCTCGTGGTGGCCGATCTGGCCCACCAGCGCTGGACGGAGAACGGGCATGCCTGACGTGGTCATCGTCGGCGCGGGCATCGTGGGGGCCGCCTGCGCCTACTATGCCGCGCGCGAGGGGCTGTCGGTGACCGTCCTCGAACGGGGAAAGCTGGCCGGCGGCACCACCAGCCGCGGTGAGGGCAACATCCTCGTCTCGGACAAGGAACCCGGCCCCGAACTGAACCTGGCTCTGGCATCCCGTACGCGCTGGCTGGAACTGGCCGCCGAGTTCGGCCCCGACTCGTTCGAACTCGACGAGAAGGGTGGCCTGGTCGTGGCCACCTCGGATCCGGGTGCCGCAGCACTGACCCGGTTCGCCGAGGGGCAACGGGCCACCGGAGTGGAGACGGTCGCGGTGAGCGCGGACCAGCTCCACGACCACGAGCCGAACCTCGCCCCGGATCTGCCCGCCGGAGTCCTCTACCCCCAGGACATGCAGGTACAGCCGGTGCTCGCGGCGGTGTCACTCCTCGCGGCGGCCCGGGCCCTCGGCGCCACGGTCGCCTGCGGCGAGGAGGTCGTGTCGGTCGAACGGGGTCCGGACGGGCGCGTCACGGCGGTCCGGACGCGCACCGGCCGCTATCCCACCGACGCGGTCGTCAACGCCGCCGGAACCTGGGGTGGTCAGGTCGGCGAGCGGCTCGGCGCGCCGGTCCCGATCCTCCCCCGCCGCGGGTTCATCCTGGTGACCGAGCCGCTGCCCCGGGTGGTCCGGCACAAGGTCTACTCCGCCGACTACGTCGAGAACGTCGCGTCCGACGTCGCCGGGCTGGAGACGTCCACGGTCGTCGAAGGTACCCGGGGCGGAACGGTCCTCATCGGCGCGAGCCGGGAGCGGGTGGGGTTCGACGACACCATGTCCGTGGAGGCGCTGCGGCGGCTGGCCGCGCTGGCGGTACGCATCTTCCCCTTCCTCGCCGACGTCAGGCTGATGCGCACCTATCACGGGTTTCGCCCGTACTGCCCGGACCACCTGCCGGTCATCGGTCCGGACCCCCGGGTTCCCGGGGTGTTCCACGCCTGCGGGCACGAGGGCGCCGGCATCGGTCTCGCCCCGGCGACCGGCAGGCTGATCAGCCAGATGCTGACCAACGGTCAGCCGGACATCGACCCCTCGGCGTTCACGCCATCGAGGTTCGCGCAGGTGACCGCAGGATGAGCCAGCCACACTTCTCCTTCGACGGCAGCCAGATCCCCTTCCGCCCCGGGCAGAGCGTGGGCGCCGCGCTGACCGCGGCCGGGGTGCGGTCGTGGCGCAGCACCCGACGCGCCGGCCGGCCGCGAGGCCTGTTCTGCGGTATCGGCGTGTGCTTCGACTGTCTCCTCGTCGTCGACGGGCGCCCGAACGAGCGCGGCTGCCTCCGGCTCGCCGAGCCGGGCATGGAGGTCAGTACGCAGGAAGGAACCGGTCACGGTGACCTCGAAGTCTGAGCGGAGGTTCGACGTGCTCGTGGTCGGCGCCGGGCCGGCCGGGCTGGCCGCCGCGACCAGCGCCACCCGCGCCGGCGCGCGCACGGCCATCGTGGACGCCGGCGTGGCGCCCGGTGGCCAGTACTGGCGCCACCCGGCACCCGGCGAGCACGGCGTGTCCGCCGCCGAGGTGGCCCACCTTCATCACGACCTGGCGACATATCATCGTCTCGTGGCCGGACTCCCGGCCGTTGCCCAGTTCTTCCAGCACCACGTGTGGACCGTCACCCGGGACCGGCGCGAATTCGTCGTGCACGTGGTCGACCGGACCGGTGGAGGCGAACAAGCCGCCGAGCTCCGCAGCCGTCGGCTCATCCTGGCCCCGGGGGCGTACGACCGTCAGATCCCGTTCCCCGGATGGGATCTTCCGGGCGTGATGACGGCGGGGGGTGTGCAGGCTCTGCTCAAGGGGCACGGCGTCGTTGCCGGACAGCGGGTGCTGGTGGCCGGAACCGGCCCCTTCCTGCTTCCGGTCGCGGCCGGTCTGGCCGAGTCGGGAGCGAGCGTTGTGGGCGTTCACGAGGCCGCCTCCCCGTTGGCGTGGCTGGGTGAGTTCGGCGCCGTGATCCGTAACGTCAGCAAGCTCGGTGAGGGCGCCGGCTACGCCCGGGTGCTGGCGCGGCACCGCATTCCGGTCCTCACCCGGTCCGTCGTGGTCTCCGCCCACGGCACGGACGCCGTGGAACGGGTCACCACCATGCGATCGGACCGCCGGGGCCGGTTGCTACCCGGAAGTGAGCGCACGATCGCAGTGGACGTGCTGGCCGTGGGATGGGGCTTCACCCCGCAACTGGAGCTGCCGCTGGCGCTCGGCTGCGCGACGCGCGTGGATGTCGACGGGTCGCTGGTCTGCGAGGTCGACGACGAGCAGCGCTCATCGGTCGAGGGCGTCTTCGTCGCCGGCGAAGCCTGCGGCGTGGGCGGCGCCGCGCTTGCGACGGTGGAAGGCGAGATCGCCGGTACCGTCGCGGCGGGCGCCTCGTCGATCGCACCTCGGCTACGCCGCTCGCGGGCGGCGCTCCGCCGCTTCGCGCAGGCGATGCACCGGTCCCACCCGGTGCCCCCTGGATGGGTGGACCGGTTGTCCGACGACACGACCGTCTGCCGCTGCGAGGAGGTTCCCTTCGGGGCACTGCGGTCCGTGCGGCAGGACCTCGTCGGGCACGACGGCCGGTCGGCGAAGATGCTCACCCGGGCCGGCATGGGTTACTGCCAGGCACGCACCTGCGGCTACGCCGTCGGCTGCATCCTCGGTCAAGAGGCCTCCCGCACCTCCGGCTTCGCCGAACGCCCCGTCTCGTCTCCCCTCACCCTCGGCGCGTTGGCAACGTCCTCCCCGACGGAGAACGATCCACCGCCAGCTGAGTGAGGAGGATGGGAGGCCCCATACCGATGACCTGCGGAAAGTGAAGACGGCAGGGGTGGCCGCAGGGCCTGTTCACGATGATCAGGCGAACCGTTCGGTGGTCATGGGTACCAGCCCTTGCCGCCGCATGACGACGGTCAGGTTCTGCAGCATCGGCCCTACCTCGTCGTCGGCTCTGGTCGCCAGCAGCACGGTCACATCGAGCGCCCAGGCGATGCCCCGGCCGACCCGTCGAAGATTCCACGTGAAGAGATCGTCCCCTGCCTTCCGGCGGCCGGCGGGCATCCCTGACACCATCTGATCGGCATCCTCCCTGTCGGGCGTCGTCTGCCAGGATGCCCTCAGGGCCGCCAGCTGATCGGCGCGAAGGTCCTTGGCGAACAGGACCCGGTAGACCCGCTTCTCACAGAACCCGTCCGGCGGGTGCGTCGGCCCCAGCCGCAACGGGGCTGCAGTCGCAAACGGTTCGTAGTCGAGGAAACCGGCCCGCAGCGCCGCCTCGGTCGGCATCGGTCCACCGCCGAGCCGCTGGTATGCAGCCTCGGCGCCGCTCCGGTCGGTCGGCACCACGCGCGCGAGCAGATCCGGGTCCGTGCGCAGGGCACGACTGAACGACGCGGCACTCAACCAACGAGACTCCGTACGCGTCCAGACTGTGCCGTACAGACCCACCGTCGAGTGATCGTGGTCCCGGACGAACTCCTCGGCCAGGACGCCTTCCACCTCGGCACCTGGGTTTGCGCCGTCGGTCCGGGCGAGAAGCAGGTAGTAGTCCAGCCCCGCCTGCCGTCCGGCAACGTGCACGACCGCCGCCGCCTGCCCCACATGACACCGATCATCGATCACGGACAGCACTCCCGCTTCCCCGCACGGAAACCTCGACGACCCGACCCTAGGGGAGGCGAACCGGTCAGCTCGCCCCACGCGCCCTTCACGGCCCCTCATGCGCCGACGGCCCCGGGGCCCGACGGCCCCGGGGCCGGAGGTTATGCCGCGCCGTTCAGTGAGGCGGCCAGCGCCTCCGCGAGCCCGGTGTCGGCGGGCGTGCCGCTCACGCCGATGCGCCAGGTTCCGCCCGCGAGGTCGCCGACCGGCAGCGGCCGCCCGCCCGGCTGCCACAGCGGCTGCCAGGCGATCGAGCCGCTCGGACGGTTGAACCACCGGTTGTCCTCGCTCCAGGCCGACCCGTCCCGGTACGCGACCGCCAGTGTGGTCGTGTCGTCCGTGGCGAGCGTCCACGGCGTGAAGCCCGCCGCGTCCCCGTCGCGATCGGCGCCGGCGGGGTCCGCGAGCCGGGGCAGGGCCGAGTCGATGTTCCAGGCGGCCTCCCAGACCGGCGCGCTGGTCGGGCCGGTCACGTGCCAGACGAGGTCGACGTCCACCGTGGTCGCTGCGAACCGGAAGCGCCAGTCGACGGTCACCGGCTCGTCGCCGAGCGGAATGCCGGCCAGGAGCGTGTCCGTGCCGTCGGCCGAGACGGTCACGGTCCGGGCGGCGCCCGCCGTGTCGGTGGGCCCGAAGGTCCCGACGGCCAGGTAGGGCGCCGTGGAACGGAACGACGAGTCCGTCATGGGCCGGTACGCGCCTCGGCCGGTCGGGTCGGCCTCGTAGGAGACCAGCCGGGACTCGGGGGCGGTCTGCACGACGGCCCGGTAGTAGGGCGTGCTGACGAGCCGCCCCTTCGTCACCACCGGCGTACGCCAGTTCAGCGGCGCCAGCCAGAGCCCGCCCTGACCCCAGCCGGCGCCCGTGACGTACCACTGGCCGGTGCCGGAGTCGTCCTTGACCACCTCGGCGGCGTGCGCCTCGATCCGGCCGGCGAGCTGGTCGATGGTGAAGTGGAACGGGTCTTCGCTGCGGTACACGCGGGTGTCCTGGTAGCCGCTCTCGCAGCAGACAAAGAGATACCACGAGCCGTTGTGGTGCACCACGAACGGCGATTCGGTCGGCCCGCCGAAGGTGCCGGTGGCCGGGTGTTCGAAGGCCGTCCGCCGGCCGCTCCAGTGCACGAGGTCATCGCTCGTGCGGTAGGCGACGATGTGGTGGCCACCGGCCGGGGTGCTGTTGGCGGTGTAGTACATGACCCACTGGTTGCCGACCCGGGTCACCATCGGGTCCCGACCGTCGAAGCCGTCGGTGAAGAGCGGGTTGCCCGGGTGCCGCGTCCAGGTCGTCAGGTCCTTCGACGTGGCGAGGTGCATCCGGTACGCCTCGTGGTCGGCGGTGCCGCCCGCGTAGAACATGTAGTAGGTGCCGCCGTTGAACAGCACGTACGGCGCCCAGATGTGCGTCTCCCCCGCGCTCGGGTCGGCCTCCAGGGCGAACTGCTGCTTCGTCCAGGGGCCACGGGGCGACGGCGCCGTGGCATGGCCGAAGAACTTCTCGTCCAACGGGTTGGCCGGCTCGGCGTGGGTGATGGCGAAGACGTGCCACAGGCCGGTCGCGCGGTCACGCACCATGGTGTGGTCGTTGTAGTACCAGCGCTCGTTCTCGCCGACGCTGGGGTCGTGCACGTTGACGAACTCGCCGGCGGTGACCTGGACGGACCGGTTCTCGTACGGCTGGTTGCTCGGCTCGGCGGGATCGGCGGCCCGGGCCGGCGCCGGGGCCACGATCAGTCCCAGGGCGAGGGCGAGCAGCGCGGACAGCCGACCGACGTGGGACGGTGGGCGGGGCATGCGTTCCTCCAGAGCTCGACGGGTGGCGTGCTGGTGACCCGGACGTGTGCGCGGCCGCGGGTCCGCCGCCTGCCTCGGCGGCGGGCCCGGGCCGAAGCTCTACTGCTTGCCGCCGAGCGTGGTGTAGGTCTGCGCGGCGTTGTCCTTGGTGATCTGCATGGTGCCGAGCGTGGTCGTCTTCGGGACGTCCTTCGCGCAGTCGACGAGGATCTTCTTGGCCATGTCGATCGCCTCACGGCCGCCGGTCGGATACTGGAACGTCGCCTGGAGGCGGCCCTGCTCGACGGCCTTGATCCCGCCCGAGGGGACGGGCAGGGCGTCGATCCCGGTGAACTTGATGGCGGTCTCCTTGCCGGCCGCCTTCGCCGCCAGGTAGGCACCCTCGGCCATCGGGTCGTTGTGCGCGTACACCGCGTCGATCTGGGGATTCGCCTTCAGCATCGCGTCCATGACGCTCTGGCCCTTCTCCCGCAACCACTCGGCGGTCTGGCTCGCCACGATCTCGATCTTCGGGTTGCTCGCGATGCCCTCCCGGAAGCCCTGGGCGCGCTCGGCGGCCGGGGTGGAGCCCGGCAGGCCGGAGATCTCCACGACCTTGCCGCCCTGCGGCAGCAGCGTCTTCGCGTAGTACTCCCCCGCCGCCCGGCCGATCGCGACGTTGTCGCCACCGATGAAGGCCGTGTACGCGTCACCCTCGACCTTGCGGTCCAGCACGATGACCGGGATGCCCTGGTCGTACGCCTTCTTGACCACCGCGGTCAGCGGCTTCGCCTCGTTCGGCGAGATGATCAGCAGGTTGATGCCCTGGGAGAGGAAGTTCTCCACGTCGGCCACCTGCTTGCTGTTGTCCTGAGCCGCGTCCGAGACGACCACCCTGAAACCGGGCACGGACTTCGCGGCGTTGCTCACGTCGTCGTTCATGACCTGCCGGTACGGCTCGGCGTTGTTGGCCTGGGACATGCCGATCAGAAATTCCTTGCCGCTGCCGCACTTCGCCGAGGCGTCGGAGCTCTTGCCGGGGTCGTCCTCGACGCTGCACGCCGAGGTGGCGACGAGCGCGGCCAGTGCCAGGACCGTGGCGGCTCTTCGGGTGTAACGCATGGTTTCCTCCGTTGGGTGGTGGGTCAGGCGATGCGGGGACGTAGCTTCTGCAGCGCGGCGGCAGCCACGATGACCAGGCCCTTGACGACCAGCTGCACGTTCGCGTCGATGTTGTTGAGGGCGAGGATGTTGTTGAGGATCCCGAGCAGCAGCGCGCCGGCGATGGTGCCGCCCATCGATCCACTGCCACCGGCGAGGCTCGTCCCGCCGATGACCACGGCCGCGATCGCGTCCAACTCGTAGCCGGCGCCGTCGTTCGGGCTGCCCTGGTTGAGCTGCCCGGCGTGGATGATCCCGGCCAGCGCGGCGAGCAGGCCGGAGATCGCGAAGACGGTTATGCGGATGCGGCGCACCGGCACGCCGGAGAGCCGGGCGGCCTTCTCGTTGCCGCCGATGGCGTACACGTGCCGGGCGAAGGCCGTGCTGCGCAGCACCAGCAGCGCGCCGACGCCGATGGCGAGGAACAGCAGCGCCGGCACCGGGAGGATTCCGTTGATCGACCCGCTCAGCATCGAGAACGCCTCCGGGGCCTCCTGCGGCCCGTCGCCGTAGGCGATGGGGATGCCCAGCCCGCCGGACCACATCCGGGCGATACCCCGGGCCGCCTGCAGGCCGGCGAGGGTGACGATGAACGACTGGATGCCGAGCCGGGCGACGATCGCGCCCTGGGTCGCGCCGAACGCGGCGCCGATGAACAGCACGATCAGGACCGTCGGCAGGATGCCCATGCCGCTGTCGACCATCAGGGTGGCCGACCCGACCGCGGCGAGCCCGAGCACCGCCCCGACGGAGAGGTCGATCCCGCCGATCAGGATCACGAACGTCATCCCGACCGCGATGATGCCGATCTCCGAGACCGCCCGGACGATGTTGGCCAGGTTCCCGGAACTGAGGAAGACGTTCTCGCCGTTGCGGACGGGCGACACGGCGATCGCGATGACGAAGACGGCGACCAGGCCGAACAGGCTCTGGAACCGGAAGAAGCTGTCGACGATCGCGTGCCGGTCCCGCGGCAGCCGGATCGGCCGGCGGCGGGGCGGTGTCTCGGGCGGCGCTTCGGCGACGGCGGTGGGGCTGGGCGGGTTCATCGGGCCTCCTTGGCATCGTCCCCGTTGGCCGCGGCGAGGATCGCTTGTTGTGTGGCGGACGCGCGGGGCAGCGCGGCCACGGTGCGACCGCGGTGCAGGACGACCACCCGGTCACAGAGGCTGAGCAACTCCGGCAGTTCGGAGGAGGCGAGCAGGATCGCCATGCCGGTGTCGGCGAGTTGGTGCAGCAACCGGTAGATCTCGGCCTTGGCCCCGATGTCGACGCCTCTGGTCGGCTCGTCGAGCAGCAGCAGCCGCGGTCGCGTCAGCAGTTGCTTGGCGAACACGACCTTCTGCTGGTTGCCGCCGGAGAGCGTGGCGGCGGCGACCGCGGGCGAGGCCGCCTTCACCGCCAGGGCCCTGAGCTGCCCGGCCACCGTCTGCTTCACCGCTTGCCGGCGTACGAGGCCGAGCGTCGTCAGCGACGACAGCGCGGAGAGCACGACGTTGTCGGTCACCGAGTGCTCCAGCATCAGTCCGGCGCCACGCCGGTCCTCGGGGACGAACGCCACCCCGCGCGCCAGGGCCGACCGTGGGCCGTGCGGGCGGTACCGGCGGCCGTCGATCGTCACCTGGCCGTCCCGGGGGCCGGAGGCCCCGGCACCGAAGAGCGTCTCGAGCAGTTCGGTACGGCCGGCGCCCATCAGACCGGCGAGTCCGACGATCTCGCCGGAGCGCACCGTGAGGTCCACCCCGGCCGGCTCGGTCCGCCCGGGTGTCGGCCGGCGTGGCGTCACGGCGAGTCCGCGTACGTCGAGCAGCACGTCCCCGGGTTCGTTGCGCCCCTCTCCGTAAAGCGCGTCGACCGACCGGCCGACCATCAGCTGGATGATGTCGTCGCGGGAGGCGGTCTTCGGGTCGACGCTGCCCGCGACGCTGCCGTTGCGCAGCACGGTGACCCGGTCCGCGACGACCTCAATCTCCGCCATCCGGTGCGAGATGTAGACGATGCCGACGCCGGCCCGGCGCAGCTCCGCGATCGTCGCGAAGAGGCGTTCGACCTCGGCGTCCGCCAGCGCGGCGGTCGGCTCGTCCATGATCAGCACCCGCGCGTCCAGCGACAGCGCCCGGCCGATCTCGACCAGTTGCTGCTCGCCGACGCGCAACGACCCGACGAGCCGCCGCGGGTCGAGGTCGGCGCCGAGCGTACGCAGGTGGTCCGTGGCCTGCCGGCGCATCCGCCGGAGGTCGACGGTGCCCACCCGGGTGCGCGGCTCGCGCCCGAGGAACATGTTCTCCGCGATGGAGAGCCCGGCCACCAGGTCGAGCTCTTGGTGGATCGTGGCGATGCCGGCGCGTTGGGCGCCGGCCGGGCCGCCGAAGCTCACCGGCTGCCCCTCGACCTCGATGGTGCCGTCGTACTCGGTGATCACGCCGGAGAGGATGTTGATCAGTGTCGACTTGCCGGCGCCGTTCTCGCCGAGCAGCGCGTGCACCTCACCCGCGCGGACGGTGAGGTCGATGTCGCGGCAGGCGTGCACACCGCCGAACCGCTTGCCGATGCCGGTCATCCGGACCAGCGGGCTTTCTGTCATGCGGCACCTCGTGGGTCGTTGCGGGTCAGCTGCGGGTCGGGCCGGAGCCGCCGGGCCCGGGTGGACCCGGCGGCTCCGGTCGGTCACGGGACGAGCCGCGCCTCGACGTAGTCGAGCCCGGCGAGGTAGCCGACCGAGGCGGCGGCCTTGCCGGTCACGGTGAGCGTGAGTGTGTGCCGGCCCGCCGTCAGCTCCCGCCGTCCGTAGTCGAGCGGGTCGCTCACGACGACCTCCGGCGAGTGGTACGCGTCGAAGGCCGGCCCGATCCGGGCGCCGTCGATGGCCACCGTGTTGGTGCCGTAGTCCCGGGCCAGCGTCTGCACGAGGCGCAGGTCGTAGGTCCCGGTGGTGGGCACGGTGAAGTTGACGGTGACGCTCTGGTTCGGCCCGTTCGCGTGGAACCACAGCTGCGCGCTCTGCGACCAGTGGATGCCGCAGCAGTCGCCCTGCGGGTCCGCCGGCGCGTCGGCGCTGACCGCGGGCAGGAGCGATTCGCCCTCGATCCGCAGTGTGTCGCCGGTGGTGGCCGAGGCGGTCGGCGAGTACGGCCCCGCGTTGCCGGCCGCGTCCACCGCGCGCACCCGGTAGTACCAGGTCTCGCGCAGCCCCAGACCCGCGTGCTCGAAGCTGGGGCGGGTCGTGGTGCCGACGCGGTTGTCCGGCCCCGGCGTGAAGTCCGCCTGGCGGGAGGCGAACACCTCGTACCGGGGGGCGTAGACGTCGTCGGGGGCCGGCTGCCAGGCCACCGTCACGGCGTTGGTCGTGCCGCTGGTGGCGGTGAGCCCGCTGACCGCGCCCGGCGGCTGGTGGTCGGTGAACGGGGTGACCAGGCTGAGCACCGCGTACCGGGCGGCGGACCAGGCCGGAGCGCCGGCGGTCGGCGTCAGGGTGACGGTCACCGCGTCCCTGCCCCGGGTGAGCGCGGCCGGGAGCCGGTACTCGTCCTCCAGCCATCGGTGCGACGTGTTGGCCAGCGGCTGCGACCAGGTGCCGGCGTCGCGCCCGTCGACCTGGACGGCCACCGACTGGTACCCGGCCGATTGGTCGCCGACGCGGCGCAGGACCGCGCCCGCGTTGTCCTCGTCGAGGGCCACCCGGAACCGGATCGGGTCGGTGGAGGCACGGACGTCGTCGGTCACCGGTCGGGGCGCGCCGTCGTCGCCCTCGAAGGTCGCCGTGAGCACCGTCCGGTCACCGCCGGAGGCGTACTGGTGGGCCACCTCGCTGGCGGTGTCGCCCACATCGACCGTGTCCGTCCAGCGCTGCCCGACGGTGTCCTGGCCATACCAGTAGGCGGTGGAGCCGTACCGGGCCGGGTCCTGGTCGCCCGGGCCGTGCTCGATGCCGAACCGCAGTCCGGTCGAGAACGCCACCGACTCCGCGAGCGTGAGCCGGTACGCGCCGGTGCAGTCGTACTGGCAGCCGTAGTTGGCGACCTCGTGGGCCGGGTTGCCGTTCATCGGCGCCGAGAACGTGCCGTGGTTGAAGTACCAGCCGCTCTCGTAGAAGTCCTCGGTGCCGGTGCCGTGGATGCTCGGGCTCTGTGCGCCGTCCACGTAGACGCGCTCGTCACCCTCCAGGTAGTTCCGCTGGTTGCCGGCGGGGATGTGCCCCTCCATGGTGTGGGTGACACCCACGAACTTCCCCCGCCCCGCGACGTCGAGGAAGAGGTGGTCCGCTCCCGGCGTGGTGTCGGCGCTGGTCGCGGTCGCCCGGAAGTAGCCGGTGTCGCCGGTCGGTCGCAGGGCCGCGGCCCAGCGGGCGGACGCCGCGGTGGTCACGGTGGCCACCGACGGTTTGATCGCCACGTCGGACCCGTTGCGCAGCTCGATCGACCAGCGCGACCGGTACGGCATCGGCCACCAGGCCGATAGCGTCGCGGTCGCCGGGTCGACGCCGAACATCAGGGACCGGACGGAGTGCAGCCCGAGGCCGGTGCCGAAGAACTCGCCGAGCGGGGCGTCCACGGTGGTCTTCCCGTCGAACGAGATGCGCAGCCGGGTGCCACGCAGCACCGCGTCGGACGCGGCGACGGCCGCCTTGCGCTCGTCGTCGGCCGGGTAGGAGGAGGTGTTGCTGCCCTGCCAGGTCTGCGCCGTGATCCGGTAGGCGTGCGCCGCCTCGACGTCGGTGTGCGCGGGGCCCAGGTCGACGGTGTCGGTGCGCTTCGCGACGCCGGAGACGAGGCTGTCCACCCAGTACGTGAACTCGTTGACGTCGAGGTCGGACGAGACGAACTCGTTGCGGATGGTCAGCTTCGTCTTGCCGGCCGTGGCGCTCGCCGGCAGCTCGACGGTCTGGTCCAGCCAGGTGCCGAACGGTACCGGGTCGTTGGCGGGCCACTCGGCGACCGGTACTCCGTCGACCAGGATCCGCGCCCGCTGGTGCCCGATATGCGGGTCGAGCCGGCGGGTGAGCCGTACGCCGGTGTTGGCCGGGTCAATCGCGACGGTGAACTCGCTGCCGCCGCCGGCGCCGAAGGCGCGGCCGTCGTCGGCGATCGGCTGGGGCGCGCCGACGAGCTGCGGGATCTTCAGCTGGAGTGCGGTGATCGCGCCGGGGCCCACGCCACTGGCGAGGGTCGCCCGGCCGCCCGCGGGGACGGCGAAGGCGCGCTCGGCCGCCGTGGCGCCCGGCTGGGCGGGCTTGGGGTCGCGGGTGCCGGCGGCCTTGAGCTGCGCGATGACGTCCTCGGCCCGGTCGCTGGGGTCGAAGGTGCTAACGCCGTCCGGGGTGGTGAACTTCCGGTAGGAGACGTGGTGGAAGATCGGGTTCTTCTCGGTGGTGACCCGCATCGAGCTGCGGTAGGTCATGGGCGCCTTGATGTAGACGCCGCCGGAGCTCTGCGCCGCGTTGGCGACCATCGGGTAGACGAAGGGGGCCCCGAGCTTGCCGTCCACGACATCCTGGAGCTTGGCGTCGAGCACGGTCTTTCCGTCCAGGACGACCTTGATGGTGCCCGTCGCGGAGACGTTGCCCTCGTCGCGGGTGAACCAGATGGAGTCGATTTCGCCGGCGCCGGTCGCCTCGGCGATGACGCAGCCGTCGGCGCTGGTGCGCAGGCACGAGTACCGGCCGGAGAAGCCGTCGTCGTTGCCGCCGCTGCGGTCGAAGCTGGAGAACTGGTAGGCCCGGGATCCGTCGGTGAGTTCCGGGAGCCGGTCGAGTCGGCGGTAGACGTCCCAGCCGACGGGGCCGTTCGTGGTCGGGCCGGTGGAGGCCGACGCCGGCGCGGTGAGACCGACGACGGCCGAGCCGGCGATGAGCGTCGCCGCGGCGGCGGCGCCGAGCAGCCGCCTGGGCGAGGTACGTGGTGCGCGGGTGGTGGGTGTCATGAGTCGCCTTCCACATCGGTGGGTGGGGCGGGCCGTGAGGTGCGGCAGACAAGGAATCGATTTCTCGCTGCAGTTGCGATCAGGTTAGGCAGCCGTCGCGCGGCGGTCAATCCTCCAGTGCTGACGGCGAGGTCGGCGGCGCTTCGACGTTGACAGCCCCACCCGTCGCTCCTATGGTCCTCGATCAGAACCGAGCAAACGATTTCTCGCTCACGAAAGCGCACCGCGACCCCGTGGCGCGCTGGGAGGGGGCAGCCGTGCCCCGACTCGTCGTCCTCACCGGATTCCTCGGCGCGGGCAAGACCACCACCATGCTGGCCGCCGGACGGCTGCTCACCGCACGCGGCGGCCGGGTCGCGGTCATCACCAACGACCAGGGCAGCGACCTGGTCGACACCCAACTGGCCCGGGACGCCGTGCCCGACGTCGGCGAGGTGACCGGCGGCTGCTTCTGCTGCCGCTTCGAGGACCTCGCCGACCTGGTTACGGACCTGCTCGACACCGGGCGGGCCGACACCATCCTGACCGAGGCCGTCGGCAGCTGCACCGACCTGCAGGCGACGGTCGTCCGCCCCCTGCGGGCCCGCTACGGCGACCGCCTCACGCTGGCTCCCCTCACCACGATCGTCGATCCGGCGCGCATCGGCGCGCTCGACGGCGACCTCGGCTACCTGTTCGACCGCCAGCTCGCCGAGGCGAACCTCATCGCGGTCAACAAGTCCGACGCCCTGCCCCGCGCCGAGTTCGCCGCGCGTCTCGACCAGATCCGGCGCGGCTACCCCGACGCCGACGTCCTCGGCTACAGCGCAAGCCGCGGCGAGCACGTCGATGAGCTCGTCGCGCGGTGGACCGGCGAGCCACCGCGCGGCCGGGACGTGGACCTGGACGTCGACTACGACCGGTACGCCGCGGCGGAGGCGCGGCTGAGCTGGCTCAACCAGGTGTGGCACGTCTCGGCCGACGGCGGGTTCTCCGCGCGACGCTGGGCACACGTCGCCCTCGAATCGCTCTCCGCCGCCTGCGCCCGGCGGGGAGACGTCATCGGTCACGCCAAACTCGCCGTCCAGTCGCCCGCCGGACTGATCCGCATGAGCGTCGTGGCCGCCGGGGACCCCCCGCGGCAGGAGCCCGCCAGGCGTGACGAAACGCCGGTGGCCCGCGCCACCGTGCTGGTCAACGTCCGCGCCACCTGCCCACCGGCGGACCTCGAATCACTGGTACGGGCCGCCGCCTACGACGCCGACCTCGCGGCCGGCGCCGCCGCCCGGCCCGGCCCGGCCAACGCCTTCGCGCCGTCCTACCCCCGCCCCGTGCACCGTCTCCCGGCCACACCGGCCTGACCGTCAGGAGCACCCATGGCAGACCACTCGTACGACCAGTGCTGTCCCGGCAACGCCTGCAGCCCGAACCGCCGACAGTTCCTCACCCTCTCCCTCGGCCTCACCGCCGGCACCGTGCTCGCCGGCTCCCGGGCCGAAGCCGCCGCCGCCCTCGGCGTACCCGAGGATCGACTGATCGCCGTACCGGTCGACAAGGCGCTGCCACCCGACTGGTCCACGGCGCTGTACGGCCGGGGCGAGCCGACCAGCTACGAGGGCACCGACCTCCGCTGGCTCGGCATGCCGGTCGGCGGTGGCGCCACCGGCCAGCTGTACCTCGGCGGCGACGGGCGGCTGTGGAACTGGGACATCTTCAACCGACCGGCGGCCGGCACCACCGACGTCGGGTACGCGAGCCCTCGCCAGCCCGCCTCGCCCCTCCGGCACGGCTTCGCGCTGCGGACCCGGTCGGGCGGACGGGTCGAGACCCGCGCGCTCGACGCCACCGGCTTCGATCAGGTGCGTTTCACCGGGCAGTACCCCATCGGCACGGTCCGGTACCGGGCCGCCGACGCCCCGGTCGAGGTGACCCTGGAGGCGTTCTCACCGTTCGTGCCGCTGTCGGTCGCGGACTCGACGCTGCCGGCGACCGTGCTGGCGTACACGCTGCGCAACACGTCGCACCGAACGGTGGACGCCACCCTGCTCGGCTACGTCGAGAATCCCGCCTGTCTGGACACCAGGACGCAGCGCGGGATCACCCTGCGGTCGACGGCGTTCGGCGACCGGTCGCTGCGCGGAGTCCGGTTCTCGGCCGCCGAGCAGACCGAGACGGCCGACCGCCCCGACGTCGTCTTCGAGGACTGGGAGCGGGACACCTACGACGGCTGGTCCGTCGAGGGCGACGCGTTCGGCGCCGGCCCGGTGCTGGTCTCCGAGATCCCGGACTACATGAAGCGCGGGGGCCCACTCAACGCCACCGGGCAACGACTCGTGACGTCACACGACTTCCGGGGCGCCGCCGGCGACATCGGCCGGGCTGACGCCCGCACCGGCAGACTCGTCAGCGACCCGTTCACCATCACACGCAAAACCATCCGGTTGTCCCTCGGTGGCGGCAACCACCCGGGACAGACCTGCGCCAACGTGGTGGTCGACGGGGCGGTCGTCGCCACGGCCACCGGGCAGGACACCGAGGTGATGCGGACCGTCTTCCTGGACGTGGCCGCGTACGAGGGGCGGTCCGCCGTCATCGAGATCGTCGACGACCACGGCGGAGCGTGGGGCCACGTCAATTGCGACCGGATCGTCTTCACCGACGTCGCGCCGCGGCCCGACATCGTGTTCGAGGACTGGGAGCGGGACACGTACGAGGGCTGGACCGTCGACGGCACCGCGTTCGGCGCCGGTCCGGTGCTGGTCTCCGCGGTGCCGGACTACATGAAGCGCTTCGGCGATCTCGGCGCGTCGGGGCAGCGGTTCGTGACGTCGCACGACTTCCGCGGCTCCGGCGGCGACTCGGGCCGGGCCGACGCCGCCACCGGAAAGCTGACCAGCCGGCCGTTCACCGTCGAGCGCCGCTACGTCAACCTGGCCGTGGGCGGCGGGAGCCACCGCGACAGCACGTGCGTCAACCTGCTGGTGGACGGCGCGCTGGTGGCCAGCGTGGCCGGCCGCGACGCGGAGCCGGTCAGCGTGGCGACGATGAACCTGTCCGCGTACCAGGGCCGCACAGCGGTCATCGAGATCGTGGACGCGGACACCGGCGGGTGGGGGCACGTCAACGTCGACCGCATCGTGTTCAGCGACGTGCCGACGGACACCCGGCCGCTGGACCAGGTGCCCGACAACGGCACGCTCGTCCTCGCCGCGCTCGACAGTCGGGCGGTGACCCGCCCGTCGCTCGCCGCGTGGGACACCCTCGACGAGGTGTTCGCGGCGGAGGCCGGCCCGACGGAGGTGGACGGCTCGCTGGCCGGGCAGGCCGGATCAGTGAGCGTGGCGGTCCGCCTCGCGCCCGGCCAGAGCCGCACCGTGCGATTCGTGCTCGGCTGGCACTTCCCCGTGCCGGACCGCGTCTCGCTCGGCTTCCTGCGCGGCTCGGACAGCCTGCGCCGGCACTACGCGACCCGGTTCGCCGACGCCCGGGCGGTAGTGGAACACGTCGCCCACGACCTCGACCGGCTGGAGGGCGACACCCGCACCTGGGTGAAGACCTGGTACACCGACGCCACCCTGCCGCACTGGTTCCTGGAGCGCACCCTGGCTCCCGCGTCGACGCTCGCCACCAACACCTGCTACCTCTTCGACGACGGACGGTTCTACGGCTGGGAGGGCGTGTACTGCTGCCCGGGCACCTGTGAGCACGTGTGGAACTACGCCCAGTCCATCGCCCGGCTCTTCCCCCAGCTGGAACGCGACACCCGCAGCAGGGTGGATCTCGGCATCGGCTTCCACCCGGACACGGGCCAGATCGGCAACCGCGCCGAGGCCGACATGGGCTGGGCCACCGACGGGCAGTGCGGCACGATCCTGCGCTGCTACCGGGAGCACCTGACCGCGCCGGACGACACCTACCTGCGCCTGAACTGGTCCCGGCTACGGCGCGCGCTGGAATGGATCATGGAACACGACGCGGGCCCGGACGGCACGCTCGACGGCCCGCAGCCGAACACGCTCGACACCACCTGGTACGGCCAGATCGCCTGGATCACCGGCATGTACGTCGCGGCCCTGCGAGCGGGCGCGGCGATGGCCGACGAGATGGGCCAGGCCGAGTTCGCCGACCGGTGCCGGGCCCTCGCCGATTCCGGCAGCCGGCACCTGTCCGCGGAACTCTTCAGCGGCGAGTACTTCATCCAGGAGGTCGACCCGGCCCACGCCGACGTGATCAACAGCAATCGGGGATGCCACATCGACCAGCTCTTCGGGCAGAGCCTCGCCGGTCAGCTCGGGCTCCCCCGTGTCGTGCCCGCCGAGCAGGCCGTCAGCGCCCTGAAGAGCCTCTACCGATACAACTTCACACCCGACCACGCCGCCTACCGGGAGGGCAGCGTCATCCCGGGCGGCCGCTGGTTCGCGATGGACCACGAGTACGGCATGCTGATGACCACCTGGCCGCACGGTGGCGCCGACACCGCGGCCGGGACCCCGGCGAGTTGGGCCGCCATGTACTTCAACGAGGTGTGGACCGGCCAGGAGTACCAGGTCGCGGCGCACATGCTCCAGGAGGGCCTGGTCGAGGAGGGGCTCACCCTCACCCGGGCGGTGCACGAGCGGTACGCCGCCGGCAAGCGCAACCCGTACAACGAGATCGAGTGCGGCGACCACTACGCCCGGGCCATGGCCAGCCACGGTGTCTACCTGGCGGCCTGCGGATTCGAACACCACGGCCCCCGCGGCCACATCGGGTTCGCGCCCCGGATCAGCCCCGACAGGTTCGCCGCCGCGTTCACGACGGCGGAGGGGTGGGGCCTGTTCCGGCAGGAGCGCCACGGCGGGCACCTCACCGGTACGGTCGAGGTCCGCTACGGCCGCCTCCGGGTGTCCAGCGTCGCTCTCGCGGTGACGCGTTCCCCGGCACACGTGACCGTACGTCTGGGCAATCGCACGCTGCCGCATGACTGGTCGTGCCGGGACGGGCGCATTCTCGTTACCTTGGACGCCGAGGTCGTGGTCGGTCGGGGCGACGCCCTCCAGGTGATGCTCGACGGCTGAACGTGGCGGCGCTCGGCACGGCGTGTGTCGAGCGCCGGTGCGGAAAGCCCGTGACTATTCCGTCATTTTCCGCCCGTAAGATGCCCAGTCCCCGCACCGGCGACGGTGCGGGGAGCGGGCACTCGTTCTGGGGCTTGTCAGCGTAGGAATCCACCGGATGGAGGCGAATGGCGACGATCTACGACGTGGCGCGGCAGGCTCAGGTCTCGCCCGCGACGGTCTCGCGGGTGCTGAATGGGCGTACCACCGTCGATCCAGTCATGGCCGCTCGCGTACACCAGGCGATGCAGGACCTCGACTACCGTCCCAACGCGGTCGCCCGCAACCTGCGCCTGAGCCAGACCAGCCTCTGGGCGGTCATCATCTCCGACATCGGCAACCCCTTCTTCACCTCGATGGTGCGCGGGGTCGAGGACGTCGCGCAGAGCGCCGGCTACTCCGTGGTCCTGTGCAACACCGACGAGGACCCGGAGAAGGAGTCCCGGTACATCGCGGCGGTCCTCGCCGAACGGATGGCCGGCGTCATCATCTCCACGTCGGGCCGTTCGACGGTGATCAACCGGCTCGTCGAGGCCCGCATCCCGGTCGTGGCGATCGACCGTCAGCTGCGCGGCGTCACCATCGACACGGTGCTCGTCGACAACGTGCACGGGGCGGAGCTGGCGACCACGCACCTGCTCGACAACGGCTACCAGCGGGTCGCCTGCATCACCGGCCCCCGCCGGATCTCCACGGCCGCCGAGCGGCTCCGGGGCTACCAGCGCGCGCTGCGGGCGCGCGGGCGGGAGGCGACCGACGCCCTCGTGCGGTACGCGGACTTCCGCGAGGAGGGCGGCTACCGGGCGATGGCCTCGCTGCTCGACGGCGACAACCCGCCCGACAGCGTCTTCGCGACGAACAACCTGATGACCGTGGGCGCCGTCGAATGCCTCGTCGACCGCGGTATCCGGGTGCCGGACGAGGTCGGGGTGGTCGGATTCGACGACATCCCGTGGGCCCACCTGGTCCGGCCGTCGCTGAGCACCGTCTCGCAGCCGACGTACGATCTCGGACGCGCCGCCGCCGGGCTGCTGACCGAGCGGATCGCCAACCCGTCGCGGCCGCCGTCGACCGTGACGCTCAGCACCGGGCTCCAGGTGCGCGACAGCTCCACCCGCCCGAGCTGACCGTTCGCCGGCACGCGGACGCGGGGAGACCGGGAACCTCAGGCTCCCCGGAGCCCTCATCACCACCCCAGCGCCTCGGCCGGAGGCGGCCGCGCTCGGGCCCGGCGACCCGGCCGGGCCCCACCACCGGCCGGGTCGTCGGGCGGGTACTCAGAGGTTGACGTCGCCGCAGAGGTGCACCTGGACGCCGAGCTCGGCGAACATCGCGGCCTTCACCCGCAGCGCCCGGTCGGCGGTCTCCGCGTCCGGGGCGTAGGCGACGTTCACGTGGTTGGCCTTGTGGCGGGCCATCAGCTGGTCGCGGCCGACCCCGTGCAGCACGGCATGCATGATCGGCCACTGCGGGTTCGTGGCCTCCAGCCGGCGCCGGGTCTCCTCCTCCGGAAGCTCGACGACGGTCGCGCGACCGAGGTCGACGTGCAGCCCGCCGTCCATGATGAACACCCGCGACCAGACGATCTCGCCCGGCTTGGAGACCCCGCTCAGCGTGCCGCCGCCGAGCGGGAAGAACATCGGCGGCTGCCGCATGCTGTACGACTTGTCGTACCCGCCGTTGTGGGACGCCGGCACCGAGCCGGAGATCTCGAACACCCAGACGAAGTCGTCGCCGTAGGTCTCCCCCCACCGGATGTCGTGCAGGGTCGTGGCCGGGTCGAGGCCCATGGCGGTCCAGATGCGGTTGGTGACCAGCGAGTCGACGGCCACCCCCTCGTCGACCTCGTTGAAGTGCGGCAGCGGCGCGCCCGCGTAGAGCTCCCGGCTGCCGTCGCGGCTGCGCACCGGTGGCCGCTGGACGTTGTTGAGCAGCCCCTCGGCGAGGTCGCTGGCCGGGACGGTGTCCTTCAGCCCCTGCTGGTACTGGATGCCGACCGCGTCCAGGCCGAAGTCGTCCGCGATGCGCAGGGCGGCGACGTACATCTTGAACTGGCTCGTCAGCTGGGCGTCGGTGAGCTCGGTCGCCTCGTCGGTGCCGGTGTGGAAGGTCATCCCGGCCTCGTCCAGCCAGCGGCGGACCGCGTGGGCCTCCTCGTCGGAGACCCGTGCCATCTCGGCGACCAGCGCGCTCTGCGACAGCCGCTCCTTGTAGATGCCCAGTGGGTTGATCAGCTCGTCGTCGAAGATCGCGTTGTACATCCCCATGCAACCCTCGTCGAAGACGCCGATGATGGCCTTCTCCCGGGCCAGCTGCGCGGCCAGGGCGCGACCGAGCTCGACCTCCCGGTCGTCCGGCAGGGCCGGCAGCTCGCGGACGTGACTGGTGTCGTGGCGCAGCTCGCCGGTCTCCAGCCAGGTGCGCAGCCCGTTGACCGCCCAGTCGTCGGTGAAGTCCCGGCTCCACAGCGCGGAGTGCCGCACGTCCGCCTTGGTGAGGCTCGCGGTGAGGTTGAGCAGGCCGACCAGGCCCGGGAACTCACCGCTCCAGTTGGCCACGATGAGGATCGGTCCCCGGTGGCTGCGCAGGCCGGCCAGGACGTGGTGGCTGTACTGCCAGACCGCCTCGACCACGATGAGCGGCGCGTCGACCGGGATGCGCTTGAAGACCTCGATGCCCGCTCGCTGGCTGTCGATGAAACCGTGGCCCTTGTCCGGATCGAACGCGTGGCCACGCTCGACCTTCCAGCCGAGCGCGTTGACCGCCGCCGTGAGGTCGGCCTCCAGTTGCTGCTGGGTGGGCCAGCACGTGACGTTCGCGCGGGGCCGGAGATCGCCACTGGCCACCGTGTAGACGGTGCCGGGCGCCGCGGCGGGCGGCTCGGCCAGCACGGGCAGCGGGTAACTGGTCATGGGGCGACTCCTTCGGTGCGTGGGGTGGCGCTGGCCGCCGGCGGGCCGGCGGCCATGAGACGGTCCTGACGTGCAGCGAGCGCGTGCGCGACCCGCTTGGAACTCGTGTAGAGCTCCCGGTAGAGCCCGTAGAGCTCGTCGTAGTCGGCGGTCAGCTCCGCCCGGGGCTGCCGGATCTCCTTGACGGGGTTCCACGCCTCGATCGAGACGGGCCATCCGATCTGCGCGGCGAGGAACGCCGCTCCGTAGCTCGCGCCGATGGTCTGCGACGGGATGACCTGGGGACGTCCGGTGACGTCCGAGACGATCTGGGTCCACAACCCGCCCTGGGTGCCGCCGCCGACCGCCACGACCCGCCGGATGTCACCACCGCTCGCCTCGATCGTCTCGATGTTGTGGCGTACGCCGAGAGCGGTCGCCTCGAGCGCGGCCCGGTACAGGTCACCGCGGGTGTGCGAGACGGTGAGGCCGGCGACGATGCCCCGGGCCCGCGGATCCAGGATGGGGGTGCGCTCGCCCGCGAAGTACGGGAGCATGAGCAGCCCCTTCGCGCCCGGGCCGGAGGCCTCGGCCAGCCGGAGCAGCTCGGGATAGCCGGTCGAGCCGAACAGCTCGCGCAGCCAGGCTGTGATCGCGCCCGAGGTGGCCAGGCCGCCGGCGAGGTTCCGCGTCCCGGGCAGGGCGCCGACCGTGCCCCACAGCGACGGATTCGTGAGGCGGGCGGTCACCGTGTGGACGAGGAACATCGTGGTGCCGTACATCAGCATCAGGTCGCCGACGCCCTGGGCGCCCACGCTGATCGCCTCCGACCAGGCGTCGATGGTTCCCGTGACGACCGGGACGCCCGCCGGCAGGCCGGCCTCTGCCGCCGCGCTCGGCGTCACCGTGCCGGCCACCTCGCCGGGCCAGCGCAGCGGCGGCAGGACCAGATCGGGTGCGATCTCGTTGGCCCACGGCGCGTACCAGTCCTGGCTCTCGGTGTCGTAGAGCGGTGTGCACTGGCTGGCGGAGTGCTGATCGAGCACGTAGTGGTCCGTGAGTTTCCACGCGAGCCACGAGCTGGGCATGAAGAGCCGCCGGGCCCGGGCGAAGAGCTCCGGTTCGTTGTCGGCCACCCAGGCCACCTTGGCGCCCGCCGCCTGGCTGGACAGTGCCGAGCCGCACCGCCGGAGGATCTCCTCCGCGCCGAACCGCTCGGTGAGGCGCGCGATCTGCCGGGTCGAGCGGGTGTCGACGCCGTAGAGGATGGCCGGGCGCAACGGGGCGTTCGCGGCGTCCGTGAGCAGCACGCACGGACCCATGCCGCTCACCCCGACGGCGACGACGTCGGCGTCGCCGGGTGCGAGGAGCTCACGGCTGAGTGCGACGAACTCCTGCCACCAGACGTCCGCGTCCATCTCCACCCAGCCCGGTCGGGGGCGGCTCACCTCGTGTGCGCGGGTCGCGGAGCGGAGAACCCGGCCGTCGGCGTCGACGAGGACACCCTTGCTGCTCGATGTGCCGATGTCGACGCCCAGGACGGCCGCAACCTTCATGGCGCCACTGTTCCAGCAATCGATTTCCGAATCAAGACCGATCAGTCGGCGTCCTCCCCTACCGGGTCGGAGCACGCACGCCGGCATGCTGGCGTAACGCCTGATGAGGGCGGGTGTCGGCACGGCCAGGAGGAGCCGGCGGCGACGAGAAATCGTTAACTCACTTCGGGTCCTGGCGCGATCGAGTGCCGATCCCTCGGGATGGCGGCCGGGATCTCATGTGTGCGGGCTTAGCGGATGCCACCGCACTCGGGGGGAACCTGGATGGGGCGCGGGAGATTCTGCTGGCGTGGATCCAGGCACGCCCCCATGTGGTCGCGGAACTTCGTGACGTGGGCAGGCCGGATAGCCACCGGATCCGGATGTGCCATGGCGACGGGCTGGACGATGTTGGAGGGCCTGGCAGGGGCCGTTCGAGCGGCGACAGTAGTGGTCCAGGTTCAGCTTCTGCCGGTTGACGGTCGGGTCTGTCGCCTGCCGACTGTCCGCAGGTGCCGCAGCGCCTGCGCCCACGACTGGAGCAGCGTGGTCTCGTGGTAGGAGACGCCACGCTCAAGGCAGAACTGGCGGATCAGGGGCTGGGCGCGGCGCAGGTTCGGTCGGGGCATGCTGGGGAAGAGGTGGTGCTCGATCTGGTAGTTGAGCCCGCCCAGCAGGCCGTCGACGAGCCATCCACCGCGTACGTTGCGAGAGGTCAGCACCTGCCGCCGCAGATAGTCGAGGCTGTCGGCTCGGTCAAGGATGGGCATGCCCTTGTGGTTGGGTGCGAACGAGCAACCCAGGTACAAGCCGAACAGGCCCTGGTTGACCAAAACGAACACGATCGCCTGTGAGGTGTCCAGGAGCAGGAACACGGCCGTGAGATAGCCGCCGATGTGCAGGGCGAGCAGGCTGGCCTCGACCCGGCGGTGCTTGACCCGGCCTCGGCGGAACACCGCCTTGACGCCGCTGGCGTGTAGGTGCAGACCCTCCAGCAGCAGCAGCGGGAAGAACAGCGTGGCCTGGTGCCGGACGAACACCGCGCCAAGACCGCGCCGCGCTTCGGCCTGCCCGGAAGTGAACGACAAGGCCGCCACCGCGATGTCCGGATCCTGGCCCTCAGTGTTGGGATGGGCGTGATGCCGGTTGTGCTTGTCCACCCACCCCCCGTAACTGAGACCGATCAGCAGGTTACCGAACAACAGGCCAACCACGTCGTTGGCGCGGCGGGAGCGGAAGATCTGCCGATGCCCGGCGTCGTGGCCGATGAACCCCGCCTGAGCAAAGATCACCGCAAGGAACACCGCGACCACGGTCTGCCACCACGACTGGCCGAGCCGGACCGACACCACGCCCGTGACGCCGAGACAACCGAGCACCAACCCCATGCGCCACGCGTAGTAGCCGGGCCGCCGGTGGAGGAGCCCAGCACCCCGCACCAGGCGAGACAGGTCAGCGTACTCACTGCCCCGCTCACTGCGGGCGTCAAGACTTGTGTCGCTCACCTGTTACTCCTGAAAGCCACGATCGACGTGTCCGGTGCGGCGATTTCGACCGCAACCGCCAGGCACGGGTCCCACCAGGCGGGCCCACCGTCCGCGGCCGGCCCACGGCCATCGACGCTGGGTCCCGAGCCAGCGAACTCCACCGCAGGCTGTGACTCTGCCGCACTCTGCGCTCGGTTACTGAACCGTCCGAAATATCCACACGACGCCGCCCTCGTCATCCCACCGGCGGTGGAACGACGTGACCGTGATCGCTCTGCGGTCCCGAGTCCCCTTGGCGGCCACCGCCAGGCCGCAACTCCAGTCTCACTCATGGCCGCCCCTCATAGGGCTCAAACGGCGGCTCATATGGCGGCCATGATTGTGGTGGCCCGTGGCTGCCATATAAGTCTGTCGATTAGGTGCATGACCTTGGGGGTCGAGTCGGACAATCAAGGCCATGCGGACACGTTGGGTTCAGGGAGCGATCATGTCGCGCAGGAGCCACTCAAGCATTCGGCGAACGTTGATCCTTGCGTTCGGGGTGGGGGCGCTGACCGGGGCGGCGGGCGCGCTGACACTGCGACGTCGCAAGCAGGTGGGTGAGATGCCGACGGGTGATGTCGCCGGCCATCTGGGAGACACCGCCTTGCCGCCGCCGGGCGGGCGACCCGACGAACCCTCGCCGGTCCCAGTGAAAACGCCGGCGGTGCAGCGAGTCTGACCCGGTGCAGCATCAGTCGGACTCGGCCAACCACATCACCGTCGTTGGCGTCTGCGGCACTCAGGTACGCGAGAACTAGTGAGGGCACGTATGCCAGAAGATTCCAGCGGCAGCTCTGGCGCTGCCTCTGCTGACACGCCGGTCGCTGAACTGGTGCAGCGCGCCACCGAACAGATCACTCGGCTGGTCCGGGACGAGCTGACGATGGCCCGTGCGGAAATGACCGCCAAGGGCAAGCGGGCAGGCATGGGCGCTGGGCTGCTCGGCGGCGGCGCCATGCTCGGTTTCTACGGCGTCGGTGCCGTCGTCGCCGCCGTGGTGCTCCTCCTGGGCGCGTTCATGCCGGACGCGCTGGCCGCCCTCATCGTCGCCGTCATCCTGTTCATCGCCGCTGCGATAGCGGCGCGACGAGGAAAGAAGCAGGTCACCAAAGCCATGCCAGCCACGCCGACAGCGACCAGGGACAGCGTGCAAGCAGACATCGAGACGATACGCGGCGCGGCAGGTCGGAGGCGGCCATGAGCACGGTAAGCCCAGGCAGCGATCCGGACAAGGTACGGCAGGACATCCAGCACACGCGGGCAGAGCTGGGGGAAACCGTCGCCGCCCTGGCAGCCAAGACCGACGTCAAGACCCGCCTCGGCGGCAAGGCCACCTCAGCGGCCGGTGGACTCCGGCAGCGCTTGACCACGGCCAGCCAATCGGCGAAGACCTCGGCAACGCAGATGTTCCGCACAGGGAGCCAGAAGGCCTCCCAGCGCGCCACGACCGCCAAACAGAAGACCCGTGAGGCCATGACCAAGGCACGCGGCTCGGCCTCAGCCAGCACCCAGACCACCGGCAAGACCGAGTCCACCGAGGTAACCTCCGCCCGTGCCCTGACGGCGAAGGTCGGCACCGCCGTACGCGCCAGACCCGTGGTGCCGGTCCTCGCGGCCGCCGGCGCCGCAGCCGCCCTCACGATCGTGGCCTACCGACGCAGCCGGATGAGATGACCAACGCGGTGCCGCATCGCTGCAACTGAGCGGACTTCGGGTCATGGACGCCGGGGAGGCAGAGGCGGGACATCGGTTCCGCCGATCAGACGAGGCATCGTCTGAGTACCGGGGATGCATCCCCTCCGGGCGCCCGGTACTCCTCTCGCGCCGCGACGTCGACGAGCCCTGATCGGGCGGTCACGCATCGGCCGGCAGCGGTTCACCAGTCTCCAGCAGCGATTTCAGGCTCGCCACCACGTTCGGCCAGCCGTGGCTGACCATCTCGGCCAGGCTCGATCCGGGCTCGAAGCCGTCGTGCACGACGGTGAGCTTCACGACCTGCGCGGCCTCCTCGATCGTGAAGGTGACCTTCGAGCGGGCCTCGGCGGACAGCCGGGCGAGCATCTCGTCGTCCCAGCCAAAGCGCTTGGCCAGCTCCGGGGTGATGGCGTGCCAGGTGTAGGAGAGCCGACTGTAGGGTTCGGCCTCCAGCACCACCTGCTCTGCGTCGCTGATCAGCACGCCGTGGTTGTCCCAGGTCATCGGCGAGCCGACGGACCAGTCCGTGGTGAACTCCGTGGCCCAGTAGCGGCGGGTGAAGGCGGGATCGGTCAGCGCCTGCCAGAGCTTCTGCGGGGTGGTGCGGATGTAGGTGGTGTAGACGAAGGTCGGCGCGTCCATCGGGGTCTCCTCCAGCGCGAGTTTCAGGTCCGCCAGGGCTTGGACCCTGGCCCGGTCGTAGCGGCTGATCCACCGGTGGGCGATCTCGTGCACGGGCGCGGCGTTGAGGTAATGCAGCTTCTCCCGGCCCCGTCGTACGGCGGTGACGAGCCCGGCCTCCTCCAACACCGCGAGGTGCTTGCTGACGGACTGCCTGGCCATGTCGAGCCCGGCGCACAGCTCGCGCAGCGTCTGCCCGTTGCGGGCGTTGAGCGAGTCAAGGAGCGCGCGCCGGCTCGGATCGGCCAGCGCCTTGAACACCTCGTCCATGCCCACCCTCGTACCCCAGGGCTGCCGCCCGTCCATATGCAGCCTTTCGGCTGCCTTTCAACTTAGGCAGCCGGATGGCTGCCTGTCAAGACGCCAGGAGTGCTCCAAGCCCCTCAAGGGCGGCGCAGGGCCGTCGCGCAGCGACCAGAGGCCCAATGACCCTGGCTGTGCTTCGGTGCTTACTGATGCAGCCGCACTAGCTGCTACAACCCGATGCAAACGCACTCCCCCGCCATCTTTGCCCGGCTCCTCAGTGGAGGCAGATGCCTGAATGCCGCGTGGGCAACGTCGCCCCTGTGCGCACCGCGAAGCGACAGGCCTGCCAGGATTGGCCGCATGTCTGCTGACCTTGAACACTCCTCCGGGCCTGCCGGCCAGTCTGTGGCCAACGACTACGACAGCTTCGCGGAGGCGTACGCGGCCGAGACCGAGTCCAACCTCATCAACGGCTACTACACCCGGCCCGCGATCCTGGACCTGGCCGGAGACGTGGCCGGGCGGCGGATCCTTGACGTCGGCTGCGGAGCCGGCCCCCTGCTCGCGGCACTGCGCGATCGCGGCGCCATCGTGACTGGCATCGAGCCCAGCGCCAAGATGCTGGACTTGACCCGGCAGCGGCTCGGCGATGACACGGCCCTGCATCAGGGCGGTCTGGGCGGCGATCCTCTGCCGTTCCCCGACGCCGCGTTCGATGATGCCATCGCCTGCCTGGTCCTTTTTGGTAAGCGTTCCCGCACGTCACACACGTTGTGCCCATGATCAAGCCGTGCACCTGACCGCGTATCGTCCACCATCGGGCGCTACGTGTGGTCCCTGCGTGGTTCCCCAGAACCACGCACGGTTTAGGAAGGCGACTGAGGCGGGACGGCTCCTACGGCCCTGACCTGGCCGAATGGCCCGATCACCTGCGCGGTCGCCCGAGATCATTGCACGTACTCTGCACCGCCTCCGTCGACAGCCCCGACTGCGACCGACCCGAGTGCTCGATCACGGTCTACGCCGCGCGGAATCCAGCGCCGCCCTACGCACACTGAGCTGGATCGTGCAGATGCCTCGCTCTGGACCAAGGTAGAAGTGATCGATCCTGATGTCCGTGTCTGCGATGCCGGCGGCCCAGAGATCTCGGCGAGTCGGCCGCGGCGGTAGATCAACGCCAAGATCAGCCAAGCGACTCCACGCCTGAGCCACTACGGCGGCCTGGTCCTCGGACCAGGCCAGCGACACCCAGTCTTTCTTGGTCGCGCTCTTTCTGTGTGCGCCGCTCAGCTTCCGCCAGGCGCTTCTGTCTCCTGCTCTTGCCCATACTGCGACAGTGGCGCGCCGGAACAGCCAGGACAAGAAGAATCCGCACACCGCCAGTTGGAAGATCGTTTCCGGCTGACCTGATCTGTCCGGAACTCAGAGGCAGCGCCGCGGTGCCCGATCATGACCGCGGCTGACCGCCCGGGACACCGGCTACTGGCACGTGGCTGGCACGGCTGCGGCTTGGGCGCGCGGCTGTCCGGCGGCATACGGCTTACCGCCCCCGCATGCTGGCGGTCGAGCGGAAGGTCGCTCGTGACGTCATCGGATACTGCGGGCTGATCGACGGCGGACGAGGATCGGAAGGGGGAACCGGAACTGGCGTTCGAGCTGCTACGCCGAGTCTTACGGCGAGCCGGGGACGGTCGGTGGGTGTCATGCGGGTCAGGGATACGCGCGGGTGTGAGCGCCCGGGGGCCGAACCACCGCCCTCAAGGTGGCCGGTCCGCCCGGGGGCGGACCGGCGCGGCCTGGCGACCGCGGTGCCTCCTCAAGTCGCCGGCCGCGGTCGGCGGGCGCCCTGTCGCGTCGCCGGCGCCACCCGCCACCAGCGGCTACAAGAGCGTGCGGATCAGGAGCTCCGCCGGCACCCGTACGAGTGTGCCGGTGACCGCCGGCGTCCAGCCGGGACACCGATGCCGCCGGCCTACCGGAGTGCCATCATCCGTTCTCGGAGAGGAAGACGTAGGCCCGCAGGTGGGCGACCGACCATTCCCGACCGTGCTTGACGCACACCCCGGTGAACTTCGCCCGCAGCGGCGGCCACGCCTCGCCGTCCGGGCCGGTCATGTTGCTGATCTCGGCGTCGCCGTCGACCACCGCCGTACCAGGTTGGGGCCAGTAGACGGCACCAACCTCGAGCCGGTGTTGGCTGCCCTTCAGCGGCCCGGCCAGGCTGTCGGCGATGTCGGCCTGAATGCTCGCGCGGCCTTCGAAAAGCACGCCGAACGGGTTGACGTTGGTGCCGTCCTCCGTCCAGTTCGCCCCGAACGCGACCGCGTCTGCCGCGTTCCACGCCGCATCGATCCGCGCGAGGAGCGCTCGGATTTCCTGTTCGTTCGCCACCTTGGTGAGAGCCCCGGATGGTGCGGCCACTGCGCCGGCTCCATCCGCCAAGGCAACCGTTCCGAGGACCAGGCCGCCAGCCGCGACCAACGCCGCTCGCCTGGGAACACTCTGTCGGCATGAACTGACAGGCTATCAAGACGTTCCAACACAACCTCTGCTGCGTGGGCTTTCACCGCGGGGCTGCCATAGTGCTCGACCAGGGGTCTTTGGAGATGGCCGGCAGTTCTCATTCGCGCATCATCGATTGCGCGGCGGTGAACAAAGCAACGTTGCGCAACATGACCGGCTTTACCTGCAGCTCGATGAGACCGAGACTGTCGTGCCAGGGCCCGCGGCTGCCGTCCGGCCGGCAGTGGCGGCGCACAACGCAATCGCTTCCTCGACGCTGGCGAGCCGGTCGCCCCCTCCCCCATCGTTCACCGACAGCCCATACATTGGTGGTCTTCTATTGGATCGGGTGGGGTCGCCCCTGGCCCGCATCCTCGGAATTTCAGCACCCGGCCCGCACACGGAGGTACAGCTGGCGCTGGCGCCGCCGGGCCGCACACTACTCAGGCCGCTGACATCGGCCAGGGGTGCGGATTGCTGGGAGTGACTTCGTAGGTCAAGCAGCGAGTTGGTAGCGGGCCTGGTGGTTGCGCTGGTGCTCTTGGCCCAGATGGTAGGTCCAGTAGCGGTCGAAGTCGCCGTTGGCGAGCAGTGCGCGGAGTTTCAGGACGGCTTCGGCGCCGGCGCTCCGCCCGGCTGTCGACGCGTTCGTCCGACAAATTCGCTACCCGGCGGCCGGAGCGCAGTGATACACAACCGAGGTGCAAAACATTTTGGAGTTCCCCGAGGTCCTGCGGCTGATCGAAGACCGCTCGGCCGCGTTCCGCGCCGCGATCGCGTCCGCCCCCGACCTTGACGTCCAGGTCCCGACCTGCCCGGACTGGACGCTGCGCGAACTGGCGCAGCACCTCGGCGACGGCCGCCGCCGCCAGGCCGCCATCATCGCGGCGGGCCCGGGCGCTGAGCCCCCGGCGAGGACGGACCCGAAGGGCGCCCCGACCGCGCCCCGCGACCGCGAAGCCCTGGACGCCTGGCTCGCCGAGTCGACCGAGCTCATGCTTGACGCGATGCGCGAGGCGGGCCCGGACCGCGGCTGCTGGACCTGGTGGGGCCGCTCGCAGGCCCCGGAGACCAGCGGAGCCGTGGCCCGGCACCAGATCCAGGAGATCGCCGTCCACACCTACGACGCCCAGCTCACCCAGGGGGCCGCACAGCCGCTGCCGACGGACGTCGCGGTCGAGGGCGTCGACGAGTTCCTGACGACCGTCTCGGCGACGACCGTCCCCTGGCCGTTCAAACCGGCGACCATCGACCTGCACACGACCGAGGGCCGCTCCTGGCGCCTGACCCTCAACGCCGACGGCGTCCGCTGCGACGACCTCGCCGCCGACGCGGAGCCGGGCGACATGGCGATGCGAGGCGCAGCGAGCGAACTGGTCCTCTACTTCTACGACCGCGTCCCGCTCGACGGCCTGGAGACCACCGGCGACACCGAGCCGATGGAGCAGCTCGCAGACTGGGACCCGAACGCGTAAAACGCGCACTTGTGACGCATCTGTCGGTTGTGCGCGCGCTCCTGCGGGCGCCACTGGGCCCGGGGTTAGCGCAGGGCCTCGCCGCCGATGCGGATCACTCGGCCGTGCACCTTGCACAGGTAGGCGAGCAGTTTGCGGATGGACCAGCGGGTGAAGGGCTGGCTGAGCTTGGTCGGGCGGGTGGTGGCCGTCTGGACGACGAAGTCCTCGTCGTCAGGGCTGAGCAGGCGGGGACGGCCTCCCTCCCACCGAGGGTCCAGGCAGGCCGGGCCGATCTGGTTGAACCGGTGGATCACGTCCCGCACCGTGTCCTCGTCGGCCTGCACCAACTGGGCGATCACTGGAACTCGGCTGCCGCCGGCCGAGGCCAGCAGCATCATCGCCCGTCGATAGCGCACTGTGTTGGTGCTGCCCCGGCGCACGATCCGTTGTAACTGCTGACCCTCCTGGTCGGTCAGTCTCCTGATCTTGACCAGCTCCGCCCCCACGCCCCCAAACCCGTCTCATCCAACCGGTTCCGGCCCCGCTGCCGCCAACTTGGTGCGGTTCCCTGCTCGTCGACCTGGACGTGCATCCCCGGGTCGCCATGGCGATCCTCAGACACGCCGACTTCTCGATCACGATGGAGATCTACAGCCAGGCCTCGTCCAAGGCCACCCGGGAGGCCCTGCGGAAGCTCGGCGAGAGCCTCGATCAATGAGCCGTTGCAGTACTTCGCTGCTGTACAGGATCAGAAAAGGCCACCCGGAATATTCCGAATGGCCTCTGACCTGCGTCGGGACGGCCGGATTCGAACCGACGACCCCTTGACCCCCAGTCAAGTGCGCTACCAAACTGCGCCACGTCCCGATGCCCCCGCGCGGTGTTCCCCGCGGCAGCCGGTACAGCTTAGCGCAAGATCCTCCTACCCCGCGCACAGGCCCCACCGGTGCCGCGAGCCACTCCCCCTAGGGCGTCCTAGGAAAGAAGCCGCCGGGGATGGAACCCCGGCGGCTTCTCGAAGGGTGGGTCAGCCGTGGGCCTTGCCGCGGCCGCCCGGGCCGAGCTTCTTGCGGGGGCGCACCGAGATGTCGATCGGGGTGCCCTCGTAGCCGAACTCCTCGCGCAGCTTGCGCTCGACGAACCGCTGGTAGCCGGCGTCGAGCGGGCCGGTGGTGAAGAGCACGAAGCGCGGCGGGGCCACGCCGGCCTGGGTGGCGAAGAGGATGCGCGGGGCCCGGCCGCCACGCACCGGGTGCGGGGTTGCCTGCACCAGGGCGGTGAGCCACTGGTTGAGCTGCGCGGTCGGGATGCGGGTCTCCCAGCTCGCCAGCGCCTTGTGCAGCGCCGGGGCGAGCTTGTCGACCGCGCGGCCGGTCTTCGCCGACAGGTTCAGCCGGATCGCCCAGGGGATGCGGCGCAGCTCCCGGTCGATCTCCTTGTCCAGGTAGTAGCGGCGGTCGCCGTCGACCAGGTCCCATTTGTTGAACGCGATGACCAGCGCCCGGCCGGCCTCCACCACCATGGTGAGGATGCGCTGGTCCTGCTCGCTGATCACCTCGCTGGCGTCGAGCAGCACCACGGCCACCTCGGCCGCCTCGATCGCCGAGGCGGTGCGCAGGCTGGCGTAGTACTCGGTGCCGCTGGCCTTGCCGACCCGCTTGCGCAGGCCCGCGGTGTCGATCAGCTGCCAGGTCTCCCCGCCGATCTCCACCAGGCTGTCCACCGGGTCGACGGTGGTGCCGGCGACCGCGTCGACCACCGCCCGCTCCTCGCCGGAGAAGCGGTTGAGCAGGCTGGACTTGCCGACGTTGGGGCGACCGACCAGGGCCACGCGGCGCGGGCCGCGCGGGCGGTTCTCGACGATCTTCGGCGCCTCGGGCAGTGCCGCCATGATGGCGTCGAGCAGGTCGCCGGAGCCGCGGCCGTGCAGTGCGGAGACCGGGAACGGCTCACCGAGGCCGAGCGACCAGAGCGCGGTCGACTCCATCTCGATGGCGGTGTTGTCGGCCTTGTTGGCGATCAGGATCACCGGCTTGGCGCTGCGCCGCAGCATCTTCACCGCGGCCTCGTCCACGTCGGTCGAGCCGACCATGGCGTCGACCACGAAGAGCACCACGTCGGCGGTGGCGACGGCCGTCTCGGCCTGGGCGGCGATGGCTGCGGCCCGGTCCTTGGCGTCCGGCTCCCAGCCGCCGGTGTCCACCACGGTGAACGCCCGGCCGTTCCACTGGGCGTCGTACGGCACCCGGTCCCGGGTCACCCCGGGGATGTCCTCGACGACCGCCTGCCGGCGGCCGATGATCCGGTTGACCAGCGTCGACTTGCCCACGTTGGGGCGGCCGACCACGGCCACCACCGGCTGCGGGCCGGTCGGCTCGCCGGCCTCGAGCTCCGGCTCGCGCAGCTCCACCCAGCCCCCGAAGTCCTCGCTCATGCCACACCCCGCTCGGTGAGCAGCGCGCGCAGCCGGGCGACGACCTCGTCGATGCCCAGCTCGGTGGTGTCCAGGACGACCGCGTCGGTGGCCTGCTGGAGCGGGTTGACCTTGCGGGTCGAGTCGAGCTTGTCCCGGCGGGCCAGGTCGGCGGCGGTCGCCGCGACGTCGGCAGCGTCCTCGGCGCTGCGCCGCTGGGCGCGGGCCGCCTCGGAGGCGGTCAGGTAGACCTTCAGGTCGGCGTCGGGTGCCACCACCGAGCCGATGTCGCGGCCCTCGACCACGATCCGGCCGGCGTCGGCGATCATCTGCCGCTGCCGGGCGACCAGCAGCTCGCGTACGGCGCCCACGGCGGCCACCGCGGAGACCGCGCCGGTCACCTCGGGACCGCGGATCGCCTTGGCCACGTCGACGCCGTCGGCGGTCACGCCGTACCCCCGGGGGTCGGTGCCGAGGCGCAGGTCGACCTCGCCGGCGACCTTGGCCACCGACTCGGTGTCGGTCAGGTCGACCCCGGAGCGCAGGACCGCCCAGGTCAGCGCCCGGTACATGGCGCCGGTGTCGAGGTAGCGGGCCCCGAGGCTGACCGCGAGCCGCCGCGACACGGTGGACTTACCCGAACCGGACGGCCCGTCCACAGCGACCACGCATCGCCCGGCCGGTACGTTTTCCTCCACCGTTGTCCTCCTCAGCCCGTACCTCGCGGGTCACCGGTTCCTCCGGCGCCGTTGAGCGGTTGTTCCTCATCGTCAATCATCCCGCGCCGCGCGGGTTCGGCCGCGCGGTACGCCGCCGGGGGCGACCCACGCCACCCGCCGGCCCGCGGGCCGCGTCGAAGCCTACCGGGAGCCGTACCCCGAACGACGGGGTCAGTCACCCACCGCCTTGAACAAGGCGGCGACCTCCGCGTTGGTCAGCCGCCGCAGCCGCCCGGTGCGCAGGTCGCCGAGCCTGATCGGACCGATCGAGGTACGGATCAGCCGGGACACCGGGTGTCCCACCTCGGCCATCAGGCGCCGGACGATGTGCTTGCGCCCCTCGTGCAGGGTCAGCTCCACCTGGGCGGTCTTGCCCAGGGTGCCCACCACCTTGAAGGAGTCGACCTTCACCGGCCCGTCCTCCAGCTCGACGCCGGCCGTCAGCCGCTTGCCCAGGTTGCGCGGGATCGGCCCGGCCACCTCGGCGAGGTAGGTCTTGAGCACCTCGTACGACGGGTGCATGAGCTTGTGGGCGAGAGTGCCGTCGTTGGTGAGCAGGAGCAGACCTTCGCTGTCGGCGTCGAGCCGCCCGACGTGGTAGACCCGCTGCTCCAGCCGCGCGCCGATGAAGTCGGCGAGCTCGGTGCGGCCCTTCTCGTCGGCCATGGTGGTGACCACCCCGCGCGGCTTGTTCATGGCCACGTAGACCAGGCGGACGTCGGCCTGGAGCCGCTCGCCGTCGACGTGGATCACGTCGCGCGCCGGGTCGGCCTTGTCACCGAGCTGGGCCACGCGGCCGTTGACGGTGACCCGGCGCCGAAAGATCAAGTCCTCGCAGGCGCGCCGCGACCCCACCCCCGCGGCGGCGAGCACCTTCTGCAGGCGCTCGGCGCCCTCGTACACGGGGGCGTCGGGTTTCGGGGCACGGTCATCGCGTCGCATCGGCAAGCTCTTCTACGTCGTCGGGGAGGAAAGGAGCCAGGGGCGGCAGGTCGTCCACCGAGTTCAGCCCCAGCTTCTCCAGGAACATCGTGGTGGTGCGGTAGAGGAAGGCCCCGCTGTCCGCTTCGGTGCCGCACTCCTCGATCAGGCCCCGGGACACCAGCGTACGGATCACGCCGTCGCAGTTGACACCCCGGATGGCGGAGATCCGCGAACGGGTCACCGGCTGCTTGTAGGCGATCACCGCGAGGGTCTCCAGCGCGGCCTGGGTCAGCCGCACCGACTGGCCCTCCAGCACGAACCGCTCGACGTAGGTCGCGTATTCCGGGCGGGTGTAGAGACGCCAGCCACCCGCGGCCCGGCGCAGCTCGAATCCGTGCCCGGCGGCGGTGTAGCCGGCCGCGATCTCGTCGAGCATCGGGCCGATCCGCTCCGGAGACTGCTCCAGCACCTGGGCCAGGGTCAGCTCGCTGACCGGCTGGTCCACCACCAGCAGAATGGCCTCCAGCGTGCCACGCAGCTCGGCGTCGTCCAGCACCGGCGCGGGCTCCGGAGCGGGCGTCGCCCGCCGCCCCCGCTTCCCGGATACGCCAGTCGGGCCGCTCTCGCCCGCCCGCCGCTCGCCGACGAGGGCGTCGCGGCCGGCCGGCTCCTCGGCGGCGGAGATGAGCTCGGCCGACTCCCCCGCTTCGCCGGCCGCGGCCGGCTCGACCACCGGCGCCTCCGCCAGCTCCCCCGGCGCGGCGGTGCCCTCCCCCAGCGGATCTTGGACAGTTTCCGTTCCAGGCGAACCGGAACTGTCCAAGATCGCCGGGCGCACACCCTCTGCGGGGGGCGCCTCGGCGGCGGTGGGCGTCGGTGCCGAGTCGACGGGGGGTTCCGGCGGCGAGTCGGTGGGGGGTTCCGCCGCCGGGGCAGTGAGCTGCTCGGCGGTGCCCTCGGGCTTCGGCGGGGTGGGGCGCTCCCACGGGGGGATCCAGGCGGCGGCCTGGTCGGCCAGCGAGTCGCGGCGTTCCTCGTCGCTCATCGGGTCACTCCTGCGTCGGCGCGGCGTCGTCCGCCACGGCGGAAGATGTCGGCACGGCATCGTCCGCCGCCACGGCGAGAGGCGTCGGCTCGGCGTCATCCGCCGCCGGGGCGGAAGATGTCGGCGCGGCGTCGTCCGCCGCGGCGGAAAGGTCGTCCGCGGGTGGGGTGGTCGGCTCCGGGGAGCCGGCGTACTCGTCGATGGTCAGCTCGGTGCCGCCGTCGGCGGAGCCGGTCCAACGCACGGTCAGCTCCTCCAGCGCCTGCTCCTGGACGAAGGCGACCAGCCCTTGCCGGTAGAGCTCCAGCAGCGCCAGGAAGCGGGCCACCACCTCCAGGGTGATCTCGCAGTCGGCGCAGAGCAGCGAGAAGCTGGCGGTGCCGGCGCGGCGCAGCCGCTCGGAGATGATCTCGGCGTGCTCCCGGACGCTGACCCGGACCATGTGCACGTGCGCGATGGACACCTCGGGCACCGGCTTCGGGGTCATCGCCTTGAGCGCCAGCTTGAGCAGCCGCTCCGGGCCGATGCCGAGCACCAGGTCGGGCAGCGCCTCGGCGTAGCGGGGTTCCAGGGTGACCGCCCGCGGGTAGCGCCGCCCGCCGACCGACTCCAGCTCGGCGATGTGCGCCGCCGCCTCCTTGTACGCCTTGTACTGCAACAGCCGGGCGAAGAGCAGGTCCCGGGCCTCCAGCAGGGCCAGGTCCTCCTCGTCCTCCACCTCGGCGGCGGGCAGCAGCCGGGCCGCCTTCAGGTCCAGCAGCGTGGCGGCGACGAGCAGGAACTCGCTGGTCTCGTCCAGGTCCCACTGGTCGCCCATGGCCCGGAGATAGGCGATGAACTCGTCGGTGACCTTGTGCAGGGCGACCTCGGTGACGTCCAGCTTGTGCTTGCTGATGAGCTGGAGCAGCAGGTCGAACGGGCCGGTGAAGTTGTCCAGCCGGACGGTGAAGCCGGTGGTCTTCTCGACGGTGGCCGGGTCCGCCGGCAGCACGCCGTCGATCTCGGCGGCCAGCCCGGCGGCGGCCACCGGGTCGGCGGCGCCGGTCGGCGGGTCGAGGGGCGGTGCGGTCACCGGCAAACCGTAGTCCACGACCTGGACACCCGGCGGACGGCCTACCGCTCCGACTGGGCGGCGATCACCTCGCGGGCGAGCTGGCGGTAGTTGCGCGCGCCTGAGGAGGCGGGGTCGAGGGTGGTGATCGGGGCACCGGCCACCGTCGACTCGGGGAACTTCACGGTCTTGGTGATCACCGTCTGGTAGACCTTGTCGCCGAACGCCTCCACCACCCGCTGGAGCACCTGGCGGCAGTGGGTGGTGCGGCTGTCGTACATGGTGGCGAGGATGCCCTCGAGCTCCAGGTCGAAGTTGAGCCGCTCGCGCACCTTGTCGATGGTGTCCAGGAGCAGCGCGACACCGCGCAGGCTGAAGAACTCGCACTCCAGCGGGATGAGCACGCCGTGCGCCACGGTCAGCGCGTTGATCGCCAGCAGGCCCAGCGAGGGCTGGCAGTCGATCAGGATGAAGTCGTACTCCTTGCGGACCGTGCGGAGCACCCGAGCCAGGGCCATCTCCCGGGCGACCTCGTTGACCAGCTGGATCTCGGCGGCGGAGAGGTCGATGTTGGCCGGCAGCAGGTGCAGCCCGGCCACGTCGGTCTTGATCAGGACGTCCTCGGCGGTGACGTCGTCCTGCATGAGCAGGTTGTAGACCGACAGGTCGAGGTTGTGCGGGTTGACGCCGAGGCCGACGGAGAGGGCGCCCTGCGGGTCGAAGTCGACCAGCAGGACCTTGCGGCCGTACTCGGCGAGTGCGGCGCCCAGGTTGATGGTGGTCGTGGTCTTGCCGACGCCACCCTTCTGGTTGGCCATCGCGATGATCCGCGCCGGGCCGTGCCGGTCGGTCGGCATCGGCTCGGGGATCGGCTTGCGCATGGTGTAGGCGGCCGGGTCGGCGGGGCCGAGGTCGGCGCCGAGCGTCGCCTGCTGCTCGCGGAGCTCCGACGTCCAGGTCTCGGCACGGTCACCGTTTCCTGCCATGTCCTCGTTGCCCCCTCCCGACGACCACCCGGCGTCGGAGCCGTCCGACGTCCCTCGCGGCGCCGCTGCGCACCCCCGGTCCGTCACCCCTGGAGGCCCGCGCCGAAGCCGACTGTACGCCACGGGCCAGCAGCGCGTTCGGTAGCGGGTCGGCGTGTCGGAGCCGGTGGTCAGCCGGGAGGCTGTTTCGTTCGCGACTGCGGGGCTCGCAACCCCGGCTCACTCCTCGCGCTCACCCGTGGGCGCGCGGGTGGGCGGTCGCGTAGACCTCCCGCAGCCGTTCCACGGTGACCAACGTGTACACCTGGGTGGTGGTCACCGAGGCGTGGCCGAGCAGTTCCTGCACGACCCGCACATCGGCGCCGCCGTCGAGCAGGTGGGTGGCGTACGAGTGGCGCAGGGTGTGCGGGGAGACCGCGTCGGGCCCGTCGACCGGCAGGCCGGCCCGTTCGGCGGCGGCGCGCAGCACGGTCCAGGCGCCCTGCCGGGTCAGCGGGCCGCCGCGGGCGTTGACGAAGACCGCCGGGGTGCCCCGGCCGGCGGCCAGCAGCGCCGGGCGGCCCCGGACCAGCCAGGCGCGCAGCGCCTCGGCCGCGTACCCGCCGACCGGCACGAGCCGGGTCTTCCCGCCCTTGCCGTGCAGCAGCACGGTCCCGGCGTCGAGGTCGAGGTCGTCCACAACGGCGCCGACCGCCTCGGAGATGCGCGCCCCGGTGCCGTACAGGAACTCCAGCAGCGCCCGGTCGCGCAGCGCGCGGGGCGCCTCGTCGCCGGTGGCGGTGACCGGGCCGGCGGTCTCCAGCAGCCGGACCACGGCGTCGACCGGCAGCGCCCGGGGCAGCCGACGCGGCGGGGCGGGCGGGCGGACGTCACGGCTGGGATCGGCGCCGGCCATCCCCTCACGCAACGCGAAGCGGTGCAGGCCACGCACGGCGCTGGCCGCACGGGCGGCCGAGGAGACCGCGAGCGGCGGGTGGTCGGCGTCGCCGGCGCGCAGCCGGGCCAGGTGCGCCTCGACCTCGGCCGCACCCACCGCGGCCAGGTCGGTCACCCCGGCGGCGGCCAGGGTGGACAGGTAGCGGTCCAGGTCCCGGCGGTAGGAGGCGAGGGTGTTCGCGGACAGTCCCCGCTCGACGGTGAGGTGGTCCAGGTAGCCCCGGACGGCACGGCGCAGGGCCGGCGCGGGCTCGACGCCCGCACCGACCCTGGCCGCAGTGGCGGTCAGACTGTCCTCCCTCAGGCCGTCGTCCCTCAGGCAAGCACCTCGGCCAGCGGCAGCGCCGCCATGCCGTGCGCCTCGGCGACCGGGCCGTAGACGACCTGGCCGGCGTGGGTGTTCAGGCCGAGGGCGAGCGCCGGGTCGTTGCGCAGCGCCCCGCGCCAGCCCTGGTTGGCCAGCTCGAGGGCGTACGGCAGGGTGACGTTGGTCAGCGCGTAGGTGCTGGTGTTCGGCACCGCGCCGGGCATGTTCGCCACGCAGTAGAAGATCGAGTCGTGCACCTTGTAGACCGGGTCGGCGTGCGTGGTCGGGCGCGAGTCCTCGAAGCAGCCGCCCTGGTCGATGGCGATGTCGACGAGCACGCTGCCCGGCTTCATCCGGGAGACCAGCTCGTTGGAGATGAGCTTCGGGGCCTTCGCACCGGGCACCAGCACCGCGCCGATGACCAGGTCGGCGTCGACCACGGCCCGCTCGATCTCGTACGCGTTGGAGGCGACGGTCTGCAGGTGGCCGCGGTAGATGGCGTCGGCCTGGCGCAGCCGGGCGACGTTCTTGTCCAGCAGCAGCACCTCGGACTGCAGGCCCAGCGCGATGGCGGCCGCGTTCAGGCCGGAGACGCCGGCACCGATGACCACGGTCTTGGCCGCGTACACGCCGGAGACGCCGCCGGGCAGCACGCCCCGGCCGCCACCGGTGCGCATCATGTAGAACGCGCCCACCTGCGGGGCGAGCCGGCCGGCCACCTCGGACATCGGGGCGAGCAGCGGCAGCGAGCGGTCGGGCAGCTCGACGGTCTCGTACGCGATGCCGGTGACCTTCCGGTCCAGCAGCGCGTCGGTGCACTCCTTGGAGGCGGCCAGGTGCAGGTAGGTGAAGAGCACCTGCCCCTCGCGCATCCGGTGGTACTCCTCGGCGATCGGCTCCTTGACCTTGAGCACCAGCTCGGCGGTGTCCCAGACCTCGTCGGCGGTGGCGAGGATCTTGGCACCGGCGGCGGCGAACTCGTCGTCGGTGATGCTGGAGCCGACGCCCGCGCCGGACTCGACGAAGACCTCATGGCCGTGGCGGGTGAACTCGTTGACGCCCGCGGGCGTGATCGCCACGCGGTACTCGTGGTTCTTGACCTCGCGTGGGATTCCGACCTTCACGATGCAGACACCTTCCTCCGGGGAAGCTCACCCCCGACTGCTCGGCGCCGCGACGGCCCCTTTGCCGACACGGTCCACCGGTCCCGCCCGGCGGCAGTCTAGGCGCGTGGGAACCCCACGGAGGCCAACACTGTGACATCTGGTGCCCGGTCGTGCTGACGGTGTGTCAGGCATCGACCGGGCTGAGCGGTGGAGACCGCCTCAGCCGTCAGGACAATGTTCGGTAAACATCCTCCCACCGTCGGGGCGGCGGTGCGGACAGGACGCCAGTGGATCACTAGGGTGTCCGCTCATGACCACTCCTCCTTATCAGCAGTACCCGCAGGGCGTCTCGGACAAGAGCAAGGTCGTCGCGGGCATCCTCGGCATCCTGCTCGGCTTCTTCGGCGCCGGGCGCTTCTACATGGGTGACACCAAGACCGGCGTGCTCCAGCTCGTGGTGAGCGTCGTGACCTGCGGCTTCGGCGCCCTGTGGGGCACCATCGACGGCATCCTGATCCTCGTCAACGGTGGCGTCGACGGACAGGGCCGCCCGCTGCGCGACTGAGCGCCCACATAGCGGAAAGGGGCCGCGCGGTGTACGCACCGCGCGGCCCCTTCGTCGTCCGGTCCGGCTCAGCCGGGCAGCGGCGCCTCCGGGCGGCGCAGCTCGGCGAAGCCGGTCTCCCGGGCGCGGGCCGCGGCGAGCAGCCCGGCCACGCAGGAGGCGTTGGTGATCTCGCCGGCGAGGACCATCCGGACCGCCTCGTCCAGGTCGACCCGGACCACCTGGAGGTCGGCCTCCTCGTCGCGCCGGTCGTGGCGCTGCTCGGCGGGCACGTCGCCCAGGTCGCGGGCCAGGAAGACCCGGACCACCTCGTTGCTGAACCCGGGCGAGCTGTGCAGGTCGACCAGGACGTCGATGGTGCCCGCGGTGAGATCGGCCTCCTCGGCCAGCTCCCGGGCCGCCGCCGCGGCCAGGTCCTCGCCCCGCACGTCCATCAGCCCGGCCGGCAGCTCCCACAGGTGCCGGCCCACCGGGTGCCGGTACTGGCGGATCAGCACCACCTGGCCGGCGTCGTCGAGGGCCACCACGGCCACCGCGCCGACGTGCCGCACGTAGTCGCGGGTGGCGGCGCCCCCGCCGGGCATGGTGACGTCGTCGCTGACCACCGAGAAGATCCGGCCGGACCAGATCTCCCGGTGCCCGGTCACCTCGTACCGGTGCTCCACGGCACTCACGCCACCGCCTCGCTTCGCTCGACGGCGGCGCGAGGCGCCGCACTGCTGAGCCGAATGGTTCGCTCGCTCCGCTCGCTCACGACGCGGCCGCCGCCTTCGCCGCCGCGCCGCCGTTGCGGCCCGCCTTCTTCGCCGCCGCGGCCTCCGCCGGGGCGTCCAGGTCGACCGGGAGCTGGTCGGCCTCGGAGTACGCCACGGCGGCCTTCACGAACGCGGCGAAGAGCGGGTGCGGCCGGGTCGGCCGGCTCTTCAGCTCCGGGTGCGCCTGGGTGGCCACGAAGAACGGGTGCAGGTTCCGGTCCAGCTCGACGAACTCGACCAGCCGGCCGTCCGGCGAGGTGCCGGAGATGGTCAGGCCGGCCTTGGTGAGCTGGTCGCGGTAGGCGTTGTTCACCTCGTACCGGTGCCGGTGCCGCTCGCTGACCTCGGTGCTGCCGTACGCCTCGGCGACCAGCGAGCCCTCGGCCAGCTTCGCCGGGTACGCGCCGAGCCGCATGGTGCCGCCCAGGTCGCCCTTGCCGGCGACGATGTCCTCCTGGTCGGCCATGGTGGCGATGACCGGGTGGCCGGCCTGCTCGTCGAACTCCAGCGAGTTCGCCCCGTCGAGGCCGGCCAGGTGGCGGGCCACCTCGATGGTCATGCACTGCAGACCGAGGCAGAGGCCGAGCAGCGGGATCCCGTTCTCCCGGGCGTACCGGGCGGTGCCGATCTTGCCCTCGATGCCGCGGACGCCGAAGCCGCCGGGGATCACGATGCCGTCGACGCCGGCCAGGGCCGCCGCCGCGCCGGCCGGGGTGACGCAGTCGTCGCTGGGCACCCAGCGCAGCTGCACCCGGGCCCGGTGGCCGAAGCCGGCGGCCCGGATCGCCTCGCTCACCGACAGGTAGGCGTCGGGCAGGTCGACGTACTTGCCGACCAGCGCCACGGTCACCGTGTGGCGGGGCTGGTGCACCCGGTCGAGCAGGTCGTCCCAGCTGGCCCAGTCCACGTCGCGGAAGGAGAGGCCGAGCCGGCGCACCACGTACGCGTCGAGGCCCTCACGGTGCAGCACCTTCGGGATGTCGTAGATGCTCGGCGCGTCCGGGGCGGCGGTGACCGCCTCTCGGTCGACGTCGCAGTAGAGCGAGAGCTTCTCCTTGACCTTGTCCGGGATCTCCCGGTCGCAGCGCAGCACCAGGGCGTCCGGCTGGATGCCGATGCTGCGCAGCTGCGCCACCGAGTGCTGGGTCGGCTTGGTCTTCAGCTCGCCCGACGGCGCCAGGTAGGGCACCAGCGACACGTGCAGGTAGAAGCAGTTGTCCCGGCCCAGGTCGTGCCGGACCTGACGGATCGCCTCCAGGAACGGCAGCGACTCGATGTCGCCGACCGTGCCGCCCACCTCGGTGATCACCACGTCGGGGACCTGGCCGTCGGCGTCCGGGTCGGCCATGCCGAGGATCCGCGCCTTGATCTCGTTGGTGATGTGCGGGATGACCTGGACGGTGTCGCCCAGGTATTCGCCGCGCCGCTCCTTGGCGATCACCGCCGAGTAGATCTGCCCGGTGGTGACGTTCGCCTTGCCGGACAGATCGCGGTCGAGGAACCGCTCGTAGTGGCCGACGTCGAGGTCGGTCTCGGCGCCGTCCTCGGTGACGAAGACCTCACCGTGCTGGAACGGGTTCATCGTCCCGGGGTCGACGTTGAGGTACGGGTCGAGCTTCTGCATCACCACGCGCAGCCCGCGCGCGCTGAGCAGGTTGCCGAGGCTGGAGGCGGTGAGGCCCTTACCCAGCGAGGAGGCGACGCCCCCGGTGACGAAAATATGCCTGGTCGTCCGTGCTGAAGGGGCCAAGGCCTGCTCCCGTGTCGTCCGTAGCGGTCGTGCGAACCGCCGTGCCGATCAGCCAAGTGATCACGCGATCCACGGGATTCCACGGTAACACCTCCCCGGCCCCGCGGCGGCGTCGCACCCGCCGTCGACGCACGTGAAGGCGGGTTCGCCTCAGCCGGTGGGCACCTCGGTCGATGCCGGGCCCGGCTGGACCGGCACCCGGGGCGCCCGGTCGGCGGCGGCGTCCGGCGCCGGCGTGGCCCGGTCGCGCTCCGCAGGCACACCCTCCCCGGCGGCGGCCGGGTCGGGGTCGGGCAGCGCGGCGCCGCCGGTGCCGGTGGCCTCCGCCGCGCGCCCGCCGCTGGGACGGTCGCCGGTGGGACCGCCGGGCGGGGCCGACCCGCCCTCGTCGCCCGGACGGCCGCTGCCGGGCTGAGTGCGGTCGGTGGAGTGGTCGAGCACCCGCAGGGCCGCCAGGGCCGCCATCGGCACCACCAGGGCCCCCGCCGCACCGGCCACGTCCAGCGCCGAGCCGCCCAGCACGCCGCCGAGACCGGCGGCCACCCCGGTGCCGGCCATCGCGGCCCGGATCGCCGGGTAGATGCCGAACAGCCGCAGCAGGCCGCCCCAGGGCTGGAGCAGGGCGAACCACACCAGCGCCGCGCCGGCCAGGGCCAGCACGGTGAGCGGGCTGTTCACCAGGGTCTGGAAGTTGGCGCTGCTCGACCGGTGCACGGTGAGCCCGCCGGTGCCGTCGCCCAGCGCGGCGAGGAACCGGCCCAGGCTGCCCCGCTCGGCCTCCGGCCGGCCCACGTCGACCACCGCGAAGCCGATGGTGACCGCCAGCCCGGCCATGGTGGCCCAGGCCAGCCGGCTCACGGTCAGCCAGCCGCCGGAGCAGATCGCGGCGGCGACACTCACCCCGGCGGTGAGCGCGATCGCGCCGATCGAGTCGGCCCCCAGGTAGGGGCTGCCCACGATCACCACGGCCGCCCCGCCGACCGCCACCATCACCATCGGCCGCCAGGCCCGGCGGACCCGCTGGGCCAGCCACCCGCCGCAGAGCAGCGAGCCCGCGATGAACACGCCCAGCCCGACGGTGCCCAGCCCGGCGTACCGGCCGCCCTCCAGCGCGGAGTAGCCGACCACGCCGTTGAGCTGCAACCGGGAGCCGGTGAGCACGTCCACCCCGACCACCAGGGTGGCCAGGCCGGCCACCGCGCCGAGCGGCCCGAGGGTGCGCTCGTGGCCGGGACTGAACCGGACCGCGGCGGTGCCGCCGACGGTCAACAGGGCGGTCACCGCGGCGAACCACCAGCCGGCGTGCTCGCCCCGCCACCACGGCACGGCGTCGGCGAGCAGGGCGGCCGGCACGGCGAGCGCGGCCGCGATGAGCAGCAGCTCCACCACCGCCACCACCCGCCGGGACACCGGCTCGGGTCCGTGCGGACCGGCGTGCCGGCGGGCCCGGCGCAGCAGCGGCAGCACCGCCACGGCGAGGGCCACCTGCGCGGCGGCGAGCAGGGTGAAGAACCAGCCGGCGACCCGGCGCTGGGCGGCGGCCTCCCGGTCCGCGTCGGCCGGCGCGTCGATCGCGGCGCGCAGGTCGCCGGGGCGGTCGTCGACCGACACGGCGGGCCGGCCGAGGAAGAGCCGCTCGGGCATCGGCCGGCCCAGGGCGGCCAGCGCCGTGGGAGCCAGGTCGACCAGTTGCAGGTAGCCCTCGCGGGCGGTGCTCGGCGACGTCAGCCAGCCCTTGTTCCACCCCGGGCCGTCGGCCACCGCGACGTGCAGCCGGGACGGCGTGTCGGTGTCCGAGACCCCCGCCACCATCACGAGCGAGTGCGGCGGCCGGGCCGCGAGCACCCGGGCGAGCTGGGCGTCCACCTGCCGGGCCTGGGCGGCCCGGCTGGTCGGGTCCTCGCCGTCGACGGTGCCCAGGTCGACGATGCTCAGCACACAGGAGCCGAGCAGCTTCGCCGGGTCGGCGGGGAGCACCGGCGCGTACCGGTCGACCCGGCCGAACGGGCGGGCGGCGGCCACCGCGGCGCCCGGCCCGACCGCCACGGAGCAGCGCACCGACTCGGACAGCGCGCCCGGGGTGGTCCCCCAGGAGAGCCGGTCCTGGTTGTACGCGACCACGCCCTCCTGGTCCGGCAGGTTCGCGCCGATCCCGTCCGGCTGCTCGATGGTCACCCCGCCGGCCGGGCATCCGCCGCCCGGCCGGCTGCCGTTCCAGGCGGCGAAGTTGCCGGCGCCCAGGGTGAGCCAGCCGTCGACCGGGCAGGTGGGCCGGTGCGCGGAGCGGACCGAGAGCGAGCCGATCGAGCCCTGCTCGGCCATCCGCCACAGCGTGGGGGTGGTCTGCGGGTCGACGTCCTCCCAGCGCAGCCCGGCCGCCCCGGCCACCACCACGAAGTCGGCGCTGCGCTCCGGCGCGCCCTGGTCCGGGCGGGCGGCCAGCGCGGTGATGCCGAGCGCCACCACGACCAGGGTCAGCAGCACCGGGGTCAGTCTGCGCAGCATCACCGGTTCCCCGTCGAGTGCTCGGGCGTCAGCTCGGCGTAGAGGTCGAGCAGGGCGCCCGTGGTGTCCGCCTCGGTCGGCCAGGTCGCGGCCCGGGCGGCGCCCCGGCGGGCCAGGTCGGCCCGGCGCGGCTCGTCGTCCAGCAGGTCGCGCACCGCCGCGTCGACGGCGTCCACGTCGCCGGCGGGGACCAGCACCGCGGCGTCGCCGACCAGGTCCGGCAGGCCGCCCACGGCGGTCGCCACCAGCGCCACGCCGGCCCCCAGCGCCTCCTGGGCGAAGAGCTGGCGGGCCTCCCAGTCGCTGGTCACCACGGCGAGGTCGGCGGCGGCGAGCAGGTCGGCCACGTCGGTGCGGTGCCCGAGCAGGGTCACCGGCGCCCGGGTCGTGGAGATCCGCGCGGCCAGCGGCAGGTAGGCGGGCCCGCTCCCGGCGATCACCACCAGCGGCGCGGGCTTCCGGGCCCGCCACCGGGCGGCCGCGTCGACCAGGATGTCGTACCGCTTCTGCGGGTGCAGCCGGCCCACGGAGAGGATCAGCGGGCGGTCGGCCGCGACCCCGAACTCGGCGCGGACGGCGGCGCGGCGGCGGCGCGGCGCGGGCAGCGCCGGCGCGGCGACCGGGGCGAGGCGGGCGTCGGCGGCACCAAGCGCCGCGGCCCGCTCGACCAGGTCGGCGGAGGCGCCCAGCGCGACCCGGACGTTGCGGGCGACGATCCGCTCGGCCAGCCGGGACAGCCCGCCGCGCAGCCCGCCGGCCAGCACGGCGTTGTGCCAGGTGACCACGAGCGGAGCGGCCGGGCGGGCCAGCACGGCGACCAGGCCGGCGCGCAGCCCGTGCGCGTGCACCACGTCGACCGGCGGGTCGGCCAGCGTCCGGCGCAGCGCGGCGACGGCCCGCGCGTCGGCCGGGGTGGGGCTGGCCGGGATCTCCACCGGCGTGAACCGGGCGCCCACCCCGGTGAAGTCGAACTGGTCCTGGGTGGCGGCCGGGCCGCAGACGAGCACGGACGCGCCGGCCTCGGTGAGGCCCCGGGCGATCGAGCGGACGTGCTGCCCCACCCCGCCGGTGCTGGAGGCGAGCACCAGGGCCACCGAACCGGGCCACCGCGGCGCCGACGAGGCGTCCGTCATGAGGAAACGGTCTCCTTTCCGTCGCCCCGCTCCCCGGGGTGCTGCTGCGCCCGCGGGCCGCCGCCCCCGTTGCCCGGGCGCCGCCGGCCGAGCCGGCGGGTCACGGCCGCGAGCAGCGGCCGGAGGTCGCGGGCGTCGGTCAGCCAGGCGACGGCGAGGAACAGGGCGCCGACCACGACCCCGGACAGCATGCCCTGAGCGAGGGCCTCCGCTGTCGTCGGGGTCCCGTCGGCGAGCCCGGCGAGTCCTCGGGCGGTGGCCGCGCCGCCGAGCGCGGCGACCGCGGCGGCGAGCAGGCCGGCGGCCCCGGCCCGCCCCACGCCGGCCAGCGCGGCGGGACCGGCGGAGCGGACCACGGCGGCGATCAGCAGCCCGCCGACGAGCAGCATGCCGGCCGAGGTGGCCAGGGCCACCGCGAGCACCCGGTCGGCGAGGGGCAGCAGGTGCCCGAGCAGCACGGCCAGCGCCGGCACGCTGAGCCAGCCGAGCGCGGTGGCGACCGTGGCCGACCGGGTCTCGCCCCGCGCGTAGAGGGCCCGGGTGAGCACCGCGAACAGGCCGTAGCCGAGCAGGCCGGGGGCGAAGCCGGCGATGCCCGCCGCGGCCGTGCCGGCGTCCGCCGGGTCGAAGAAGAAGTGCCCGACCGGGACGGCGGTGCCGACCAGCGCGGCGGCCCCGAGCAGGCTGAACAGCACCACCCCCCGGACCGCCGGGGCGAGCGTCTCCCGATAGGCCGGCTCGTCGCCGGCCGCCCGGGCCGCCACCAACGTCGGGTACGCGGCCACCGCCAGCGGCACGGCCAGCACCGCCCAGGGCAGGAAGTAGATCGTCTGGGCGAGGTTGTAGACGCCGACGTCGGCGGTCCGGCCGTAGGTGACCTGGTTGAGCGCGACGACCAGGGCGATCTGCTGGGCGGCCACGGTGACCACCCCGGCGGCGGCCAGCCCACCGACCCGGGCCCGGGCGTCGGCGGGGAACCGGAAGCCGGGCCGCGGCCGCAGCCCGAGCCGGCGCAGCGGGATCAGCAGGGACAGCGACAGCACCACCACGCCGAGCGTGGTGCCGGCGGAGAGCAGCAGCTCACCGCCGGGGCCGACCTCGCCGACGCCGGCCAGCCGTCCCTCGACGGCGGTGAAGCCGAGGTAGACCACGATGACGGTCACGCTGGACAGCAGCGGGGCGATCACCGGCCAGGCGAACCGCCGGTGCGCCTGGAGCACTCCGGTGAGCACGATGCCGACGCCGTAGAGCGGCAGCTGGGGGGCGAAGACCCGCAGCATGCGCGCCCCGGACTCCTGCTGGGCGCCGTCCAGGCCGTGGCCGAGCAGCCCCATCAGCGGGTCGGCGAGCAGCGCCACCAGCACCGCGAGCGGCACCAGCAGGCTGAGCGTCCAGGTCAGCAGCGCCCCGGTGGTGGCGGCCACCGCCCGCCGCTCCCCCGCCTCGACCGCGCCGGCCAGCAGGGGTACGACGAGGCTGGCCAGCGCCCCGCCGGCGACGATCTCGAAGATGAAGTTCGGGACGTAGTTCGCCACCAGGTAGGCGCCACCGAGGTCGGTGGGGGCGAGCGTCCAGGTGAAGACGGCGGTGCGGCCGAAGCCGGCGAGCCGGCTGACCACAGTGAGGACGGCGATGAGGGCGGCCGCTCCGGCCACGCGGCCGGCGCCGGCGAGGGGAGCCGGTTTCGTCACGTCAGTCGGCGAGCCGACCCAGCTCGTCGAGGTGGCGCAGCCCCGGGGTCCGCTGGATCACCTGGGTGAAGCTCACCTTCTCGCTGGCGGCGGTGAGCGCGGCGAGCACGGCCAGCACGCCGGCCCGGCCCAGCGGCCCGGTGCGCGCGGCCAGGCTCACCCCGAGCAGCGCGCCGAGCGCGTTGGCGCCGCTGTCGCCGAGCATGACCCGCTCGTCGAGGTCCTCCCGGACCAGCCCGGCGGCCGCCCCGACGGCGCCCGCCGCGATGCCCCCGTAGGGGCCGGTGGCGAGCGGGGCGCCGAGCAGCATGCCGGACTTCAGGGCCCGGCCGGGGCGCAGGTCGAGCAGGTTGACCAGGTTGGCGGTGCCGGCCACCACGCCGGCGCCGAGCAGCACGTCCAGCCCGCGGCTCAGGGCGCCGGAGCGCTGCCGGCGGGGGTGCGCGGCGACCCGCGGGTCGGCGGCCAGCAGCGCCGCGGCGCCGAGCCCGGCCGCGCCCACCCCGGCGATCTTGACCAGCCCCGCGGTGACCCGCCCCTCGCGCAGCGCGGCGAGGTGCCCGGCGAAGCCCTTGGCGGCCTTCTGCTCGGGACGCGCGCCGACGATGTCGTCGTAGAGCCCGACGGAGCCCGCCCCCACCCCGGCGACCAGGGCCGCGGCGCCGGCCGGGGCGCTGCCCGCGCCGAGCGCGCCGGCGGTTGCCGCGCCGAGGGCGAGGGCCGGCCCGGCGGCCAGGGTGACGGTGCGGCCCCGGAAGTTGGTGCGCTCCAGCGCCGGGGCACCCGGCGAGCTGCACACCTCCCGCAGCACGTAGCGGGCGGCCAGCGCCCCCGCGCCGACGGCCAGCAGCCGACCCAGTCTCACGCGACCCCTCCGATCCGGATGCCCAGCACGACGCGGTACGGACCGGACATCAGCCGGCCCACCGGTCACTGGGGCAGTTTAGGCAGCAGCGCGGCGGCGTTGTCACCGACGCCGTACTGGCCGGCCTTCTTCTCGGTCAGCTGCTGCAGCAGGGCGAGGCTGGTGACCAGCTGCCCCTGCACGGTGTTGGCGTTGTCGACGGTGGAGATGGTCTGGGCGAGCACCGGGTCGCCCCGGACCACGGAAACCACGTTGCCGCCGGCCGAGCCCATGCCGCCCACCACGATCCCGCCCGTGCGGTCGAACTGCTCGGCGATCTTCACCACCGACTCGTCCTTCTCCGCCGAGAACTTGTCGACGTACGGCTGGCCGCTGACCAGCACGACCGCCTCGGCGGCGCCGGTGATCTTGTCTTCTGCGGTGAGGTAGCCGGAGCTGACGTACTGCTGGACCACCGCGCGGCGGTCCGCGTCGGTGACCGCCGGGCTGCCCTGCGGCCGGTCCAGCAGCACGCTGGCCAGCAGGGCGCTGGAGGTCTCCACGCCGTGCCCGTTGCCCGGCAGGCCGGCGGTGGGCACGCTGTTCGGGCGGGCGGCGGTGACGGCCAGCTCCAGCAGGTTGTTGTTGCTGTCCGGGTTGATGAACTTGTCCTGCACGTCGAGCCGGCCGGTGACGTTGGCGCCCGCGAGCTGGAGCATCTTCACCACGCCCTCGGTGTGGTCGCGGCCGCTGGGCAGGCTGAGCACCAGCACCCGCCGGCCGCTCAGCTTGCCGGGGAGGACGACCTGCGCCATCTCGGCGGCGAAGTCCTCCTCCATGTCGAGTTCCTTCTGGAGGTTGTTGACCGACTGGCGCATCAGCGAGTTGTCCTTGCTGAGCCCGTTGACCCGCTCCTTGAGCGAGTCGGCCACCGGCCCGTTGAGCGCGGCCGTGCCGACCACCAGGCCGATCGCCAACGCCAGGAAGACCGCGGTCAGGGACACCACGTGGTAGCGGAAGTTGATCACGCTTGCAGCCTCTTGATCGTCGGGGAGCTAGAAGAGCTGGCCGAGCTGGAACACGAAATTGTCCCACCACTCCGACACCACACCCAAATACGCCTTGCCGACCGTGGAGACCGCCACCGCGGAGGCCATCGCGGCCACCGCCGAGAGGATGAGCAGCAGCAGGGAGGAACCGGAGATGCTCTGCCGGTAGAGCCGGCTGACGCCCTTGGCGTCGACCAGCTTGCCGCCCACCTTCAGCCGGGTCAGGAAGGTCGAGGCCATGCCGCCCCGGCCCTTGTCGAGGAACTCCACCAGCGTGGCGTGGGTGCCGACCGCCACCAGCAGCGAGGCGCCCTTCTCGTCGGCCAGCAGCATGGCCAGGTCCTCGCTGGTGGCCGCGGCCGGGAAGGTGATCGCCGGCACCCCGAGGCCGTTGACCCGGGGCAGGCCCGGCGCCCGGCCGTCCGGATAGGCGTGCACGATCACCTCGGCGCCGCAGCGCAGCACGTCGTCGGTGACCGAGTCCATGTCACCGATGATCATGTCAGGGGTGTAGCCGGCCTCGACCAGCGCGTCGGCGCCGCCGTCCACGCCGATCAGCACCGGCTTGAACTCCCGGATGTAGGGGCGCAGCACGTCCAGGTCGGCCTTGTAGTCGTAGCCGCGGACCACGATCAGGCAGTGCCGGCCCTGGAGCTGGGTCTGGATCTCCGGCACGCCGACACCGTCGAGCAGCAGGTCGCGCTCCTGCTTGAGGTAGTCCATGGTGTTGGCGGCGAACGCCTCCAACTGCACCGACAGCCCCTCCCGGGCGTCGGCCATCGACTTGGCGACCGTCTCGGCGTCCTGCAGGGTTCCGTGGGCCACCGGCTCCTCGCCGACGAAGACCGTGTTGCCCTCGATGCGCACCACGACGCCCTCGCGGATCTGCTCGAAGACGCTCTCGCCGAGGTCGTCCAGGAGCGGGATGCCGGCCGAGATCAGCACCTCGGGGCCGAGGTTCGGGTAGCGCCCGGAGACCGACGGCTTGGCGTTGAGCACGGCGCCGACACCGACAGCGACCAGCGAGTCGGCCGCCACCCGGTCCAGGTCGACGTGGTCGATCACCGCGATGTCACCGGGGCGGAGCCGGCCGACCAGGCGTTTCGTCCGGCGGTCGAGGCGCGCGGTACCGAGGATCGAGCCCGGTTCCGCGTTCCGGGTCCGGCGCAACGTGGGTAGACGCATCGTGACCATCCTGGCATGTGAGGCAGGTATTGCTGTCGCGACATGCCTGAGCAGGGCCGCCTACCCAGGGAAGCACACCGGAGCGCACCCCGGTGTGCTTGCGCTCACAATCTCGGGATCACGGGCGCCTTTCCTTGGCCGCCACGGCCAGGAGTTCCTCGGCGTGGGCGATACCCAGATCGGAATCCGGCAAACCCGCGAGCATCCGGGCCAGCTCCCGGGCCCGCTCGGTGTCCTCCACCACCCGCACACCGCTGGTGGTGACCGCTCCCCCGGTGTCCTTCGCCACCACCAGGTGCCGGTCGGCGAACGCGGCGACCTGCGGCAGGTGGGTGACCACGAGCACCTGGTGGCTGCGGGCCAACCGGGCCAACCGGCGGCCGATCTCCACCGCCGCCTGCCCGCCGACGCCGGCGTCGACCTCGTCGAAGACCAGGGTGGGCGGGCCGCCGGAACCGGCGAACACCACCTCGATGGCGAGCATCACCCGGGACAGCTCGCCGCCGGAGGCGCCCCGCTGCAACGGCAACGCCGGCGCGCCCGGGTGGGCGAGCAGCCGCAGCTCCACCTCGTCGGCGCCGTCCGGGCCGACGCCGGCCTCGACCCCGTTGACCGGCAGGCTCGGCTCGGCCCGCCCGGCCGGCCGGGGCAGCACGGCCACCTCGATCCGGGCGTGCGGCATGGCCAGCCCGGCCAGCTCGACGGTGACCTGCTCGGCGAAGCGGACCGCGGCCTCCTGCCGGGAGGTGGAGACCCGGCCGGCCAGGTCGGCCACCTCACCGGCGAGCCGGGACGCCTCCTTGTCCAGCTCGTCCAGCAGCTCGTCGGAGGTGTCCAGGTCGGACAGCCGGGTGCGGGCCCGCTCGGCCCAGGCGATCACGCCGTCGACGTCGTCGGCGTATTTCCGGGTGAGCCCGCGCAGCGCGGCCCGGCGCTCGTAGACGGTCTGCAGGCGGGCCGGGTCGGCGTCCAGCGCGGCCAGGTAGGTCGACAGCTCGGCGGAGACGTCGGTGACCAGGGTGGCCGCCTCCTCCAGCCGGGCGGCCAGCTCGCCGAGGGCGGGATCCGTGCCGGCCTGCGCCTCCAGCGTGCGCCGGGCGGTGCCGAGCAGCGCGGTGGCGTCGGGGGTGTCGTCGGCCGCCTCGACGCCGCCGGCCACGCACTGCTGGGCGATCTGGGCGGCGGTGCGCAGCCCTTCGGCGTGCTCCAGGCGCTGCGCCTCCGCCTTCAGCTCGTCGTCCTCGCCGGGCTGGGGGTCGACCCGGGTGATCTCGTCGAGGCCGAGCCGGAGCAGGTCGGCCTCCTGGTTGCGCTCGCGGGCGTTGCGCCGCCGGTCGGCCAGGTCGTCGACCACCGCCCGCCACCGGGTGTACGCCTCGCGCAGCGCGTCGAGCAGCTTCTCGTGCTCCGGACCGGCGAACCGGTCGAGCGCGGCCCGCTGCTCGGCCGGGCGCAGCAGGCGGAGCTGGTCGGACTGGCCGTGCACGGCCACCACCTGCTCACCGACCTCGCCCAGCATCGACACCGGCATGGCGCGGCCACCCAGGTGCGCCCGGGACCGGCCCTCGACGGTGACCGTGCGGCTCAGCAGCAGCGAGCCGTCCTCGTCGGGCTCGCCGCCCGCGTCGGTGATCCGGGCGTGCACCGTCCCGGCCACCCGGCCGTCCAGGCGCAGCCGGCCCTCCACCACCGCGCGGCCCGGCTGGGCCCGGACCCGGCCGGCGTCGGCCCGGCCGCCGAAGAGCAGGCCGAGGCCGGTCACCACCATGGTCTTGCCCGCACCGGTCTCGCCGGTGATGACGTTCATCCCGCCGGTCAGCGGCAGCGTGGTGTCCTCGATGACGCCCAGTCCGGTGATGCGCAGCTCTTCCAGCACAGCACCTGACAGTAGACGCGTCCTCCGACACTTGACCAGCCGGCGCGGGGCAGCCGGCGGGGTCGTACAGTTCTGCCCCGTGCTGGACGTGATCGGCCTGACCCCGGACGAGGAGCAGCTCTACCGCTGCCTGGTGCAGCTCACGACCGCGCGGGTCGGGGAGCTGGCCGAGCGGCTGGGCCGCCCGCGCGCGGACATCCTGGCCCAGCTCGACGCCCTGCGCGGCAAGGGACTGGTGCTGCCGACCGGGCCGGATCCCGACGCGCCGCTGCGGCCGCTGGCGCCCGACGTCCCGCTCGGCGAGGCGCTGCTGCGCCGCCAGGAGGCGTTGGAGTCGGCTCGCGCGGCGGTCACCCAGCTCACCGAGGAGTACCGGGCCGGGATGCGCCGGCACGACGTCGGGCACCTGGTCGAGGTGGTCACCGGCGGCGGGGCGCTCCGCGAGCGCCTGCGCGACCTGCAGAACGGCGCCCGGGTCGAGGTGCTCTGGTTCTGCCGGGCCAACCCGCTGGCCATGTCGGGCCAGGAGAACGTCGAGGAGTTCGACGCGCTGGCCCGCGGGGTCCGCTACCGGGCCATCTACGAACGCGAGATGCTCCTCGAACCGGGCGCCCTGGCGGACATCGAGCAGGGCGTACGCGCCGGTGAGCAGGCGCGGGTCCTCGACCGGCTGCCCGTCCGGCTGGCCATCGTGGACGGCCGCACGGCGGTCTGCCCGCTGGTGCCGGAGCGGGGCAGCGGCGAACCGACCGCCGCGGTGATCGGCCGCAGCCAACTGCTGGACGCGCTGCTCGCCCTCTTCGAGAGCCACTGGCTGATGGCGACGCCGCTGGGCTCGTCCGCCCCACCGGTCGGGCAGGACGGGGACGGCTACCGGCCGGATCCCGACGAGGCCCGGCTGCTGTCGCTCTTCGTGGCCGGGGTGCCGGACAAGTCGATCGCCTCGCAGCTCGGCGTGAGCCGGCGTACGGTGCAACGCCGGCTGGCCGACCTGATGGAGCTCGCCGGCGTGGACACCCGGCCGGGGCTGGCCTTCCAGGTCGCCCGGCGGGGCTGGATCTGAGCCGGGCGGGGCGGCACCGGGCCGCCCCGCCCGCCCCGCTCAGCGCAGCCCGTACGCGTCCAGCACGGTCTGCTCGACGGTGTTCCCGGCGCGGTCCCGGGCGTGCGTCCGCAGCGACACCGCCCCGTGTCCCGCGGGCACCACGGCGGCGAACCCGGTGCCGGAGCCGTGCACCGGCACCGCCCGCCAGGTCTTCCCGCCGTCGAACGACACCTCGACCCGGACCTCGCCGCCGGTCGGCGCCGGCAGTCCGGCCGGCTGGCGCAGCGTCAGCTCCAGCCGGTGCGGGCGGCCGGCGGCCACCTCGCCGTGCAGGTCGGCCGGGACCCGGTAGTCGACCTGGAGCAGCGGCAGCGGCCGGGCGGCGTCCCCGTCCGGGCGGGCCGAGGTGAACTCCCAGGCCGTCTCGGTACGCGTGGCGAACCGCCACTCGGCCGAGGAGCGCTCGGTGGTGACGTCCAGCCGGTAGCGGGCCGGACCCGGGGTGGTCGGCACGGGCGCCCAGCCGCCGGAGAGGTCGACGATCTGCTGCCCGTCCCGGCTCAGCCGGGCCTGCACGGTGTCCTGCTCCTCGCTGAACCCGGCCGCGCCGTAGTGGCCGTCCGCGTCGACGAACTCGGCCACCCGCAGGTTCAGGGTGTCGCCGGTACGGGTGGGCGCCGTCGCGCCCGCCGGCACGGCCGGCCGGACCACCGGGGCGTGCCAGGTCTCGCTGACCCGGTCGTCGGCGGCGTACCGGCGGGGCTGCTCGGTGAGCCCGCCGGTCAGCGGCCCCCAGTCGGACCAGCCGAGCTGGTGCATCACCCGCTGCTGCCACCAGGAGTCACCGGCGCTGACGAACTCCTGCCGCACGGTGCCGGTACGCACCATCCGCTGGTCGTCGTTCCAGGAGTACTCCTGCCACGGGCGCCAGGCGAAGCGCTGCTCGCTGGCCCAGTCGAACCCGCCGGTGTCGGCGTAGCCGGCGGTCACCTCGGCGGTGTTGTCCGCGGTCACCCGGTGCCGGATCCGGTCCGGGACCCGCCCCTTCGACACCTGGAACACGTCGTAGAGGTAGGGGCTGTCCACGGTCAGCGTGAGGTCCAGCGTCGCGCGCCCGGTCTTCGCCCCGGCGATCATCCGCTGCCCGTCGTCGTACGCGACCACCAGCGACGGAAGCGGCAGGCGGTCCCCGGTGGGGCGCCAGACCGTCCACGCGCTGAAGTCCGCCGGCCGGACGATCAGCACCGCCGCGGCGCCGGCCGCCGCGGCCGCGGCGATCTGCTCGTCCTCGGCGCGGTCCGGGCTGCCGGCGACCAGCGCCGCGGCGCCCCGGGCCCGGGCCAGCTCGGCGGCGGTGCCGTCACCCGCCCAGACCAGCGGCAGCTTCCGCCGGCCGGCCGGCGCCGGCGACTGGCCCAGCAGGTTGATGTCCAGCGGACCGGCGACGTTGCTGACCTGGGCGTCCACCATGGGCGCGACCAGCTGCCAGCGGGAGGAGAACTCGAACTCGCCCCGGCGCACCGGCCGGGTCGGCGTGACGTTCACCTGCTGGACCGTGCTGAACGCCATCACACCGTGGTCCACCTCCCGGCCGTTGCCGAAGACCCGGTGCTCGTAGAAGCTGATCGTGTCGCGCTGCTCGGTCGGCTTCGGCGTCTCGATCCGCACCGGGGTGCCCTTGCGCGGGTCGAGCACCACGGTCAGGTCGCGGTCGACGGTCAGCTCGGGGTCAGTGACCAGGGTGAGCTGCTCGTCCAGCGGGGCGCCGTGCTCGATGAGCGCCTCGACGAGGTACGGGCCCTCCTCGACCTGCACCTGCCACTCCATGCCGGGGAGAAGGAATCCGAGTTGGTCGGACTCCCGGTGCTCGCCGAACAGGGTCACCACCGGCGCCGCGCCCGGCTGCCCGCGCAGGTCCAGCGCCTTGAGGGTCACCGAGTGCAGCGGGCCGCTGAGGGTCAGGCCCACGGCGGTACGCACGGCGACGCCGTCCGCGCCGGTCGCCACCAGCCACCCGCCGTGCACGCCGCGGTCCAGCTTCGCCGGGTCCGGGCGCAGCGGGACGGCCACGCTGCCACCGGCCGGCACGGTCACCTCCGTGCCAGGCAGCGACACCCCGTCCGGCTCGGCCGCGTCGTTGTCCAGGTTGCGCAGCTCCAGGGCCAGCCGCAGGGTCTGCGGGGACGCCGTGCCGTTGGTGTACGTCACGGTCCGCTCCACCGCCGCACCGCCGGTCGACACCCGGCCGAAGTCGGCGGTGGCCGAGCCGTACACCCGCTGGCTCAGCGCGCGCGCCACGTCGACGCGGCCGCCGCCCTGCTCGAAGACGGTCAGCGTGGGATTGGCCCGCGTCGTGCTGACCAAGGCGTCCTTGAGCTGCCCGGCGGTCCAGTCCGGGTGTTCCTGAGCGATGATCGCGGCCGCGCCGGCCACGTGCGGGGTGGCCATCGACGTCCCGGACGCCGCGGTGTACGCGTCGTCCATCGGCGTACCCATGCTCGTGCCGGAGGCGCGGGCGGCGACGATGCCGACGCCCGGCGCGGTGATCTCCGGCTTGAGGCCGTTGTCGCCCACCCGGGGCCCGCGGCTGGAGAAGTCCGCCAGGTTGTCGTCGCGGTCCACCGCGCCGACGGTGAGCGCCCCGCTGGCCGCGCCCGGCGTGCCGACGGTGCCCGCGGCGCCCTCGTTGCCGGCGGCGATCACGAAGAGTGTGCCGGTCTCGGCGGTGAGGTCGTTGACCGACTGGCTCATCGGGTCGGTGCCGTCGGTGGCCGGGCCGCCGAGGCTCATGCTGACCACCTTCGCGCCGGAGTGGGCGGCCCACTCCATGCCCGCGATGATCCCCGAGTCGTAGCCGCTGCCGCCGTCGTCGAGCACCTTGCCGATGAGCAGCCGCGCACCGGGCGCGACGCCCTTGCGCAGCCCGTCGGAGGCGGCGCCGCTGCCCGCGATGGTGGCCGCCACGTGGGTGCCGTGGCCGTGCCCGTCGCGGGTGCTGCCGCCGCCGGTGAAGTCCTGCGCCTCGGCGATCCGTCCGGCCAGGTCGGGGTGGGTGGCGTCGACGCCGGTGTCGAGCACCGCGACCCGCACGCCGGTGCCGTCCCGGCCGGCCGCCCAGGCCGCCGGGGCGCCGATCTGCGGCACGCTGTGCTCGAGCGCCGGGTGCACCCGTCCGTCGAGCCAGACCCGGGCGATACCGGCGCCGAGCCGGGGCGTGGCGCCGGCGGTCCGGGCCGCCGGCGCGCCGCGCAGCGTGGTCCAGAGGCCGCCGAGGTCGGCCTTGCCGACCCGCAGGGCGGCCCCGTTGATGCTCTCCAGCGGGCGGGCCGCGGTGGCGCCGGCCAACGGCCGGACGCGACCGGAGGCCGGTTCCTGGTACCGCACGATCAGCGGCAGCGCGCTCTGCGCGGCGTCGCCGTAGCCCTCGGCGGCCAGCTCCTCCACGTCGAACAGGTTCGGGTCCAGCAACCCGGCGGAGAGGTACGGGACGACGTCGCTGGGCAGCACGCGCAGCCCGCCGTCGGCCGACACGGTGTGGAAGGTGACCCGCTCCCGGCCGGGGGCGGGACGGACCGTGGCGGCGACCCGGCCGGACGCGGCCTGGACCAGATCGACCTGGTCGCCGGTGATCAGGGTGATGCGGGCGGGCGCGACGCCCGGTGCGGGGGTGGCGGCCGGGCTCGGGCCGGCGGGCCGTGCGGGCGGGTCGGCGGACGCCGGTGCGGCGAGTCCGACCACCAACGCGCCGACCGCGCCGGCGGCCAGCCAGCGTGGGGACCGGTGCATGCGATGCGCTCCTCTGCTCGGTGGCCGGCCTCGGGGGGGTGAGGCCGGCCGACCGGAGTCTGCGACGGAGATCATCGGTTGGTCACTAGGTACGCCACGCCGCACCGGCGACATGTCGCCAGGTGGACACGGCACGACCGCGGTCGGACCACCCGGTGTCGGGCGGGTTGCCGCTGGACGGGGTGCAGGATGGCGGCCGGGCGGGGCGGCCGATGGCCGGGGTGCCGGAACGAGCGCGTCGCCGCCCGGTTCGTGAGCCGCCGTTTCCTCCGACGGCGGCTCGCCGATCCGGCCGACCCGACCGGGGTCGAAACCCGGCCGGGCGCGGCTCGCCGTCCGCCCGCCGCGGCCGGCCGCGACTCCTCCGACACCCCGACCGTCGTGGACCCGACCACCCCCTGGTCAGGGCCACGACCGCCGGACTGCGCGGCCCGGGCGGACACGGGCCTCACCGCCCCGCCCGGACTCCACCTCGGCGCAGCCCGGGCGCCCCGATCGCCGTCCCGCGGACGGCGTGCCGGCCCCGGCGATCGCGCCCCGCCGCAGTGGCGGGACCACTCGCCCAGCCCGGTTCCGGCGTATGCCGGGACCCGGCGGGGCGTGCCGTCGTCGGAGGAGACTCCTACCGTAACCCGCTCGCGGCCGGGCCCGGGTACGCCGAACGGGCCGACGCGAGGTCGGCCCGACGGGTCTTCGCTGAGTCGCCGGTCAGCGACGGCTGCCGCGCCAGCCCTGCACGGGCAGGTCGAACTTGGCCACCAGCCGGTCGGTGAACGGCCGCTCCTGCAACCGGACGATGCGCACCGGCAGCGCGCCCCGGCGCACGGTGACCCGGGCGCCCGGGGGCAGGTCGTAGACCCGCCGGCCGTCGCAGCTGAGCACCGCCAGCGTGGTGAACGGGTCCACGGTGATCGCGAAGGTGGAGGTCGGCGCGGTGACGAGCGGGCGGCTGAACAGCGCGTGCGCGCTGATCGGCACCAGCAGCAGCGCCTCCACCTCCGGCCAGACCACCGGCCCGCCGCCGGAGAACGCGTACGCGGTGGAGCCGGTCGGCGTCGCGCAGACCACGCCGTCGCAGCCGTAGCGGGACAGCGGCCGGCCGTCCACGTCGACGAGCAGCTCCAGCATCTGGGCCCGCTCGCCCTTCTCCACGCTGATCTCGTTCAACGCCCACGACTCGATGGTCGGGCCGCCCTCGAACTCGGCGGTGACGTCGAGGGTGAGCCGCTCGTCCACGGTGTAGTTACGCCCGACCACGTCGCGCACCGCGCGGTCCAGGTCGTCGATCTCCGCCTCGGCGAGGAAGCCGACCTTGCCGAGGTTGATGCCGAGCAGCGGCGCCTTGGCCGGGCGGGCCAGCTCGGCGGCGCGCAGGAAGGTGCCGTCCCCGCCGAGCGCGAAGACGATCTCCGCGCCCTCGGCGGCCTCCGGGCCGGTGACCGGCACCACGCCGGGCAGGTCCAGGTCGTCGGCCTCCTCGGCGACCACCCGCACCTCGAAGCCGGCGGCGATGAGGTCGGCCGCCACCGCGCGGGCGTGCTCGGTGCTGCGCCGACGGCCCGTGTGTGTCACCAGCAGAGCGGTCCGGCTCACCCGGGCACCTCCTCAGTCGTGGCCTCCGGCGCGGGGGCCGGAAATCCCTGCGGGCCGGCGGCGACCACCGCGCGTACCCGGTCGGGGTCCGCGGCGGGCGCGTCCCGGCGTAACCATACGAAGAACTCCACGTTGCCGCTCGGCCCGGGCAGCGGGCTGGCGGCCACGCCGGCCAGGCCCAGCCCGAGCCGCGCGGCCGCGGCGGCCACGTCCAGCACGGCCTCGGCGCGCAACTCCGGGTCACGGACCACCCCGCCGGCGCCGACCCGCTCCTTGCCGACCTCGAACTGCGGCTTGACCATCAGCGCCAGGTCGCCGTCGGGCCGCGTGCAGCCGGCCAGCGCGGGCAGCACCAGCCGCAGCGAGATGAACGACAGGTCGGCCACCGTCAGGTCGACCGGGCCGCCGATCGCCTCCGGCGTGAGGGTACGCACGTTGGTGCGCTCGAAGACGTGCACCCGGTCGTCGTTCCGCAGCGACCAGGCCAGCTGCCCGTAGCCGACGTCGACCGCCACCACCTCGGCGGCGTCGGCGCGCAGCAGCACGTCGGTGAAGCCGCCGGTGGAGGCGCCCGCGTCCAGGCAGCGCCGGCCCGCCACGGTCAGCCCGCCGGGGGTGAACGCGGCGAGCGCCCCGGCCAGCTTGTGGCCGCCCCGGGAGACGTACTCCGCGGCCGGGTCCTCGCCGGTGACCAGCAGCGGGTCGGCCGGGTCGACCATCGCGGCGGCCTTGCGGGCCGGCACCCCGCGGAGCTGGACGCGACCGGCCTCCACCAGCCCGGCAGCCTGCTCCCGGGAGCGGGCCAGGCCGCGGCGGACGAGTTCGGCATCCAGCCGGATACGACGTGCCATCGGTGGTTCTTCTCCGCCTCGGTTCAGGCCTGGTCGATGCTGGCCAGGGTCTCGCGCAGCGTCTCGTACGCCGCCTCGTACTGGGCGATCTGGTCCGTCGGGGAGAGCGGCTCGGCGTTGATCATGGCTTGCACGGCGGCGTCCACCGCCGGGTGCCGCGCCTCGCCGATCTCCTCGACCGGCGCCGGCCGCACGCCCGGGGCCGGGCCGGGCCGGGGACCGGCCGGCGGCGGTCCGGGGCGCGGGCCGGGTGGCGGACCGGGACGGAAGGGCGCGGTCACGAGCCGGCACCGCCGGTCGGCTTACGGCCGGCGGCCTTCTTCGCCGGGCGGGCCGGCGCGGCCGGCGACTCCTCGGCCGGGGTGCGCGCGACGGTGGCCGCCGGCTTCTTGGCGATCGCCTTCTTCGCCACGGGCCTCTTCGCGACCGCCTTGGTGCGTGCGGGCGCGGGAGGCGCCGAGACCGGTGCCTCCGCGCCGGGTGTGGTCGCGGGCGGCTCCTCGGCGGCCAGGTCCCCGGAGGGCGTCACCTCGCCGGCTCCCGCCGTCTCGGCGGCCGGGCCGGGGCCGGCCGGCGCGGGCGCGGCGGCGGCCTCCGGCGCGCCGGTGACCTTCGCCTCGCGCAACTGCCGCTCCAGGTCGTGCACCCGGCGGGTCAGCTCGGCGACCTCGTCGGCCGTGGCCAGCCCGACCGCGCCCAGCGCGCGGTCCACCTCGAAGCGGACCAGCTTGGTCAGCGCCTCCCGGTTCGCCAGGCCGGTCGAGACCAGCTCCTCGGCGAGCGTCTGGAGCTGGGCGGCGGTCGCGCCGCCCTGGCCGACCACGCGCTTCACCGCGTCCTGGGCCTTCTTCCGAGGCGCCTCCGTCAGGCCCATGGCCAGCTCGAGGTAGGCGCGCCACGCGTCCTGCATGCCTGATTCCTTCCGCGGAGCGGGGTGTGCAGGTGCCACGCTACCGGGCGCCCCGGACGCCCCATTGCGGTACGGTGCCGGGAACGGCGTGGCGCGTGACGAGGAGACGATGTGGCCAGCGTGGACGAGTGCCGGCAGGCGTTGCAGGACCTGGCCGCCCGGCTGGACCGGCACGCCGACGTGCAGGACCGGATCGACCTCGACCGCACCCTCGCCTGCCGCGTCACCGACCTGGACACCGCGTTCCACGGGCGGCTCGAGGGCGGCCGGCTCGTCGACCTGGCCGACGGCGACGACCCGAAGGCGAAGATCGCGCTGAGCATCAGCAGCGACGACCTGATCGCCCTGGTGCGGGGTCAGCTCGACATCATGACGGCGGTGGGCTCCCGACGGGTGTCCGTCAAGGCCAACCCGTTCGACCTGATGAAGCTGCGCAAGCTGCTCTGACCAGGGCGGTCAGTCCGCCAGGCCGAGCGCGGCCAGGGCCTTCTCCGCCGCCGCCGACACCGGCCGCACCCGCGGGCGGGCCGCCGTCGACCAGGCCACCGCGCAGAGCGCCGCGAGGGCGTCCAGCGGGCGTCCCGCGCCGTCGAGGGCGAGCCCCCGGTCGGTCACCGTCGCCGACCAGCCGCCGGCGTCCGCCGCGCCCGGCACCCGCACCACGGCCGCCGGGTCGAAGAGCCCGGCCAGGTCGAAGGAGACATACGCGGGCCGGCGCGACTCGGGCGCGGCCAGCAGCTCGGCCACGTCGCTGACCCCGGTGAGCACCAGCAGGCTGTCCAGGCCGGCCCGGCGCGCGCCTTCGATGTCGGTGTCCAGCCGGTCGCCGACCGCCAGGGTCCGCCCCGTGCCGGCCCGGCGCGCGGCGGTGGCGAACAGCGCCGGCTCCGGCTTGCCCACAATTACGTCGGGATCCCGCCCCAGCGCCGTGCGGAGCACCGCCACCAGCGAGCCGTTGCCCGGCAGCGGGCCCCGCGGGCTGGGCAGGGTCCGGTCGGTGTTGGTGGCGTACCAGGGCGCGCCCGCCCGAACCGCCAGGGACGCCTCGGCCAGGTCGGACCAGCCGACCTGCGGGCCGTACCCCTGGGCCACGGCCGCCGGCTGCTCGTCGACCGTCGACACCGGGCGCAGGCCCACGGCACGCAGCTCGGCGCGCAGCGCCTCGGCGCCGACCACCAGCACCGGCGCGCCGGCGGGCAGCCGGTCACGCAACAGCTCGGCGGTGGCGGCCGCGGAGGTGAGCACCTCCTCCGGCCCGGCCGGCACACCCATGCCGGTCAGCAGGTCGGCCACCTCGCTGGAGCGGCGCGAGGCGTTGTTCGTCGCGTACGCGACCGCCCGCCCCTCGGCGTGCAGCCGGGCGACCGCCTCGACCGCGCCGGGGATCGGCCGGTCGATCAGGTAGATCACCCCGTCCAGGTCGAAGACGACCAGGGTGTACCCGTCGACCAGCCGGCCGCCCGTTCCGGCCCGGTCGCGTTCCCCGCGATCCGGACCGGAACCCGCGTCCCCGGCGCTCCCGGTCACCGGCGCTCCGACTCCGCCGGCCCCTCGCCCGTCGCGTCCCCGCCCCGGGCGTCCTCGCCGGTGGCGTCGACAGCGGCGGCGCGGGTGTCGGCCGCGAGCGAGCGCGCCTCCGCGTCGGTCAACTCGTCGTCGCCCAGGTCCGCCGCGTCCCGGTCCCGGTACCCGGCACCCTCGCCGGCCGGCGCCGCGTCAGCGGAGTCGACGGCCATGGCGTCGGCCGTGTCGGCGTCGGCGCGCAGCCGAGCGTCGCCCTCGAGGTCGTCGTCCTCGTGGCCCTCGTCGCCCTGGTCCGCGTCGCCGTCCTGGTCGTCGTCCTCGTCGTCGTAGTCGTCGTCCTCGTCGTCGTAGTCGTCCTCGTTCTCGTCGAGGTCGTCGTCGTCTTCGTCGTCGCGGTCGTCGTCTTCGTCGTCGTCCTCGTCGGAGCCGCCGGTCAGGTCGGCGTCGGGACGGGCCGACACGGCGCCCGGGGCGCCGGGGCCGGCGGCCAGCTCCTCGTCCTCCTCGTCGTCACCTTCGATGACGACGCCGTCCAGCTCCAGCAGCCGCTCGGCGGCGTCGGTCTCGCCCTCGGCGTCCACGTCGGCGGCCCGGGAGAACCACTCCCGTCCCTCCTCGCGCCGGCCCACCGCCAGCAGCGCGTCGGCGTACGCGTAGCGCAGCCGCGCCGCCCACGGCTCGGTCGACTCGGCGGTCAGCTCGGGCACCTGGAGCATGGCCACGGCCGCGTCCTTCTGCCCGAGGTCGCCCCGCGCCCCGGCGGCCACGATCAGCAGCTCGATGGCGACGGCCTGGTCGAGCTTGTCCCGGTCCGCCCCGCGGAACAGGTCGATGGCCCGCTCCGGGCGGCCCAGCGCCCGCTCGCAGTCGGCCAGCACCGCCAGGTGGCTCTGCAGCCCGGTCATCCGGTGGTAGGTGCGCAGCTCAGCGATGGCCGTCTGCCACTCCCCCGCGTGGTACGCGGCCAGCCCGACGGCCTCCCGCACCGCGGCGATCCGCGAGGCGAGCCGGCGGGCGGCCATGGCGTGCGCCAGGGCCTCGGGCGGGTTGTCGTCGATCAGCAGCCCGGTCGCGACCAGGTGCCGGGCGACGGTCTCCGCCACCGGCTTGGCGAGCGAGAGCAGCTCGGCCCGGACGGCCGAGTCGAGGTCGCTGGCGACCACGTCGTCCGGCAGCACCGGCGCCGCACCCGTACGCCCCTCGGCGCGCTCGTCCTGCCGCTCGCGGTACGCGCCCTCCTCGCGACGGTCGTCGCGGCCGTAGCCCCGGCGCTCCCCGTCCCGCTCGGTACGCTCCCGACCGCCGCGGAAGCCACCCTCGCGCTCGTCGCGACGGGGGCCGGCGGGCCGCTCGTCACGACGGAAGCCCTCGCGGCGCTCACCGCCACGGAAACCGCCACCCTCACGGTCGCCACCGCGGAAGCCGCCCTCGCGGCGCTCGCCGCCACGGAAGCCACCTTCGCGGCGCTCGCCACCGGCGAAGCCCTCACGGCGCTCGCCACCACGGAAGCCGCC